>JADGRP010000129.1 GCA_017880805.1 Burkholderiales bacterium
GGCGTCGACGCTTGCGCCAGCCGCTGTGGCCGCGGCAATGGCCGCCAGCGCGTTGGAAACGTTGTGTCGACCGGGAACGTTCAGCTCGAACGAAGCGGCGCCTTCGGGAGTCGTTACCTGGACGCTGTTTCCCCATGCCCTGGGTTCGGAACGTGCGCTGATCGCTGCAGGCGCGCGCATTCCGAAATCGCGCACGATCAGCGACGCACCGTCGGCATTGCGGCGCGCCACCACCTCACGCCAGAACACCGCATAGTCGTCGTCGGCATTGATCACCGCGTACCCATCGTCGGGAAGCGCTCCGAGGAGAGACGCGTGCTCCGCGGCGACGTCGGCGACGCTATTCATGAATTCCTGGTGCTCGCGCTGGGCGTTATTGATCACACCGATAGTGGGCTCGGCAATCGCGGAAAGCATCGCGGTTTCGCCCGGATGATTCATACCGATCTCGATCGCTGCGGCTGCGTGCACGGAGCGAAGGCGGAGTATGGTCAGCGGCAGTCCGATCTCGTTGTTGAGATTGCCGGCGGTCGCGAGCACATTGTCGCTGCCGAATTCCGCGCGCAGGATCGCTGCAGTCATTTCCTTGACGGTCGTCTTGCCATTGCTGCCCACGATTGCGGCGATGGGAAGCGAGAATCGGCGCCGCCAGAACTTCGCCAGCGCGCCGAGCGCCTTGATCGGGTCGGCGACACACAGCATCGTTTCTGCCGCCGCGTTGCGCACCGCGTCAGCAATCTCCGCCGCGCGGTCGACGGCGACGATCGCCGCCACTGCGCCGCGGTCAAACGCCTGCGACACGAATTCATGACCGTCGAACGTATCGCCTTTGATCGCGACGAACAGGTCGCCGGGCGCGAGCGAGCGCGAGTCGGTCGAAACGCCGCTGAACCACGCATTCGGGCCGCGCAGCACGCCATCGATCGCTTGCGCCGCTGTCGCAGCGTGCATCATCGGCCGCTCCACGCGGCGAGTGCGCGCGTCGCGTGGTCCCAATCGAGAAACGGCTGGCGCTCGCCCGCGATTTCCTGGTACGGCTCGTGCCCTTTGCCGGCAAGCAGCACCACGTCGCCTACATGCGCGCGACTGATCGCGCCGGCGATCGCGGCAGCGCGATCCAGTTGTATGCCGTAGCGGCGATTTCCGGTTTCGCGAATCCCGTGAACGATTTCGCTGGCGATTGCTGCCGGGTCCTCACTACGCGGGTTGTCGCTGGTGATGACCACCCGATCGGCGAGCAGTGCCGCAACGCGCCCCATTTCCGGCCGCTTGCCGCGATCGCGCTCACCACCACAACCAAAAACGCACACCAGCTCGCCGCCGCTGGCGACCGAAGGGCGCAGCGCGGTCAACGCCTTGTCCAACGCATCGGGCGTATGGGCATAGTCGACGACGACCAGCGGCGCGTAACCTCCGCCGCTGCGCTGCATGCGCCCCGGAGGCGCGTCGAGGTGTGAAACGATATCGAGCGCCTGCTCGAAGCCGACACCGCTGACCAGCAGAACGCCGAGTACGCCAAGCAGATTGGAAGCGTTGAACGCCCCAACCAATCCGGTCTCGACCTCGCCTTTGCCCCACGGAGTCTCGACGTGGAACGCAAGCCCCTCGGATGATGGCATCAGGCGCGTACCACCGATATCCGCCGCGCCAAAACCGTACGTCAGCACCTTGCGCCCTTTGGCGCGCGTGGACTCGATCAGGCTCTGACCGAACGGGTCGTCGGCATTGATGACCGCCACACGCAGTCCCGGCCATGCGAGGAGCTTCGCCTTGGTGGCGCCATACGTGCCCATCGTGCCGTGGTAATCGAGATGATCGCGCGACAGGTTGGTGAACAGTGCTACATCGAACGCGACTCCATTCACCCGGGCCTGGTCGAGACCGTGCGACGAGACTTCCATCGCCACCGCCTCGGCACCGGCAGCCTTCAGGGCGGCGAGCGTTTCATGCAACAAGGCCGCGTCGGGCGTGGTGTTGCTGGAAGGCGAGAGCGAGCCTAGCAAACCGTTGCCGAGCGTGCCCAACACGGCGCTCTTTCGGCCGGCGGCATCGAGGCCGGTAGCGATCCAATGCGCGCAGGAGGTCTTGCCGTTGGTGCCGGTGACGCCGACCATCCACAAATCGCGCGACGGATGGCCATAGATGAAATCGGCAATCGTGCCAAGCTTTGCCTTGAGGTCCTCGAGCGGCAGATGCGGAAGGTTCCAGGCGTGATTCCAACTGAAGCCGTGGGTCTCCCAGAGAACGGCGCCGGCGCCGCGCATGATCGCGTCGGCGATGAATGCGCGGCCGTCGTGATGCGTGCCTGGGTACGCAGCAAACGCATCGCCGGTGCGAACGTCGCGGCTATCCGACGTAATGCGCCGCACTTCGGTGCCAAGCCGCGCCAGCAGTGCAGCAACATCGGCATCCGCCGCGGCGGCGCTGCTCATGTCTCTTCCCGCACGTCTTCGCCGTCCGGCGGCAACACGACGTTGTCGATGGGCGCATCCGCCGGAACGCCGAGCAGGCGAAGCGCGGCGCCCATGATGCTGCTGAATACGGGCGCGGCGACCGTGCCTCCGTAATACTGCCCGCCGCCGGGCTCATCGATCATGACCGCGATCACCAGCCGTGGATTCGACGCCGGCGCGAATCCAACGAACGACGAGACGTACTTGTCGACGTAAACGTGGTCCTCGATCTTGTGCGCGGTGCCGGTCTTGCCGGCGACGCGATAGCCGGAGACCTGCGCCTTCGGCGCGGTCCCGCCGGGCAACACGACCATTTCCAGCATGCGGCGAACCGCGCGCGCCGTGTCCGCGCTGATCACCGGCCGACCGGCAATCGCGCCGTCGACCTTGAGCAAGGATACGGGCTTGAGTTCGCCATCGGTCGCGAACACCGTGTAGGCGCGCGCCAGCTGCACGAGGTTGACCGAAATGCCGTGTCCGTAGGCCATGGTCGCCTGCTCGATCGGACGCCAGCTCTTGGCGGGGCGCAATCGGCCCGAGACTTCGCCCGGGAATCCGGTCATGGGTGCGGCGCCGAAGCCGCTGCCGGAAAGGGTCTGCCACATCGTCTCGGCCGGCAGCGACAATGCGATCTTCGCGGCGCCGACATTCGACGATTTCTGGATCACCTGTTCGACCGTCAGCGCTCCTTCGCGGTGCGCATCGTGAATCGTGGCATGTCCGATGGTGAGCGTGCCCGGCGCGGTGTCGATGATCGAACCCGGACGAACCTTGCCGGCATCGAGCGCGGCGGCGATTGTGAACGGCTTCAGCGTCGATCCCGGCTCGAAAGTATCGATCAGCGCGCGATTGCGCATCTTGTCGCGCGTGGCGCGGACACGATTGTTCGGGTTGTAACTCGGCCAGTTGACGAGCGCCAGAATTTCGCCTGTCTTGACGTCGAGAACGACCGCGGCGCCCGCGTGTGCCTTGTTGGCATCCACCGCTGCCTTGATTTCGCGAAACGCAAGATACTGAAGGCGGCTGTCCATCGCCAGCGCCAGATCGCGCCCTTCCTGCGGCGCGCGTATGCTCTGCACGTCCTCGACAATCTCGCCCCTGCGGTTGATGATCACGCGCCGGCTCCCGGCCCTGCCGCCGAGCCACGGCTGCTGCGCCAGCTCCAGGCCCTCCTGGCCCACATCGTGATCCCCGGTAAAGCCGATGACGTGGCTCATAACCTCTCCGCCGGGGTAATAGCGCCAGTATTCGTTCTCGTCGTGCACTCCCTTGATCTTGAGCGCAGCCGCGCGATCGGCAACTTCAGGCGCGACCGGCTTTTTCACGTAGACGAAGTCGCCGCCCTGGGCCAGTTTCTGATTGAGCGACGCGGGCGTCATATCGAGCGCCGCGGCGAGCGCACGCAATTGATCGGGCGTTGCCACGACCTGATCCGGCCACGCCCAGACCGCTTTCACCGGCGTGCTGATCGCGAGCGGCTCGCCGAAACGGTCGACGATGCGGCCCCGATGCGCGGGAACGTCGATCTCGCGGCTGTAGCGCGAGCTGCCCTGTTCCTGCAGAAACGCGTTGTCGATGCGCTGCAAATACAGCGAGCGCCCGAGCAGTCCGACCAGAAGCACAAGCAAGCCGCCGAAAACGAGCGGCGCGCGAAGTCGCGGAAGCTTCGGCGCCACGGTCCCGCCGGAGTGCCTCGCGCGCGGCGTCTTCATCGGCTGGTCCGCTCCAGGACCTCGATCCGGCCGGTCCCTGGAAGCTGCATATGCAACTGCTCGCGTCCGATCTTCTCGATTCTGGCGGGCATCGCCCACGTCGACTGCTCGATCTGAAGCTGACCGAATTCAACTTCGTACGCCCTGCTGTGAGATTGCTCGCGCTCGAGATCGACAAATAATTTGCGCGCCTGATGCCGCGACGTGACCAGCGACAACGCGCAGACCACGAGCACCGCGAGCAAGAGCAGATTGATGCGCGCGATCACGTCAGTGCGGCTCCGGTGCGCTCGGCGACGCGCATCGTCGCGCTGCGCGCGCGCGGATTGGCGGCGACCTCGACATCACCGGCGCGTACCGCGCGCCCGACAAGCTTCAGCGGCGGCTGCGGCAGTGAATCGCTGGCAATGGCCAATCTCGCCAATCGCGCGTCGCCTTCGAACGGCAGGCTATGGCGACGAAAAAACTGCTTCACGAGTCGGTCCTCGAGCGAGTGGAAGCTGATCACTGCCAAGCGGCCCCCGGCAGCAAGACGCTGCAATACCGCTTCGAGCGCTAGCGACAATTCCTGTAACTCCTGATTGACGTGAATCCGTACAGCCTGGAAGGTCCGCGTGGCCGGATCCTGACTCCGATCACCCCGCGCCCGCGCGCCGAGGGCTTTTGCCACGATCGCGGCCAGTTGCCGCGTGCGTGTGATGGGTTCGTGCGCGCGAGACGCAACAATCGCTCTTGCAATCTGTTGAGCAAACCGTTCTTCGCCATAATCCGCGATCACTCCCTTCAGTTCGGCTTCGCTTGCGGAAGCAAGCCACTGTGCCGCGCTGTCACCGCGCGACGGATCCATGCGCATGTCGAGGGAGCCGTCGGTGCGGAATGAAAATCCGCGTTCCGGTTCGTCGATCTGCGGTGACGCAATGCCCAGATCCAGCAGCACGCCGTCAATGCGGTCGATATGCTCGCGCGCCAGCACTTCGGGCAGAGTCGAAAACCAGGCGCGATGAAAATGAAAGCGCGAATCGGTCCACTCTCGCGCCATCGCCTCCGCGGATGGATCGCGGTCGAGGGCGATGAGGCGGCCCCGAGGACCCAATGCGTCGAGAATGCGGAGGCTGTGTCCCCCGCGACCGAAGGTGCCGTCGACATAGATCCCGTCGCGCCTGACCGCCAGCGCGGCCACGGCTTCTTGGAGCAGGACCGGGACGTGATCGCCATGCGGCATCAGAGCGAAAAGCCATCGAGCTCGGGTGGCAGGCCGCCGGCTGGGAACGCGACCGCCTGTGAGGTCCGGTCCTGCCATTGCTCCTCGTCCCAGAGCTCGAACTTGTTGCCTTGCCCGACCAACACCACGCGTTTGTCGAGCGTCGCGAATTGGCGCAACGCCGGCGGAACCAGAATGCGGCCCGCGCCGTCGAGTTCCACGTCGTCGGCGTGGCCGACGAGAAGGCGCTGCAGGCCGCGAATTTTTTCGTTGAAGCTCGACAGAGCCATCAAGCGCTTCTCAATCGGCTCCCATTCGGGATACGGATACAGCAGTAGGCAGCGGCTTGGATCCGCAGTCAGCACCATGTGCCCGTCGGCAC
>JADGRP010000130.1 GCA_017880805.1 Burkholderiales bacterium
GGTCCTATAATTCCGGCCTTGCTGTGGGGCTATAGCTCAGCTGGGAGAGCGCTTGCATGGCATGCAAGAGGTCAGCGGTTCGATCCCGCTTAGCTCCACCAATCGCCCGTCGCAACAACCGCCTCGTCCCCATCGTCTAGAGGCCTAGGACATCACCCTTTCACGGTGAGTACCGGGGTTCGAATCCCCGTGGGGACGCCAGACTATTCCCGCCACGCATGAGCACGACCGCGTTGATCGTCATCCTCACCCGGTTCGCGTGGCGCGCGTCGCTCAATCTGCCGGAAAATTTGTGAGGAAGAGGTCGAATTGCCTTCCACTTGTCCTACGAGCGAAACATCCTTTGGCTGATTGCACGAGCGCGAATATTCGACTAGGGGCGTTCGAATCTCCGGTCGCAAACCCACGCAGGACCTCAGCTCGTCATGAGCAACGTTCCCAAAGCGCTGCAGGTGTATATCATCGAAGACTCGCCGATCTTACTTAGTCTATTCGTCGCGGAAACGCAGGCGGCGGGGGCGGTGGTGATTGGGAGTAGCGATGATGCGCAACGCGCTATCGCCGAGCTCTCCCATCTGCAACCCGATTTGATCCTGACTGACATTGCGCTGACTTCGGGCACGGCTTTCGATGTCCTTAGGGCGCTCCAGGCAGGCGGGTTAGCCCGCACGGCGATCAAAGTGGTGATAACAAATTACGCGACTACCGAGTATAGGGAGGAGAGTTTTCGATTGGGAGCCTCCCACTTCTTTGACAAGTCAACAGAAGGTTGGCTGGCTATCGATTTGATAAAACAGATGGCGGCTGCCAGACGAAGTCCTGGGGCCAGCGCAGACCCAGAGTGGCGTGAACCGAACAACCACCACTAACTGCGGTCACCAAAGAAAGGAGTGCACAAATGGAGCCAAGTATTAACAAAGAGCTTTACAACGTCATGGACGCCCTGGTCGCCCTGAAGATCGACCTGAGTTGCGAGCCACATATTCCTGGCGAGACCTTGGTGCTATCGGCTGAAAAGTCCCGGAGCGCGTGCAACGCGTTGGACAGCGCGTTCGGGTCAATTAAAAAACTCGTTGCTGTACTGGATGGGAACGAGGCAGGCGGCGAACCCAGGCATTAGCTCTCCCTGCCATGCGCTGAGGTTCGACTGTCCGGTAGATCATGAAAGGGGCCACGTTCGAATATTTTACTGCCGGTATGGTCATTAAGAATCCGCGCCGACGCCCAGCCGCAGCGCAACGCCTCAAACGGACGCTCCTCGTATCATGCTATCGAGCCTAGTCCGTCGCTGCAACCTCATTACATGTGCTCTCAAGGCTGTGGCCCCGCGTCCAAATGGCGACGCGCGATCGTGGTTGAATCGATTTCGAACCTGACTCTTTTAATTCCATTCTCACTGCTTCCATCGAGTGATAAATCACAATAGGGGTTTGCTCGATCGACTGAAAGCATTACCGTTTTCGAAGCCGGCGCCAGCGACGGCGCGCAACGCGGGCCATGTAGATGGCCAGCGTGACCAGCCCCGTAATGATCGCCCAGTCCACCGGGCCGTTGATGCGCGGCCTGCTGCGCGACATAGTCAAAATCGAAGAGCTTGTCTTAATGGACGCTCTTTACGAAGATTAGGATCGGCCGGATCGCGCGCTACTGACGCATTTCCGCGCACTCGGCGCCGCGCAGGCATGATCGGAACAAAACGAAGGCGGAGAGCCCGAACAGGGGTGCCGCGGGACAGAAGCGGGATGGCTATCCCGCCCGCAAAACCTTAGCTAGCGCGTCTCTTGGAACCGCGTGGGGACGCCAACGTACCATTGCGCCGCCACGGTAGGCGGCTTGCGCAGGGCTAAGTCGATCTTCCGAGACTGGCACCAGGTACGTTGGCAGAAGGAACTACATAGCTCCGCCCTTCGGCGGGATAATGATGTTGCCACGCTGCATCATATCGTCGATCCCCTGCTTGCTAGAGGTCGAGTTGACGGTGGAGGTCGAGTCTCCATCGCGCGCAGGCAAACGGCTGCCGGTCACATAGGTCTTATCGTCCTGTGACACGGGTACTGGTGTCGGCGCCGTGGCACAGCCGGCAACGAAGGTGGTCGCGAGCGTGGCAAGAAGCAAGTCGTATCGATTCATTCCTTAGAGTCCATTTGCGCCGCGTGCGCGGCAAGCCTCGAATATACCAAAGCCAAATTCGCTGGACCAGTCCTATTGCTCTGAGCCTGCGACCAAAGACGTAACCGCATCGTTCGGACCGCGTTGCGACATGTTCGCCACGCGATTCGACAGCCTGACTTCACTGCTTGGTATTCTTTTGCGGATCGTCGGCGGCGTTGATGTAGGTGATGTCGAATGGGCCTTCACCGTTCACCTGGACAATCGACGCCCCCTTGGAAATCGCGAAGTGATGCTCCTTGGCCGGCAGATAGTGAAAGCCGCCAGCCATCAGGGGATGCGCCGCGGCGGTCTCCATCTTGTCGCCCATCCCGAGATAGAAAGTGCCGGAGATCACGGTCAGGGCCTCGGCTTGCGAGTGCCAGTGCGCGGGGATCTTGTAGCCCGCAGGTACCTTCAGGCGCATACAGAAAGGTCCGCTCTTCGAAGGATCACCGTAAAGCACGGCGATCTTGGCACCCTTGGGCAGCGACGGCGGCGCGTCGCCCCACTTGATGCTGCCTGGGTTGATGAGCACCGATTCGGATGCGGCCGAAGCGGTCGTCGGCAGTGCAGTCAGACCCAGAAAAACGGCCGTCAATACGAACGACTGGGTGAGGTACTTCATTGTTTGCATGGTCAGCTCCTTTGAAAGTACGCGACTCGAACCGGATCACGCGCTCGCGCGTCGCAGCCGGATTTGATTCGGCAAAGGCACTTGCCGACGTAGCACATCTTCCGCAAGCCAGATCGCAGATCGCCGCGCGCGCGGCAACGATCGGCAGCGGCATCTGTTGATAGTCATCGTTGAATACCTCGAACTCCTCCGTGAACGAAAGCAGCCCGCTTGCTCCCTAAGACGAAGCGGCTAATTCTTGACGCGCGCGGCAGCCGGCGGCTTGCCGACGGTAGTTCGCTCGATGGAGAAATTTTCGAGGATTGCCGAAATCGCTCGATGGCGGCGTCAGGCATTCGGCTGCTCCGTGGTCGGCGCCGCATTATTCAACCCGACGCGGCGACGCCAGCGCAGCAGGCCAACCGCGTACAAGACGTAGTATCCGGCCAGCGTGCCGAAGATGAGCAGAGTGAGAGGGCTGCGCACAAAGTCCGCTGGCGGCGCAGCGGCCGGGACTGCCGACCAAAAAAACTGTACCGAACGATAGGCGACGCGGCCGAGGAAAAGAAGCGACAAGGCGATGCCCAGGTGGGCGTTAGCGGTGTAAAACAAGCCCGACGGTGTTTGCTCGAACTTGGTGAGCCGAAGTCCGTAGATGCCCAGCCCGGCGCCCAACCCGACGCCGGCCACTAGCGCCAATGCACTACCCGGATGAGGAATCGAGCCCAGCAGTAGCAGCGCGATCAGTGCGGGGAACAGACTGACGGTGATCCATGGCCGCACGTTCGATAGCCTCTGTCGGCCGACCATGCGGCGAACGCGTGAGTAGACACGCCAGGCGATGAGCGCGGCGATGCCGAGTGAGACAAACAACGAAGTATTGCCTGGGAATGCCACGAAGTAACTCCAGTGCCTAATATTTGGAATGAGAGGCAGACGATGTTCTGCCGCGACCTGTCCGCTCGGTGGAAGGATAAGCTTTCCTTCAGAAGATGTCCGCGCTTCGCGGGCTTCACGGACTGGAACACACCTTTCCCGAGCAGGACGTCCGTTATGTAGCGCGCTATGAGAGCCGGAATGACGAGGCAGACATGAATGACGCCGGCGGCCAACCGCACGTGAAATGCGCTGAGCTCGCTCTCAATAGTCATGGAATCGACGATGCGAAAGCACGAAGGCTAACGATCCAAGTTAGCCGGCGGGCCGTCATCATGGCCCGCCAATAGAACGCACGTTTCTTCCGAGTCCGTGATGGACGACGGGTCGGAGCGCGATTTCCTCAAGTTTTTTGGCTCTCACGGCGCATCAGTACCTCGCCAGGCTCAACTTGGTGCGTCAATTGTTGCTCTGGCGCGGCAACCGAGAAGCCGAGGCGCTCAAGCAAGCGCATGGAGCGGAGATTCTCGCGCTTGAGGACGGCGTAGAGGCTGCGAACTTCATAATGCTCGACAAGCTCGCAGATCATGGCCTCCACAGCTTGGCGCCCAAGGTTGCGGCCCCAGTAAGCGCTGGATAAGACGTAAGCGATGGCCGCGCGACCCTCCCCGCGGACTGTAGCCTGGACATAACCGATGAGTTCGGAAGTTGGAACGCGGATGACCCAGTTGAGCCATTGTTCGTGGCCGTCTGCAGAGCGCCTGGTCTCGAGCTTCGCAAACCGTGCGCGCAACCATTCAAGAGAGGGTGGTGGTTCGTTCTCGTATTCGTAGATCGCTGGGTCGCTAAGGACGACGAACATCCCGTCCGCATGTGCCGCGATCTGTGGCTCGAGCGTGAGACTGCCAGCTTCGATGACGCGCATGCGCGCTCTAAGGAGCGACAGGCTAGGTGGCTTTGCCAACCACACGATGAAAACTCGGCAATAGCAACACAGCGATCGCCGCGATGCAGCCAGCGCCGAGCATCGCGGCAACACCGAAGATGGTGATGGAAAACAAAGGGAGAGGGTACAACTGGAATTGATGAAACGTTACTGCGCCCGCATACCTGAGCGGCACAAGCAGGGCGGCTGCAGAAAGCCATTGCACTGCGACCGACGCCCGGCGCCAGCGCGCTGGCAAGACTGCCGGAATCCAAAGGGGTGAGGCGAATGCCACAGCCGGCAACAACCAGAACACCGCGCTGCCCCGCGCCCGCTCAGGCGACTCGGCGCTGAAGGTGAACGAGGTTCCCATTGAAAACACCACGACCACAAGTGCGATGGCCAGCGCGAGCAGGAAGGCGCGTCTGGGAGTAGACATAGATGAAATTGTAGCCGATGGCTCCGGAAAAACCAGCGGATGGTTGACCCGCGCGCGCACGTATCGGCCCTCCTGAAGCAATACGGGTATGGCCACGACGCCCGGTCCCGATTTCTGACGCCACCCTATGTTGGCTACCGAACAGAATCCTTTTCTTAACTGGTCTATATTTCAAATCACATGCACCGCGAGCACACGAATTTGTTGCCATCCACCTGGAGCGCAACGGCCCGCGTGCAATAAAGACATTGCCCTATCGGGTGAAGCATATGGCAAGTCGAACGAATCGAGAGGTCGCAGTTTCGGCCAATTCAGCGCGGCTCGAAGCGCTACTCGACAAACTTGTCGCCGTCCAGATGGACCTCGACCCGATTTGCGGGACGGGCGGGGAACGCGTGCCGGTTCTTGCAGCCCGTGACGCCATTGCGGGGGCGTGCACCATTCTGCATTCGGCGATCGCGGACGTGCGCAACATCATCTATCAGGTCGATGGGCTGACCGATCCGGCTGATGCCGTTGCTGCACAGGATTGATGACCGCTGGTCGCATTGGCCATGGCCCGATCTATGACCCAATGGGGCGATTTGTGGCGGTCTGAAGCGCTCCTTGCCTTTGCGTATCACGCTGTCTCCTCTGCGGCAGCGGGGACGAATCCGATCCCATTTGCCCGCGCACCCGACCTTCGTTAAGCTGCGAGCGGAGGGTCCCAATGGGCAATGACCTGCTGAAGATTGCGGTAGTCATCCTGTCGAGCATCAACGCCGTCATGTGGGAGTTCTATACCGAATCCACATTCATGGCCTTGGTATGGGCGGCGATCGCGGTCACCTTCGTTGTGTGGACCGCCCGCGACATAAAATACCGCTGAGGTCGCGTCCACTAGGTAACGCCCACAAGGTGACGAGGGGGAACGCAGATTCGCGTTGGGTCCCCGTTGGAACTCAGGGCTGGAACCGCGTGGCGTGGACCGGGTCCAAGACGCACGTGCCTTTACGCAGGTGGAGACGCGAGCTGCCGCGAGTGGTTGGCTTTAACGTTGGTAGACGCCGCTCGATGCGTAAGATTTGAGACTCCGGGAACGACTGATGGCCGCAAGAAGCATTTCGGTTGCGCTCGCCGGTCGGGCCGGTGACTTGATGGTAAGGCGGCGGCGCTGCGTTTATTATTGAAGGAGGTTGGCGTGTTTCGTACGCAAAGCAGGAAATCGGTTCTCGCTGCCGGCACCATCGGCCTCGTCGCATCATTTTTCTGGTGCGCGTCATTCGCGGCGCCGCTTCCGGACCCGGCTGCAGATGTACCCAAGGCCGTGGCAAAGGGGCAGGCAACGGCGGTGTTCGCCGGCGGGTGCTTCTGGGGTGTTGACGCGGTTTTCAAGCACGTTAAGGGAGTGAGCAGCGCTACGTCCGGCTATGCCGGCGGCGCGTCCAAGACGGCGCACTACGAGCTCGTTGGCACCGGCGTCACCGGGCATGCCGAGTCGGTGCAGGTGGTCTACGATCCTTCGCAGATCTCTTACGGTCAGTTGCTGCGGGTATTCTTCTCCGTCGCGCACGATCCGACGGAGCTCAACCGCCAGGGCCCCGACGTCGGAACGCAGTATCGCTCCGCGATTTTTTACGCCGATCCGGATCAGCAACGGGTGGCGAAGGCATATATCGCACAGTTGCAGGAAGCCAAGTCGTTCTCGCGGCCGATCGTTACCGAGGTCGCTCCGCTCAACGCGTTCTATGCGGCGGAGGATTACCACCAGGACTACCTGGCGCATCATCCCGAGAACATGTACATCGTCATCAACGATCTGCCCAAGCTCGCCCAGCTGCGTAAGCAGTTCCCCGATCTGTACGTGAATCGCTAGACGGGATCGGTGCGGGCGTTCGCGCCTTCACCGGGCTGCGGCAGGCGCAACAAGAGGCGCCGCGTCAAACGTCAGGTGTCAGTCGCGCGGCGATCGTGAAGAATTGCGGATTCGTGTCGCGCGACGCCCGGCCGTAGTCCCACCAGGCTTGTTGTTGCGCGAACCTGGAACGAAACAATGCTTCGGTCAGCTCCTCCGGAGAAAAGGTCCGGATGTCTTGCCCGGGCCCGCTGAGCGCTCCAGCGGCTGGAACCAATCGCTGTCTGGTACAACGCTCCTTCGTTAGCGTCAGCGGGTCTCGAAGGCGGGACGGGGCCGCCGGCTGGCGAGGTTCTTCGCCGGTATCGGATCAGCGAGCCTGCTAGATCATGCCGCCGATGATGTTGATGCTCATGGCCAGGATGGCGATGTTGAATATGAACGAAAGGACGCCATGGATCAAGGTGATCCGGCGCATGTGGCGGGCGACGACGGCAACGTCCGAGACCTGAGAGGTCATGCCCACCACAAACGAGTAATAAACGAAGTCGAGGTAATCCGGCTCCGTTTCTCCCGGAAACCTCAAGCCACGAATGTGATCCTTGGACGGATGCTCACGCCAGTAGTAGCAGTGGGCATAGTGAAACGCGAACAGCGTTTGAATCAGCAGCCAGGAGAGCAGCAGGGCCAAAATCGACAGCGAGAGGTGCGCCGCGCGTTCCGCGAATGGCAGCTGCTTGGCGTCACCGACGAGGAATCCGATGGCGACGATACTGGCGGTCGATGCGACCACGACCAGCAGGAAGATGACGTAGCCGGTCTGATCGTAGAGTTGCGCGCGCACCCGCGTCATATGCGCATCCGCGCGTGCGACCGCGAGCCAGCCGAGCATCAGATACGTCAGCGTGCCGGCATTCCAGCCGATGAGCAGCCGCGTGTGCAGCATCAACCACGGCTGCGTGACGGCGAACGAGATCACGCCGACGAGCAGCGTCAACGACAGTCTGTGCGGCGCGGTCAGGCCGACGACCCACGGCAGTTTGGGCTTCGGAGATGTGGGCGGGGCGATTCGCGACATAAGCGTGAAGGTCAAGTGTGTGGCGCCGGGCAGCTTAGCTGATTTCGTGGATGCGGGGGCTAGTGCATTGCTGGTAGCTCGTACGGGAACGCGTGCACCCGGAGCCGCGGAAGCCGCTTGCAGAGTATGCGATAGATGTCGAGGTCGAAGGCGGCGCGCGTCGGTGTTTCGAGCAATTCGTGCAGCGAGCCTTCATCGCCCGCAGTGCCGAGCCAGCACCAGTCCCGAAAAAGATGCACGTCGGTGCGCTCGCCGGTCAGACTTGTTTCCTGAATCGAGATCATCCCGTCATAGGGCCACTGTCGCAGCGCATAAGGCGCGAGCGCCTGGCGAAAGCGCTCGTGGTGAGCCTCGAGCGTCTCGGCGCCGACACAGGCGCCCGCGCACTTCTTGATCTGACGCGCGAAGCATGGACCCGCGCGGCGCTCGAGGCCGAGCAGCCGCCAGCACAATGCAGCCTCGGCGGCGATATTGCGCAGCGTCTCACGCGCGGCGCGACGAGAGCCGAACGGACCGTACAGGCCGTGCAGTTCCCGCGGTTCGATGACGTCGGCGTGCAAATAATCCGGCGGCGACGGCTCGGCCGTGACTCCAAGCGCGATCAGGTCGGCGCGCCGCCGCAAGCGCTGGTTGTAGACGGGGAACAGCGATTTGATGAGCTGCGACTCGCGCAACAAGGCGCCGAGCTCGCCTGCGGTTTCCTCGAATTCGATGCGAACGACCTCGGTTGAAAGGCGCAGATCGTTGGCGCTCCGGTAGTCCGACGAAAAGTGCGACGCGACACGTTCGCGGAGATTGATGCTCTTGCCGACGTAAAGAGGCATCGGATTGAGCCCATAGAACCGGTAGATCCCAGGCGACTCCGGAATCGCGTCGAGCGCGCCCGCGGGGAGGTGCGGCGGGAGGCTTGGCGTGCGCAGAATTCTGGCAACTGCCGCGTCGACTTCGTCCGCCGGCCGATCGCGATAAAGCGCCTGCACGAACGCCCACAGGATCCGTGCATCGCCGAGGGCACGATGGCGATCGTGCGAGGGCAGGCGATGGCGCTCGATGAGGCTATCGAGGTTGTGCCGGGCGCCGTCGGCGAACAAGCGCCGCGACAGCTTGACCGTGCACAGCACCTTGGCGGTGAACGCCTGGCCCAGCCGGCCGAATTCGCGCTTCAGAAAAGCGTAGTCGAAACGCGCGTTGTGGGCAACGAAAACGCAGCCCGCGATCCTCGTCGCAACCTCGCTGGCGATGTCGGCAAATCGCGGTGCGTTGGCGACCATCGCATTGGTGATTCCGGTGAGCGCCTGAATCGCGGGAGGGATGCTGCACTCCGGGTTGACCAGGCTGCTCCATTCGGTGGCGCGGTCCCCGTCGACTCGAACGATACCGACTTCGGTCACCCGGTCACCGGTCGCGGTCATGCCGGTGGTTTCCAGGTCTACGAAGGCGACAGGATTGGGAAACATCGATGAAACGCTATCCAGCCATGCGCGGTATGGAGGCGACTTGACGAACGATCGTTCGTTGGTTATTGTACCCGATATGTCGAACGATCGTTCCTACTTGGCCGCATTGCAGGATTACTACGCCGCCCACCGCGCTCTGCCGTCATATTCGTCCATTGGTGCGCTGCTTGGCCTGCGTTCTAAATCCTCGGTCGCTGCCCTGGTGGCGCGGTTCAAGCTTGCGGGCTTCGTGGAATCGACGCCGGATCGACGCCTGGCGCCGACACGGCAATTTTTCCAGCGTCCACTGGCTGAAGCGCCGGTGCACGCGGGACTGCCCAGCCCGATCGATGACGGCCCCGCAGACGCGCTGACCCTCGACGATTATCTCATCGAGCATCCTTCGCGAACGGTGCTGGTGCGGGTCAAGGGCGATTCCATGATCGACGTCGGTGTGCTGGACGGCGATCTTGTCGTCGTCGAGAAGCGCGCGGGCGCACGGCGCGGCGAAATCGTGGTCGCGATCGTCGATAACCAGTTTACGCTCAAGCGTCTCGATCTCGAACGGGGGCGCTTCATCCTGCGTCCGGAGAACAAGGCTTTTCCGGTCATACGACCAGAGGGCGCGCTGGAAATTTTCGGCGTGATGGTGGGGCTGGTGCGCAAGGTCGCCTGACAGGGTTGGCGCGAAGTCGATTGCCGGCAGCGCTCGGGGGTCGATAAGATAGCGTCGAGGCAGGCGATTCACGCCGCCGACCGGATCGCCGACCCATGAGCGCGCGGCAAGCTGATACCTATTCCACCGATACCCTGGCGAGACTGCGCGAGTTTCTCGATGTGGATTCGGACGCGTCTTCGCACATGGCCCGAGAGGAACGGGCCAAGGTAAGAGATCTTCGCGCGGACGTCCGTCGGCTCGCCGGCTCCCGCTGGTTTCCCGGCGCACCCGGCTTTGGACGCGCTTTCTCGGGGTTCGAGCGGATCTTCTCCCTTTGCCTGCCGCCTGTGCATCGCAGACGTGGCTTACCCGCGCTCGGCGGCACTGCCATGAACGCCGCTCAACCGCGCGCATTCGTAGGGGATTACTCTATTTTCGACCGACTTTCCATCGTTTACGGCGGTTTGTTCCGCGGCTCGGTCGTCATCAACTACCTGCTCGGCATTGTCGGGGTCGGGTTCACGGTCTGCTCGATCCTTCCGCAACCGCGATTCGTTTCCCCATCGGGTGTGCTTCTGTTTCCCGAATTTGCGTATTACGCCGCATGCATCGAGTTCGCTTGCATTCTGATGATCAGCGCGATTTTTGGTTATGGCCACACGCCGGAAAACTGGCTGAAGCAGCCTCGCTCAGGTCGACGGTGGACACTGCGCCGCTTCGCCCACCGGTGGCATGAGCGCTGGCTCGAGTACCGTGTGCTTGCGGAGCGGTTCCGCTACCTTGAGCTGCTCCTGTCCATTTCGCCCGCTGCTGCTCGCGAGCCGCCGTTTACGCCGGCGAAACCCGAGGCGAGGCGCTGGTACGATCGCTACTTTGTCTGGCGCACGCAGGAGGAAAACCCGGCGAAAATCAGCGTGCGTGAGTTTCGCGAGTGGGCCCTGGCCCTGATGCTCGAACAGGTCGGGCATCACGACGCAAACAGTTCGCGACGCGGTGCCATTGGCAGACGGCTGCATAAATTCGCGGTGCTGTTGTTTTTCTTTTCACTTCTGCTCTGCCTCGTGGACCTGGCGATCGAGTCGGAGGCGCTGCGCTGCACGACGCGGTTCGAGGGATTCTTGTTGCCGTGTCATTGGACGGCGTATTTCAACGAAAATTTCAGGTCGCTTGTGCTGTTTGGCGCGGTAATGGCCCCCGTGGTGGGCGCCGCGATCCATGGCGTGCTCGCGACAACCGAATACACCAAGGTCGCGGAATCTTCCCGGGAAGCCGCGGATCGGATGGCGGCGTTGCTGGTGCCGATCGCGGCATTGCCGCTTAGCGAGGCGGACGCCGACCTGGGGACGCTGGAGCCAGTCCGCGATGCGGTCATCGCGTTCGCCGATGCGGCGATCAACGAGGCGAGCGGCTGGCATGCGATGTTGCGCGACAAGAATGTCCCGCTGGTATGACGTCGTGGATTCCCTCGACCTGAGCGAAGATCGAGCCGCCCGCCGTGCACGCAAGCGCGCGGTAGTGGTACAAGTGGAATTCGCCGGGGCGGATGGCACGCTGTCGACGCAGGAAGGCCCCGTGAATTATTCAGCCGGTGACGCACTCTTGACGGGTACCGAAGGCGAACGCTGGCCCGTCAGTCGCGACGCGTTTGAGGTCAACTACGCGCCGGTGGCGCCGGCCCGGCCGGGCAAGGCGGGGCCGTATCGCAAGCGCCCAAGAGCGGTGTGGGCGAAACTCATGACCGACCCGTTCGACGTGACGCTCGATCGTGACCGCGGAACCTTGCGCGGACAACCCGGCGATTGGCTGGTGCAATACGCGCCGTCGGATTTCAGCGTCGTCAGCGCGCGCGTGTTTGCGCAGACCTACGAGTTGCTCGATTGACGACTTCCAACGCGGTTATGCCGGAAAGACCCAAGCTGGCGTTGATCCTTTCGGGTGGGGGCGCTCGAGCAGCGTATCAGGCTGGCGTGGCCCGTGCCATTGCCGAAATGCTGCCCGACGGCAGTACCAGCCCGTTCCGGATCGTTTGCGGAACGTCGGCAGGTGCGATTAACGCCGCTGCGCTCGCTGCGGGCACGCGCCATTTCCGCAATGCATCAACCATGCTGTGCAAGACGTGGTCGACGCTCAGCGTTGGCGACATCTACCGTGCGGATGGCGGGCATTTTGCTCATACCGGATGGCGCTGGCTGCGCTCGCTGTTTCCCGGCGCCGACCGTCAGCGGTCGATTGCGCTGCTCGACTACACGCCGCTGGCGAGCCTCCTTGCGCGTACGATTCATTTTCCGTCGATCCAACACAGCATCGACGCCGGCGCACTCGATGCGCTGGCCATCACCGCGTCGAGCTACCGCACCGGGATGTCGGTGAGCTTCTGCATGGGCGGGCCTGCGATGGAGTTGTGGGAGCGATCGCAGCGCGTCGGCGTGCGGGCCGCAATAGGAGTCCCACACCTGCTCGCGTCGAGCGCAATTCCATTCGTGTTCCCGCCGACACGGATAGGCAACGAGTACTTCGGCGACGGTGCCATGTGCCAGATGGCACCGACCGCGCCGGCGCTTCATCTTGGCGCGGACCGCATCCTCGTCGTTGGCGCTGCTCGCAGCGGCACACACGATCCGCCCGACGAAAACGCGGGTCCACCGACGCTGGCGCAGATCGGAAGCCAGGTGCTTGCCAGCGTCTTTACCGACGCGCTGGGCACCGACCTGGAGAAGGTCCGGCTGGTGAATATCGCCGTGCGTCAGATACCGCAGGAACGGCTCAACACGAGTCCGATGCCTTTGCGCGAAATCATGATGCTGGTGCTCACGCCGAGCGTTCCTCTGGAAACGCTGGCCGGCGCGTTCAGGCACCGGCTTCCGCGCACCCTGCGCATGGCGATCGGCCGCATCGGGGGAACCCGTTCCGGCGGAGAAGGCTTGTTGTCCTACCTGCTTTTCGACGCCGGTTTTTGCTCGGAACTGATCGAGCTCGGTTATCGCGACGCGCAGAACAGGCGCGACGCGCTGGCAACTTTTCTTTCCGTCTAAGCCCGCTGGACTTCGACCAACACGTCGTAAAACGTCGCCGCGCGGCCCATATCGGTCAGCCCCTGGCCGGTCAGCATATTGGCGTTGGTGCCATCCGGCGAGAGCTTTCGCCACCAGATCGATAGCGCAACCACCACGCCGGGCCGCGCCTTGTCCGTCACCCGCGCGGCCGCAATCATTGCGCCACGATCGTTGAACACCCGCACCCGCTCGCCATCGCTGATCCCGCGCGACGCGGCGTCGGCGGGATGTATGTCGAGCGACGGTGTCTTTTCCGCATCGAGGAAGACGGGAAGATTGGCGAAGGTGGAGTTCAACGCGTTGCGCGCCGGCGGCGAGAGCATCGCGAGCGGATATTTTCGCGCCAGCGCCGGGTCGCTTGCCGCCGATTCTCGCGGAGGAATGAATGTCGGCAGCGGATCCAGTCCCTGATTCGCCAGGGTCTGCGAATAAAACTCGCACTTCCCCGAGGGCGTGGGGAAGTTTCCATGTGCGAACGGCGCGAAAGGGGAGGGCACGTTCAGGCGCTGCCAACCCTTCTCCTTGAGCGTGTCCCATGAAAGACCCCGCGCACGGGGATGATCGGTCAGGAACGCGTTGCGTGCCATCTCCTCGTCGCTTTCGCGGAAGCACGGCTCCTCGAAGCCCATGCGCGCGGCGAGCAGACGGAAGACTTCGGTATTGGGCTTGGCCTCGCCCAGCGGCGCAATGGCGGCATTGTTGGCGAGCGCGTAGAGGTGCCCGTAGGACGAATGGATATCGACGTGCTCGAGCTGCGTCGTTGCCGGCAGCACGATGTCGGCGTAATCCGCGGTGTCGGTCAGGAAAACGTCGTGAACGACGCAGAAGAGATCCTCGCGCGCGAAGCCCGCGACGACCCTGGCCGATTCCGGCGCAACCGCGACCGGATTCGAGTTGTAGACAAACAACGCGCGTATCGGCGGATCGTCGGCGTCAACTAGTGCGTTACCGATCGTCGACATGTTGATGGTGCGCGGAGCGTTCCAGATCAGGTCGGGGCGTTCCAGCGCAGCGCCGTTCACCGGATACGCGCCGCTCGACGACAGCAATGCGCCACCGGCCGGATCGCGCCACGCGCCGACCAGTGCCGGCAGGCACGCTACGGTCCGGATCGCCATGCCTCCGCCGGCGTGGCGTTGCATGCCGTAGTTGAGCCGTATCGCCGCTGGGCGGATGGTGCCGTAGTCGCGGGCGAGTTCAACGATCTGCTCCGCTGCGAGCCCGGTGATTTGCGCGACGCGTTGCGGCGCATAGTCGCGCACCCGCACCTTGAGCTGCTCGAATCCCAGCGTGTACCGATCGATATAGTCACAATCGATCAAATTCTCGCCGATCAGGACATGCATCACGCCCAATGCCAGCGCGGCGTCGGTCCCTGGAAGCAACGCGAGATGGAGGTGACATTTCTCCGCAGTCTGGCTGCGGTAGGGATCGATCGCGATCAGCCTGGCGCCTCGGCGTTTGGCTTCCTGGATCCGGCTCCACAGATGCAGATTGGATACGATCGGGTTCGAGCCCCAAATAAGTATCAGCCGGGCGTTCTCGAACTCCTCCATATCGATGCCGATGGAGGCGCCGATGGTCGCGGCATAGCCCGCCTTGCCGGCGGTCGCGCATATCGTGCGATCGAGTAGCGATGCGCCGAGCTTGTGAAAAAAACGCCGATCCATCGAGCCGTATTGCAATAGCCCCATGGTGCCTGCATAGCTGTAAGGGACGATCGCCTCGGGACCGTCCGTCGATGCGGCAATCGCGGTGAAGCGGGTCGCGATGGCGTCGAGCGCTGCGTCCCAGCTGATGCGTCGAAACTTACTTTCGCCCTTCTTGCCTATGCGTTGCAGAGGATGCAGCACTCGCGCTTCGGAATAGGTGCGCTCGAGGTAGCGTGCGACCTTGGTGCAAAGAACACCGTTGGTCGTCGGATGTCCGGGGTCGCCCTCGACCTTGACCGCGCGTCCATTTTCCACCGTAACGTGCAAAGCACAGGTATCGGGACAATCGTGCGGGCATGCGCCGCGCACCATGGTGCGGCCGGAAGCGGGGAACAGGGGCTGATCGAGTGGCATGGGTGAGACGCCGTCGACCTATTGTAAACCGGGCGTGCATCGGCTACTGCGCGCCGAGCCGAGGATTGCGGTATCGTTGCCGCCGTCGAGGCGATTCCCAACAACATGTCACCTGCGTTGCCCACGATTTCTTTGCCGTCTGGAGGCACCATGCCGACGCTTGGCCTCGGCACCTGGATGATGGGTGAGCGTCGCCGCGACAGGACCAAGGAAGTCGCTGCCATTGCGCTGGGGCTCGATCTCGGGATGACCCTGATCGACACTGCGGAGATGTATGCCGACGGTGGCGCCGAGGAGGTCGTCGCCGAGGCGATTGCCGGGCGCCGTGAGCAGGCGTTTGTGGTCAGCAAGGTCTATCCGCAGAATGCGAGCCGGCGCGGAGCCATTGCCGCGTGCAAACGCAGCCTGAAGCGCCTTGGAACCGATTGCCTCGACCTTTACCTACTGCACTGGCGCGGCGACATCCCGCTCGCGGAAACCGTCGACGCGTTCGAATCCTTGCGTCGCGATGGCTACATCCGCGAGTGGGGCGTTTCCAACTGCGACCGCGCCGACATGGAGGAGCTGCTCGCGCTGCCAAGCGGAGCGCGATGCGCCGCGAATCAGGTGATGTATCACCTCGGTTGCCGCGGCGTCGAATGGGACCTGCTTCCGTTCTGCCGCAGGCACCAGATTGCGGTGATGGCCTATTCGCCTGTCGGGCGCGGCAGATTGTTGCGCGATCGCCGCTTGCATGCTTTTGCCGGCGAGCTAGGTGCAAGTCCCGCTCAAGTTGCGCTCGCCTGGTTGCTCGGAAAACCCGGAGTGTGCGCGATTCCCAAGGCGGCAAGCGAGGCGCATGTCCGCGACAACCGGGCCGCCGCCGACCTCCGTCTGCCGGCCTCAATACTGAAGCAGCTCGAGAGCACCTTCCCGCCGCCATCGGGACCGACTTCGCTCGCGATTTTGTAGGACTAAGGTGCCGAAATGCGGCACCACTATCTGCCTGCGCGGCACCTCTGGCACGACCTTGGGCGGTCGCTGCAGCACGCTGGCGGCACCACGCTTCGTCATTGGAAAATCAGCGAGTTAGGTGAGCTTTCGCGTCCTGCTAATACCAATGGCATGGATGTTGCGTTGACTGGTCTAAAGGCGAATTTCCCAGATAGCCAACGTAACCGAGGATCGTGCCATGGACTATACCCACTACGATTTCCTGGACCTGCCCCCTGGCGCGTCCGCGGCAAGAATCGAGGCCGCCTATCAGACGATAAAACAACGTCTGAATGGCCACTCCGACGAGCAGATGATCCGCATGATTCACGAGGCGTACACGGTACTTTCGGACGCCGAACGGCGGCAACTGTACGACGAGGAGTTGCAACGTATTGCCACGGAAGCCGATGCGGAGCTCAAGAATGTGCTCGACAACCAGGCGCGACCGGCAAGACGCGTCCAGGATGTCCCCATGCCGCTCCTCACCGCGGTGAGCGCGTGGGCCGCATAAATTCTTTGCGCCACGGATTCGACGCCGCGCCGCAATTACGCCGTCGCGTCGAGCCGTCGCGTCGCGCTCCGTCGCGCGCCCGCCCGCGGCCCGGTGCCGCCATCCTGGTGCGAAACAGACGCAAGCTTCATCCCGGACGCGTGGCGCTCGATCGCCAGCGCCCGTTGCATGTGAACGTCTCGAACGCGTCGCCGCCGCCGGTCTATATGTGACCGGCTGTAACGACGAGCTGGTCCGGTTCGACCGCGTGGCTTCGTCCGTCGGGATGAACATAGAACACTTTCGACATGACACGATGAGACTCGGTTAACAGTTACCGATCGACGCGCTCCGTATCGATGGGGGTGCGCAAGCGCAATGCGAATTGAAAGCGGCTACACGGGGAGAAGGCAGCGTGGAAAAATGCGTGAATTGCCAGTTCTATGACCGGCGCAACGGCCGGCCTACTGACGGCCGGGCAGCGATGTGGGGACAATGCCGGCGGCACTCGCCACACCTGAATCCTCTAAGCGCCAAGAGCTACCTTGTCGAAGGCGTGTGGCCCCTGGTGCGCGACGACGATTGGTGCGGCGAATGGAGAGCAGAAACGCGCACGTCCATGTCGCGCGCTCGATTCGCGCCGCGTACCGATGTGCTTTCGACGACCGCGGCCGCCGCAAACTCCGGCGCCACCGCGGAACACTCGGTCTTTCTGATCGCTGCAGTCGCCGGCGACGACTAGCGCTGAGCGACCTGAGTCGCGGCGACCCCAATCATATTCAGTTTCGCTGCGACGGCGCACGCGGCAGCGAGGTCGAGACAAGCATCGAGCGCTCAACGTTCGGCAACGGGCTAGCGCTCGGATACCATTGAGGGCGTGAATCGCGAAATCCTTGCTTCGCTCGCTGACGGTGCCGTTGCGGTCACGCCCAATCGACGCCTTGCCCGCTCGCTGCTGCTTGCATTCGACGCCGAACAACTGGCGTCCGGCCTGACTGCCTGGCCGACCCCTTCCATCCTTCCGTATCAGACGTGGCTCACAACGCTGTGGGAGCAATGCGTTGCAGCGGACGTAACTGAGGACGAATCCTTGCTCCTGACGCCGCCACAGGCGGCAGTGCTGTGGGAGCAAATTGTCGATGTGGACGGGCGCACGCTTCTCAATCCGCGCGGTGCGGCGGCCCTCGCCGCCGAAGCCTGGTCGCTGGTCCATGCCTGGGGCGCAGGCGGCGAAAGCTGGCGCGCGTGGCGTCGCGACGATCGCGAGGCGGACGACCCGTCGCTATTCGCTTCGTGGGCCGAGCACTACGCCGCTGAATTGCGCCGTGCGAGCACGCGGGATCTTGCCCAGTTGCCCGACACGTTGGCCGGCCTCGCGCCGCGCGTCGCGTGGCCGAACCGCACCACGGTTCTCGCTGGCTTTGTCGAGCTCACGCCACAGCAACAGCGGCTTTTCGCCGCATTGGCCAACGAAGGAGCGATACTCCTCCGTCTCGATACTCTGCCCCCTGTTGAGGCAAGGGTACGACGCACCACCGCAATCTCGCCTCGAGCGGAGCTCGTTGCCGCGCTGAGCTGGGCCCGCGGCAAGCTTGTCGAGGCGCCCGGCGCACGTGTAGGGATCGTGGTCGAGGATTTGGCGGTTCGCCGTGGCGAGGTCGTTGCATTGGCGGAGGACATCCTTTGCCCTGCGTCGATTCTGCCGCGCGCACCTTCGACCGCACGGCCGTTCGACGTTTCTCTGGGCGCATCGCTGGCATCGATTCCGTTGATCGTCGCCGCGCTCGACTTGATCGAGCTCGCCGAATCGCGGCTGGCCGCGGGTGCGGCAGCAGCGTTGCTTCGTTCACCCTATATGCCCGGTGCCGATGCGGCGCGGTCGTCGTGCGCAGCGATTGAACGCGACTGGCTGGAGGCGGGCTCCCGTGACGTAACGCTCGCCGAAACCGTCGCCGCGCTCGATCGGCGCGCGCCGGCGCTGGCGATGTGTTGGCGCGACGCCTCGGCCAAGTTCGCGCACGAACGCACCGCATCCCCGCGCAACTGGTCGGATAAGTGGCGCACCTGGCTCGCTGCCGCAGGATGGCCCGGGCCTCGCACGCTCGACAGCGCCGAGTATCAGGCGTGCCAGGCGTGGGAGCGATTGCTGTTGGAGTTTTCGTCGCTCGGCGTGGTGGCGAACCGCATGAGCCGATCCGCTGCGGTCGACAAGCTGCGTGCGATGGCGCGCGAAACAGTGTTTCAACCTGAAGGAAGCGGTGCGCCCATTCAGATCCTGGGCGTGCTCGAAGCGAGCGGCATTGCCTTCGACGCGCTGTGGGTGCTCGGTCTGGCCGCGGATCGATGGCCGCCGGCGCCCAATCCCAACCCGATGTTGCCGATCGCCTGGCAACGCGAGCGTCTGATTCCACGCGCGCATTCCTCCGTAGAGCTGGCCTTTGCCCGGGGCTTGACCGCCGGCTTCGCGGCCGCCGCATCCGAGGTCGTCTTTAGCTCGGCATCGACCATCGACGATCGTCCGTCATCGCCGTCGGCATTGATCATGACCTATCCGGAGTGGCCGCTGCCCGCGTCGACATCAGGGTGGCCACGCATGATCGCTGCCAATCAGCGTCTCGAATCCTTGGTCGACGATCGCGCTCCGCGACTCTCACCCGGCAGCATCGCGCCGGGCGGATCGCGCATCATTGCCGCCCAAAGCGACTGCCCGTTCCAGGCAGTTGCGCGCCATCGTCTCGACGCGCAGCCTTGGCCGGATCCGCTCGGTGGCCTCTCGCCACGCGAGCGCGGCTCACTCGTGCATCTGGCCATGGCCGCGTTCTGGACCGCCGCCCGCGATCATGCGACGCTGGTGGCGCTCGACAGCGCCGGAGTGAAGCGACTTGCCGAAAGCGCCGTTGAAACCGCGCTGGCGCAGTTTCCCGCAGTGCGCTGGCGCAACTTGCCGGTCCTTGTTCGCGCCGCGGAGGCAACGCGACTTGAGCGCCTCTTGCACGCGTGGCTCGAGATCGAACGAACGCGGCCGCCGTTCGCGGTCCAGGGCGTGGAAGCGAAAGCAACGCTGGACCTCGCGTCGCTGACATTCCGGATGAGAATTGATCGTGTCGACGCGCTCGCCGATGGCGGCATCGCGATCATCGACTTCAAGACCGGTCTCGCCGAGCGGCCGGGCAAATGGTTCGAGGCGCGGCCTCTCGCGACCCAGCTCGGGATGTACGTGCTCGCCCGGCGCGATGCACATCCCGACGTCAAGGTTCGCGCCGCTGCCTTTGCGCAGGTGCGCCCCGACGCCGTTGCCGCGGTCGGACTCGCCGCGGATGCGAGCGCATGGCCCGCGCTGACGGACGTATCCGCATGCAAGCTCGACGATTGGGAGGCGCTCCAAGCCTGGTGGCGCTCGCAGCTTGGCGCCCTGGCGTTGGAAATCGTCTCGGGCAATGCCGTCGTCAGTCCGCGTCGGTCTCCTTTGGCGTGCCGCACATGCGGCCTGCAGCCGCTATGCCGAATTCAATCGGTGCGCAACCTTGGTGAGCAGAGTCTCGACAATGAATGAGCGAAGCACGGTATCCGACGCCGCCGCGCGATTGGCGGCGCTTGACGTTGCGCGCTCATTCGTCGTTCAGGCGCCGGCGGGCTCGGGCAAGACCGAGCTTCTGATCCAGCGCTACCTTGCCTTGCTCACGCGCGTCGAGCGCCCTGAGGCGATCGTCGCCATGACGTTCACGCGCAAGGCCGCCGGAGAGATCCGCGAACGCATTGTGGCCGCCTTGCGCACCGCCGAGTCGGACGCCGCGCCTGCGGAAGCGCATGCGGCGCTGACCTGGCGCCTGGCGCGCACCGTATTGCAACGCGACACAGCGCTGGAATGGAATCTGATCGCCCATCCCGCACGTCTGCAGGTGCAAACGATCGACGCACTCTGCACCTCGCTGATGCGACGCGCGCCCCTCACCTTGAAAGTCGGCACGTTGCCACGCTTCGTCGATCGCGGCATGCCGCTCTATCTTGAAGCGGCGCGTTTGGAGCTCGACGCGGCAGGCGCCGAGGCTGTCGCGTGGCGACGCCTGCTCGACCACCTCGACAACGATGCGGATCGCCTGATCGATCTGATTGCAGGAATGCTCGCCAAGCGCGACCAATGGCTGAATTTCGCCGTCGTGGATGACAAAGAGGCCTTGCGCGTCAATCTGGAAAAGGCGTTGATGGCCGAGATCGATCGCGAGCTGGGTGCGCTCGATGCCGCGTTTCCGCGTGAAGTCGTCACTCCGCTGCTGGAGCTTGCGCGTCACGCCGGCGACAACCTTCGACTCGATGAACCCGATCATCCGCTGGCGTCCTGGTCGGAGTGCAACGGACTTCCGCCGTCAAGCGCCGACGGACTGCCACATTGGTCGTCTATCGCCGAATGGCTGCTTACAAAAGAAGGCGCGTTTCGCACGAAGCTCACCAAGCGGCAAGGATTTCTCGCGCCAAGCTCCGCCGGCGCGTCCGGACGCGGCAGCCGTCGCGATCACAAGCAGGCGATGGAACAAATGCTCGGGGATCTGCAACAGGTTCCCGGGCTCGCCGCCGCGCTCCATTCGGTGCGAAAGCTCCCGCCCCCGCGCTATGACGAAGCTTCGTGGTCCTTCATCGCTGCGTTGCTCGACGTGTTGCGGCATGCAGTGGCCCGGCTGCAACTCGTGTTCGCGCAGGAAAACGCCATCGACTATCCGGAATCGACATTGATCGCGTTGCGCGCGTTGTCGTCGGAAGAGGGGCCATCCGAACTGCTGCTCGCACTCGACATGCAGATCGAGCATCTGCTGCTCGACGAGTTCCAGGATACGTCGCTCGCACAGCACCAACTGGTCGAGCGTCTTACGGAAGGGTGGACGCCTGGCGACGGACGCACCTTGTTTGTCGTCGGCGACCCGATGCAATCGATTTACCGTTTCCGCGAAGCCGACGTCGGCTTGTTTCTCGCCGCGCAGAAAAACCGGCGGATTGGCGGTGTCGCGCTCGAGCCGTTGGCGCTGACGCGGAACTTCCGCTCGCGGCAAGACCTGGTCGACTGGGTGAACGCAACGTTTTCCAGCGTATTTTCTTCGCGAGAAGATGCCGTGCGCGGAACTGTCGCGTTCACGCCGTCGGCCGCGACGCGCCAACCGCATGCCGATGCTGCGGTAACCGTTGATCTGTGCACAGACGCCGTGCAGGAAGCGGCTTCGGTCGTATCTCGGATTCGCGGTGCGCTCGCAATTAATGCTGAAACGATCGCGGTGCTGGTGCGCAAGCGATCCGACCTTGACGAGATATTGTCGGCGCTGCGCGCCAATGAAATCGCATTCAGCGCGGTCGAGCTCGATCACCTCTCGGAACGGCAGACCGTGCTCGATCTGTGTTCGCTGACGCACGCGCTGGTTCAACCCGACGATCGCCTTGCGTGGCTCGCGACGTTACGCGCGCCGTGGTGCGGACTCACGCTGTCGGATCTGTTCGCGGTCGCTCAAAGCTGCGGCAAGCGCGCGTTGAGCGAGGCTTTGTCGGGAGACCTTAGAGCCGGCGTTCTGAGTCACCTGTCCGATGACGGGAAGGCGAGATTCACCCATTTCGCGGACATTGCCACGGCGATGCTGGAGGAACGCGGACGCCATCCGCTCGCCACCGCGGTGCGTGGTGTATGGCTGGCGCTGGGCGGGCCCGCGTGCATCACCGAGCCGATCGATCTCGAGGCGGCCGATCGATTTTTTGCGCTGCTCGCGGAACATGAGGTAGGGGCAGATGTCCCCGATTGGTCGATGTTCGTTGAAGCGCTGGGTGCGCTGCGCGCGGAAGCACAAGCCGACCCGTCGACGCGGGTGCGGATCATGACGCTGCACCGGGCCAAGGGGCTCGAATTCGACGTTGTCATCATGCCCGGCCTCGCTCGCCACCCCAGGCCCGAAGACCGTCAGCTCCTGCTCTGGCGCCGGCGCGGCAACGCCTTGCTGCTCGCGCCGATGAAATCACGGTACGTCGCCCAAGGTGACGACGACGCGGTGTACTCGTATCTGCGAGGCCTCGCCGCCGCCGAAGAACAAGCGGAATTGGGCCGGCTGTTGTACGTCGGCTGCACGCGTGCGAGGGATCGGCTGCATCTGACATCGACGCTCGGTCTGGCAGAAGAAGACCAAACGCCCATGAGGTGGAAGGACCCATCGCAGCGGACGGCGTTGGGCGCGCTGTGGCCCGCCATTTCAGCGTCGGTACCCGACCCCGGCACCGACAGGAGCACGAGCGCAGGTCGCGAGGAAAACGGCGTCCTGCTGCAGCGCCTGCCTGCGCGTTGGCAAATCCTGGCGGCCCCAGCACCCATTTCGGGGCCAGGCGCCCCCGATTCAATGTCAGACCGCGAGTCCGTAGCGTTCGATTGGGCCCGAGAGACCGCTCGCCGCATCGGAACCGTTGCCCATCGTCTCCTGCGGCAGATCGCCGAGGATGGGATCGAATGCTGGACCGCACAACGAATCGCGACCGAGCGCAAGCGAGTCACGCGGGAGCTTTCGGCGCTCGGTTTGACCGGCAGCGAAGTCGGCCCGGCCGTTGAGCAGGTGCTGGCGTCGATCGACGCGACTATCGCCGATTCGAGAGGACGCTGGTTGTTCGATCCTGGTCACGCCGAGGCACGCAGCGAATATGCGCTGACGGGGCTGCGTGACGACAAGTTTGTCCACCTCGTGCTCGACCGGACCTTCGTCGATGGCGACGGTATCCGCTGGATTGTCGATTTCAAGCTATCGCGCCACGAGGGCGCCGACGCGGGAGCGTTTCTGGATCGCGAGCAGGAGCGGTATCGCACGCAACTCGAAGAATATGCACGAGTGATGCGCGACATCGATCGGCGTTCGATTCGCGTGGGACTCTACTTCCCGCTGGTTCCGGGTTGGCGCGAATGGAGCCCCATCCCGTAAGGAACGCTGCTGCGTCCGGCAGCATAAGCGCTGGACCGCGACCCATGCCGCAGGGTAAAATTGAGGTTTATCAAAGCCTTCCGGTTATTCTCCCGAAGTCGCCCCCGGCAATTGAAGCGTGCAGGTAATTCGCGGATTTTCACAGCCAAACCACGACCGCATCGCGCTCACCATCGGCAACTTCGACGGCGTGCATCGCGGCCATCAGGCCATGCTCTCGCGCTTGAGCGAGGCCGCGGAGGATCTCGACCTCTCGCCCTCGGTGCTGACCTTCGACCCTCATCCGCGCGAGTTCTTCGCACCTGAATCCGCGCCACCGCGACTGTCGACGCTGCGCGACAAGCTCGAACGTTTCGCCGCTCATGGCGTAGCGCGCGTCCATGTCGCGAGGTTCGAAGCGAAGCTCGCCAAGCTCTCGGCCGAGGAATTCATCGACGAGGTGCTGGTGCGCAGGCTCAGCGTGAGCTGGATTCTCGTCGGAGACGACTTCCGCTTCGGTCGCGATCGCGTCGGCGACATGGCGCTGCTACGGCACAGAGCAGCGACGTACTGCGTCGAAGCCATGCCGACCGTCACGATCGACGGCGAGCGTGCGTCGAGCAGTGCCGTGCGATCCGCGCTTGCAACCGGAGACGTCGAACGCGCGACCAGGCTCCTCGGGAGAACTTACGTAATGTCGGGTCGCGTTGCGCATGGCGACAAACTCGGCCGCAATCTGGGCTTTCCCACGGCCAACGTGGTGTTGCGGCACAAACCGGCGCTGTCAGGAATTTTCGCCGTCCGGGTCCATGGCCTCGGAGCCGAATCACGTGCAGGTGTCGCCAGCCTGGGCGTGCGTCCGACGGTCAAACAAGGCGCGAAGCCGTTGCTCGAGGTATTCGTGTTCGATTTCGACGAAGCGATTTATGGGCGCAGGATAGAGGTCGAATTTCTGCACAAGCTCCGCGACGAGGAGCGCTACGCCGATATCGATGCGCTGACCCGGCAGATTCGCGTCGACGTTGCACAAGCCCGCGACTATTTTGCGAAAATGAAGTAAACGAAAGCAACGATGGCCGACGCTAGCAAGACCGACTACAAATCGACGCTGAATCTCCCTGACACGCCTTTTCCGATGCGTGGCGACTTGGCCAAGCGTGAGCCCGGCTGGGTCAAGGATTGGCAGGAGCGCAAGGTATACGAAGCGATTCGTGCCGCGAGCAAGGGGCGCCCGCGCTTTGTGTTGCACGACGGGCCGCCGTATGCGAACGGCGATATCCACATCGGTCACGCCGTGAACAAAGTACTCAAGGACATCGTGGTGAAGAGCCGGCAGCTCGCTGGCTTCGACGCACCCTACGTCCCGGGCTGGGACTGTCACGGCATGCCCATCGAGGTCCAGATCGAAAAGACCCATGGCAAGAATTTGCCTACGGCCGAAACGCAGCGACTTTGCCGCGCGTATGCGAGCGAGCAGATCACGCGTCAGAAGGCCGAGTTCCAAAGGCTCGGCGTGCTCGGCGACTGGGAACATTCCTACACGACCATGTCCTATCGCAACGAAGCCGACGAGATTCGCGCGCTCGGTCAGATACTCGAGAAAGGTTACCTGTATCGCGGCCTCAAGCCGGTGAACTGGTGCTTCGATTGTCAGAGCGCGCTGGCTGAGGCGGAAGTCGAGTACGAAGACCGTGACGATGTCTCGGTCGATGTCGGATTTGCGCTCGACGACCGCGACCGCGAAAAACTGGCGGCAGCGTTTCATCTGCCGTCGCTGCCCGACGGTCCGGTGTATGCAGTGATCTGGACCACCACGCCGTGGACGCTGCCGGCCAATCAGGCCTTGAACGTGCATCCGGAATTTCAATATTCGCTTGTGGAAACCGAGCGGGGGACGCTGCTTCTCGCGTCGGATTTGAAGGAGGCATCGCTCAAGCGATTCGGGGTCCAGCGCAAGGAAACGAAGCGCGCGCCGGATCCGGCCACGTCGGGCCGGAATCTCGAGTCAATCCGCTTCCGTCATCCGTTCTACGACCGCGCCGCGCCGATCTACCTCGGCGAATACGTGACGATCGAGCAGGGCACCGGCATCGTGCACAGTTCTCCCGCGTACGGCATCGACGACTTCATCTCCTGTCGGCGTTACGGCATGGCCGATGACGACATGCTCAATCCGGTGCTCGGCGACGGCCGTTACGTGGACAGCCTGCCGTTCTTCGGCGGTCGGAAGATCTGGGACGCGAATCCGAAGATCGTCGACAAGCTGCGGGAAACCGGAGCGCTTTTTCACGCCGAAAAGATCACCCACAGCTACATGCATTGCTGGCGGCACCGGACGCCGATCATCTATCGGGCGACGACGCAATGGTTTGCCGGCATGGACGAGGTTCCGGGTTTCAACGGCACCCGACCCGCCGAAACGCTGCGCACTACTGCGCTGCGAGGCATTGAAGCCACCGAGTTTTTTCCGTCTTGGGGGAAGTCCCGGCTGAATGGCATGATCGCCAATCGCCCCGATTGGACCTTGTCGGGCCAGCGCCAGTGGGGCGTGCCCTTGCCGTTCTTTGTCGACAAGGAAACGGAGGTTCTGCATCCGGACACCCCGGCGTTGCTGGAGCTGGCGGCGACCAAAGTCCAGGCTGGCGGCATCGAGGCGTGGTTCGAGGCGACGCACGAGGATTTCGGCGTCGATGCCACGAAGTACCGCAAGCTGACCGATACGCTCGACGTCTGGTTCGACTCCGGTTCGACCCATCAGACGGTCATGGGCGGCCCGCAGGGACGTGCATTGCACCGCGGATCACATTCGGACGCGACCGCCTTCCCGGCGGATCTCTACCTCGAAGGATCGGATCAGCATCGCGGCTGGTTCCATTCGTCCCTGTTGACGTCGTGCATGCTCAATGGCGTGCCGCCCTACAACGCGCTTCTGACACATGGCTTCGCCGTCGACGGCCAGGGCAAGAAAATGTCGAAGTCCAAGGGCAACGTCGTGGCGCCGCAAAAGGTATGGAACGCGCTCGGCGCCGAGGTCCTGCGATTGTGGGTCGGCGCGACGGACTATTCCGGCGACCTTTCCATTTCCGACGAGATCCTCAAGCGGGTCGTCGAAGGCTATCGGCGCATTCGTAATACGCTGCGCTTCCTTCTCGCGAATACCGCCGACTTCGACGCGCAGCGGGATGCGGTGCCCGCGGCCGAATTGCTCGAGCTGGACCGCTACGAGCTTGGCGTCGCCAATCGTTATTTCGCGGATATGCGGACCAGCTACGGCAGGTACGAGTTCCACCTAGTCGTGCGCGAGCTGCAGCTCTATTGCTCCGAGGAGCTTGGCGGTTTTTATCTCGACGTATTGAAGGATCGCCTTTACACCGCCGCGACGCATTCTGTCGCCCGCCGTTCGGCGCAGACCGTGCTGGCGTACATTCGCGATGATTTGCTGAAGCTGATGGCCCCGATTCTCTCGTTTACCGCGGAAGAAGCATGGAAGGTCCTCTATCCGGATGACGCAACGATCTTTGTTCACGTATGGAAGGCCGGGCGCGGCCTCGGCGAGGCTCCGGACCTGGATGCGCTGACGCAGAAGTGGAGTCGCATCGTCGAGGTTCGAAACATGGTCCTCAAGCGTCTCGAGGAAGCCCGCGAGAAAGACGAAATCGGTTCCTCGCTCGAAGCCGAAGTCACCATTTCAGCACCGGGAGATGTTTATGAGGCGCTCGCCTCACTAGGCGACGACCTGCGGTTCGTGATGATCACCTCGTCCGCGACGGTGCTGCGCGGCGATGCGGTGGCGATCGAGGTCGCGCCGAGTGCGCACGCGAAATGCGCGCGCTGCTGGCACTGGCGCGCCGATGTCGGCGTCGACCCGGCGCATCCGTCTTTGTGCGCGCGATGCGTTGCCAATCTGTTCGGCAACGGCGAGGTCCGGGTGTTCGCATGACTGGAGTCGGAATGCCATCCGCAGCATCGAACCGCTGGTGGTTGTGGCTCGTCTTGAGTGCCGCCATCGTTGCCGCCGATCAGCTCACCAAGGCGCTCGTGCTTTCGACGCTGCGGCCCGGGGAGGAGAGGTCGATGACCGATTTCTTCAGCCTCGTGCTCGCGTTCAACTCCGGTGCGGCATTTAGTTTTCTGGGCAACGCCGCAGGATGGCCGCGATATCTGTTCGCTGTCATCGCGATCGGCGCAGCGTGTTTGATTGTATGGCTGTTGCGCCGCGGCGGCGACCGGCTCTATTGCACAGGATTGAGCCTCGTCCTTGGTGGAGCACTCGGCAACCTCTGCGACCGGGTTGCGCTTGGGAAGGTCGTGGACTTTCTGTCGTTCCACCACTTCATGCCGTTCCACCATCCGCTCATCGCCTGGCTCGACCCCTTTCCTGCCTTCAACGTTGCCGATAGCGCAATCACCGTCGGCGCCGCATTGCTGATCCTTGACGGATTTTGGCGCAGACCGGGTCCGTCGGTCGCGGTAAAATAGGCCTCATGCAAATCATTCTTGCCAATCCCCGTGGTTTTTGCGCCGGCGTCGACCGCGCCATTGCGATCGTGGAGCGGGCGTTGGAGCAATTTGGCTCGCCGATCTATGTTCGCCATGAAGTCGTCCACAACAAATTCGTCGTGGACGACTTGAGGGCGAAGGGTGCGATATTCGTCGATGAGCTTGCGGAAGTTCCCGCCGACAGCACGGTCGTGTTTAGCGCCCACGGTGTGTCGCGAGCCGTGCGTGCAGAAGCCGAGTTGCGCGGTCTCAGAGTGTTCGACGCAACGTGTCCGCTGGTGACCAAGGTCCATGTTGAAGTTGCAAAGATGCGCCAGCATGGCAGCGAGATCGTTATGATCGGTCACTCCGGCCATCCGGAAGTGGAAGGAACCATGGGCCAATCCGACGGCGGCATCTATCTGGTCGAATCGATTGGCGATGTCGCCGCGCTCGAGGTGCGCGACCCCGCAAATCTCGCCTATGTGACGCAGACCACGCTTTCCGTCGACGACGCCGCGGCCATCGTCGACGCGCTTAAGGCGCGTTTTCCTGCGATCGTCGGACCGAAAAAGGACGACATCTGTTATGCGACGCAGAATCGGCAGGACGCGGTCAAATTCATGGCCCAACGTTGCGACCTGGTCATCGTCGTCGGCAGCCCGAACAGCTCGAATTCCAATCGCCTGCGCGAGGTTGCGGCGAACCTCGGGATCCAGTCCTATATGATTGACCGGGCGGACGAGTTGCAGCCGGCGTGGCTCGAGGGAAGGCGTTGTGTTGGCGTGACCGCAGGCGCGTCCGCGCCCGATGTCCTGGTGCGACAAGTGGTCGAGCGGCTCAAGGTTCTTGGCGCAAGCGATGTCGCAGAGCTGGACGGCGTTGTCGAGACAACGGTGTTCCCGATGCCTAAGGGTCTGGCCGGCAGAACGACGACAGCGCTACTCTGACGCGCCCGCGCGGCGCCATCGCAGGTTGGGTTTGGCCAGACGCACATAAGCGAGACCGGAAGCGATCGTTGCGAGCGAAAGCGCCGCCGCAGTCGCGGCGCATAGTGCGTGTCGGCCACTTTCGCTGAAGCCGCGCACCAGGCCTTCCGCGAAATACCACGGCAGCAGCACCAGCACCCATTGCAACGCTCGCGTTCTGCTGCGTGCCACGCCGGGCCACAGGGCGACGAGCGGCAGCGCCTTGAGCGCCAGCCACGAGCCGCCAGGTTTCAGCGGCGCGAGCCACAGTTCCCAGCAGATTTCCATTAAAGCAAGCGTCGCGAGCAAAGCCACGGTCGCGCGCCGCCAGGGATCAAACCCCGGCATCAACTGACCGCGATGAATTCGAAGAGCTCGAAGCCCGGACCCTGGTCGACCAACTTGGTGAGCACCACCGTCCCGCCGGTTGCCCCGCGGCGCAGATTAATGGCGTGTTCGAGTTGAAAAGCGCCCGCGGGCACCAGAACCATCGGCGGCGAGCCTTCCTGGCCATCGTCGGGCACAAGCACCACGGGCACAAAAGGAGCAGTGTCGGCATTTTCGCCGCGCGCCGCTGCGGCCTCCGGACTGTCGGTGAGGAGCTCGCAACCGAATTCCAGGCCGCTTCCGCGCAGGGTATTGCGGAACCAGCGCAGCATTGCCACCTGCAAAGTGTTGCGGCCTTCGACCCGCAGTGCGATGAGATCGCCGATGCGCAATGGCGCGTTGGCGGCGTCGATCTGCCTCAGCGCGTAACCCGCCGGAGTATGGTTGATTACCTGACACGAGTGCATCGGCGGTAGGCCCGCCGGTGCGTTGGCGACATTCGCGTGGGTCCCGCGGCTGTATTGCCACACGGCAGGCAAACCGGCGCACATGACCACTCGCGCCCGCGACGGAAGCCGGTTGAATTGCCGCGCGGGCGGAATCGCCCACTGCCGGAGCAGGCGCCGGAGAAGGGCCGTGTATTGCGCCACCGACGCCGGATCGGTCCCGATACCTGTCGGCACGCTGCCTCCCGCGTCCAGCGAGCGGAGTTGCTCCTGGATCTGGAACGCAAGGTCGAACGTCAACAGAAATAATTTGCTGCCGTCGATGTTACCGCCCTTGTTGGCGGAGAAGGGGGGAAAGTCATGTCCGACAGGAACGATCGCAACCGCCTTCGCCAAACGATGCACTGGCGCGATGTCGGTGATCTTGGTCCAGTGCGAATATTCCTGCAGGTAGTGAATGACCTGTCCGAGCTGCCCCGGAAGGAACCCGTATGGATTCGCCAATGCCAGCAGCAGGGCCTGCACGTACAGCCGCTCAGGGGTCGCATCCGGGCTGTCGGTTGCGACGGCAGCCTGATGCAGACCTCGCTCGCGAGCGAATTTATAGATCGCATGCGCATCGTGCCAAGTGCGCGCCGGTACCGGTGCGTACGACAGGTAACTATTGATAAGCACCCGAGTCGTGCATTGCAGGCAACGATGGATCAGTGCCACGGTCAATCTGTTGCCGCCGAGCAGAATGCGCTTGTCCGCCTCACGCGCCAGCAGATGCTTGTAGGCGGTCGCGAGTTCCGCGGCGAGGATCAGCGACGCCTTGGCCGCTTCCAGCGCATCGCCAGTCAGCGGATGCGCGGCCCGCGAAAAATGCCGCTCGAGATCCAGCCAAAGCGACAGCGCAGTCGTGTAGTATTTTTCGGCAAGTTCGAGTCGCTTCGATTCTGAGAGCGCAACACGATTTGTCGCCGCCAGCGCATCGCCGATGGTGCCAGCAGCTTCGATCGGGTCGCGCTTGAGCATTTCGTCCAGCCACGGCTGGACGCGCGCAGGACGCGTCTCCGGCGGATGCGCGGGACGCGATTCAAGTGGTGGGAGGCTGAGCGCGAGGGCCATGACGTTGGTATTTTTTGTCCGCGTACCGATTGTAGTCGATGCCGGCGGCATTTCCCTAACCGCCGCCGCCGAAGCGTGTCTTAGGGCTGATCCAGGAACGCGATCACCGGGGCCATTTGGTTCTCGCTCAGCAGCATGGGGGCGTGGCCGACATCCGGGAATTCGACCATCTGCGGCCGCGGCCCGCGCGTGCGCATTGCCGCCGCGGTTGCAGCGGAGAGCAGGTCCGACTCGGCGCCACGCAGCAGCAGCGTCGGGCAAGAGATCGCGTCCCAAAGCGGCCATAAATCGCCGCCCTGGCCGGCTGTGGCGCGAAAAGGCACGGCGATGCCAGGGTCGAATTTGAGTCGCCAGCGGCCAGTGGCGTCCTGTCGCGCGGTGCTTCGCGCCAGCGCGTGCCATTGATCCTCGGAAAGCGCGCCGAAAGGCGTCGACACGTGACGGATGTGCGTTTCCAGTTGCTCAAACGAATCGAACGTTGGGTCGAGACCGACGTACAGTCCGATGCGCGCAAGCGCAGTCGGTTCGATGATAGTGCCGACATCGTTGACCACCAGTCGCGCAACCGGGGTTTCTGGCTGCGCCGCCATCGCTATGCCGAGAAGTCCTCCCATCGAGGTGCCGACCCATGCGACGCGATCCGCGCGAGCGTGGGCAAGCAAGGCTGTCAGCGTGGTCAGATAGGTCGCGAATCCATAGTCGTTGGGATCGCGCAGCCATTCACTGTCGCCGCGTCCCGGCATATCCGGACAGATCACGCGATAACGATCCGAGATTGCTGCGGCAAGCGTGTCGAAATCGCGTCCATTGCGCGTCAGACCGTGAACACAAACCACGACGCGCATATTTTCCGGGTCGCCCCACTGCCGGTAGGCGACGCGATGAAAACCGTGCGCGCTGAGGCTCTTGAAATCTTGTTCGCGGGGAGTCGGCATGCGTGAATGCGCCGTCAGAAAAACGCTGCCGTCGCAGCAACGCATCGTCGGGGAAAACCGAGCCGGCGTCAATGAGGCATGTCCTTAGCTAAGCAGCTCGGCGGGAAAAAACGGCAGATACCCCGCGATGTCGCCGGCGAGAAACGCTCCGATCTCGTCTCGGCGCGCCAACGCATCCGAGTAGCCCAGCGCCAGCAGCTCTCGGCAATACTGGCGGTCGAACAGCAGATACGACAACAGATTGGCGCCGGTGCCTTCGGTCGCCCCCAGGCCGCGCAACAGGTATCGCACACCGGTCGGCAGCCGATCGGCATACTGTATCGCGAGTCGGCCCAGATCACGGCTGGGCCCCACGACCAGCGCGTCGACGTGAACAATTTCCGGATGCACGTTCTGGATTTTGTGCGGAACGAGATTGAGTACGGAATTGAGGCGCTGCAGGCGCTCCAGATCCGCGCCCAGGTTGTCCAGAAAGATGCTGGAAAGCGCGTGACCCGCGACTTGGGCAAACGAGGGATAGTGCGGCGGCTTTTGCGCTTGGCCGGGCGTCGGCTGTTGGCCGACGAACTGTCCGACCGCGATGACCAGCATTCTGCGCGTGTTCAAATGCAGCGCGGGCGACAGGGGCGCGATCTGCCGCACCGAGCCGTCGGCGTAGAAGTCGCCGCCGACACGCGCTGCCGGAAAGATGAACGGAATCGCGCTCGACGCGAGAAGATGATCGACGCTGATCGTCGCGCGTTCCCCGCGGCGGCGAATTCTTTCCCACGGTGCTGTTGTCGACGCGCCCTGAAAAAACGTCACGGCGTGCCCGCTGGTATAGCTCGTCGCATTGATCGCAAGCGCATGCAAATGCCCGGCCGCAATTTGCGCCGCGACCTGGTCGAGATCGAGCTCGCGTCGGAGCAGCGCACGCAGGGGCGAGTTGTCGAACATGGACGCGGTACGCGAAGGACCGCGGCGGCCAACCAAAACCGAGGCGAGCCAGCGCATGCCATGGGTCGACACTGTTGCGAAGTCGGCCTGATAGACATGCCGGACCTCGATGCTGCGCCAGAGACGCAGAAGCCGTGCAACGCCGCGTCGAAAACTGTCTGCGTTCGCTGCAAGCAGCGCCGCGTTAACGGCTCCGGCCGATGTGCCGCAGATCACCCGGAACGGCGTGGTCGAGGTCCGGCCCAGGATGCGCGCGATGGCGCGCAGCACACCGATCTGATAGGCGGCCCGCGCGCCACCGCCGGAAAGCACGATCCCCGTTTCGTAGGGTGCGCGGGTCACGTCGTAAGATCGTGTTCGGCGCGCAAGGTACGATCGAGAATCATCAGCATCGCCGCCGTCGCGCCCCAGATATAGCGATCCTGAAAGGGAATCGCGAAGTAGTCGCGACGGAGCTCTCCCAGCATCCGGAAATGCCGTTGCTGGTTGCTGGGCTCGAGCAGGAATGCGAGCGGGACTTCGAACACGTCGGCAACTTCGACTGGGTCGGGAACGACTGCAAACGGCGGCTCCACCCACCCGACGACGGGAGTCACGCGATAGCCCGTCACCGTTTCATAGTCGGCGAGCTGTCCGAGGACTGTCACTCTATCGCGTGGAAGCCCGATCTCCTCTTCAGTTTCCCTGAGCGCCGCAGCGTCGGCGTCGAGGTCGTCGGCCTCGACGCGGCCTCCAGGGAAGCTGATCTGTCCGGCGTGGTCGGGGAGGTTGACGCTGCGCTCGGTGAACAAGACCGCCAAGCCGTCGGGCCGATTGATGATCGGCACGAGTACCGCGGCCGAGCGTGGCTCACCTTCGCGGCCGGGCAGCCTGTATCCATCGGAAAGATGAAGCGCCGCGGGCGGCGGCGGGCGCGACAGCCGTTCGACAAGCCACTTCCGCTGGTCATGTGGGGGTAACTTGAACAACGGAAGGTTCATGAGCGGCGCAGGCGAGCGGTCGCCGAATTCTGGTGCAGCCCCTTCGATAATACCGCAAGCCGCGAACCGGTATTACGACAAACCGATGCGACGCCGCCTCAGAGGCAGTCAAGCGAGAAGCTTAACGCCCGCGACCGCCATGGTCGCGACCAGCATCATGCGAAGGGCGCGCACCGGTATGCGCCGCGATCCGAAGCTTCCCAGCACGATGCCTGGAACGCCACCGGCAAGCAGCGCAATCAGCAACTCGAAATCAATAGTGCCTAGCCAGAAGTGTCCTGCCGCAGCAACCGCGGTCAGGGGAACTGCGTGCGCAATATCGCTGCCTGCGATTTCGGCCGGCTCGAGCTCCGGGTAGAGCAGCGCGAGACAAGCCGCGCCGATAGCACCCGCGCCTAGCGACGTCAACGCGACAGCGATACCGATCACGCAGCCGACGAACACGGTCAGGACGGGCCGGTGTCGGCGCGACGCGCGCAATCAACCGGAACGCGCGCCCCAACGTTTGAGCGGGCCTCGCAGCAGCAGCACCGCGATGCTCAACAATAGCGCGACACCCACACCTTCTTTGATCAGCCGGTTAAGCTCGTGCGGAGCAAGATGCGCCAGAGCGACGATCGCAAGCGTTGCGATCGCCGCGGGCACGCTCCCGAGTGCAAGGAGCACAACAACGCGGGCCTTAATGTTGTGAGCTGCGCGATGGGCCAGTGTCCCGGCCGTCTTGGTCACGGCGGCGCACGCGAGATCGGTTCCTACCGCGATGGGCGCCGGAACACCGAAAACCGTGATGAGCAGAGGCGTCATGATCGAGCCGCCGCCAACGCCGGTGAGTCCGACGACCACGCCGACGCCAAAACCCGTCGCGGCAAGCAGCCCAAAGTCGGCCAAGCCCGTCACTTTCTCGTCCCGTCTAGCGACCGCTGCGCGCGCTTGCGTCAGCGCGCTCTTGTTCACGCTGCGCGGCGCGGGCGCGGGCCCGAAACTGCGGGCCGATGAAAATCACCGCCGGGCCGTTCAAGATCTGCTGGGCAAATTGAGGAAGCGCTTCTAGCGTGCTGAAGATGGTGCGCGATTCTGGCAGCGATGCATTCTCGACCACCGCGACGGGTGTGGACGGCGGTTTGCCTGCGGCGATCAATATCGCGGAGATTATCTCTGCCTGTCCGGCGCCCATATAGATTGCGCCGCTGTCTGCAGCCGCGACGCTTTGCGCCCACGTGCCCGTCGATTCTCCGTCGCCGACGCGCGGGGTAACGAAAGTCACGCTGCGCACCGAACCGCGTTGGGTCAGCGACGTCCCGAGCTGCGCGGCGGCGGCCAGCGCTGCGGTCACTCCTGGCACGACTTCGTAGCGGATGCCCGCAGCTTCCAGCGCGGCAATCTCTTCCTGCGCTCGGCCGAAGAGCATCGGGTCGCCGCCTTTGAGACGAACGACGACCTCGTGTAAGGCCGCGGCATCGACGAGTCGCTTGTTGATGAATTTCTGTGCCGTCGAGTGCTTGCCGCAGCGCTTGCCGACGGCGACCTTCGAGGCGCGCGTCGCGAGCGCGACGATCTCCGCATGAACCAGGGCATCGTGAAACACGATATCGGCGCGCTCCAGCAACCTCGCGGCGCGCAGTGTCAGGAGGTCCGGTGCGCCGGGGCCGGCGCCGACGAGATAGACGATACCGTTCACTGGATCAACCCTGCCGCAACGGTGTTGTTGGTCGCTTCGTCGATCAGGATGAAGCTGCCCGTGGCACGATTGTCCGCATAGCGGTCGGCGAATACGGGCTGAGCCAGCTTGAACCCGACGCGGCCGATGTCGTTCATGCGTAGGGAGTCCGGCGCTGGCTCCCTCGCCTGCGTGGAGACGTTCCACAAGTGGTCGATGCCGGCGATGCGCGCGCGCACTTCCCGCGTGGTGTGACGCACCAGATAACTGCGGCGCGAGTCGAGCGGCGTCTCCGAGAGCCAGCACAGCGTCGCGTCGAGGTCGCGCCTGCTGCCCGGCGACGCGTTGCCATGAACAATCATGTCGCCGCGCGAAATGTCGATCGCGTCATCGAGGACGATCGTGATCGCAGCGTGCAGCCCGGGGCGATGCCGCGCGCCATCGAATTCGCGGATCTCGCACACGCGGCTCGAAACACCGGACGGCAGCACCGTGACCGCATCGCCGACCGCGACCGAGCCCGATTCGATGCGCCCCATGTAGCCTCGAGGCAGACTGGCGGTCGGCCGCGCGATGCACTGGACCGGAAAACGAAACGGCGCCTCGGCAAGCGTCTGTTGCACGTCCACGGTTTCGAGGATCTGCAGCAGCGTCGGACCGTCGTACCAATCGAGGTTCTCACCGCGGTCGACCACCATGTCGCCCATCAACGCAGACATCGGCACGAACCGAACGTTGTCGACGCCGGTACGCTCGGCAAACGCCGCAAAATCCGCAACGATTCCGGCGAACACGCTTTCGTCGTGGCCGACCAGGTCCATCTTGTTGACGGCGACGATGAGGTGCGGAATTCCCAGCAAGTGGGCCAGCGTTGCATGCCGTCGCGTCTGCGTCACCACACCGTACCTGGCGTCGACCAGCAGCACGGCAAGCTGCGCCGTGCTTGCCGCGGTCACCATGTTGCGCGTGTACTGCTCGTGACCGGGCGCGTCGGCGATAATGAATTTGCGATACGCGGTCGCGAAATACCGGTACGCGACGTCGATGGTGATGCCTTGCTCGCGCTCGGCGACGAGGCCGTCGGTCAGGAGCGACAGGTCCAGCGCCGTGCCGCGTTGCTGCGACGTGCGCTCGATGGCAGCAAGCTGGTCGGCCAGGATCGCCTTGGTGTCGAAGAGCAGGCGGCCGATCAGCGTGCTCTTGCCGTCATCGACGCTGCCCGCGGTCAGGAACCGCAGCACGCCGTGCTCGAGGATGTCGTAGCGTTCGATGGCCGACATCAGAAATAGCCTTCCTTCTTGCGCAGCTCCATCGACGCGTCGCTCGTCTGGTCATCGAGCCGTGTTGCGCCGCGTTCGATTATCGTCGTTGCTGCGGTCTCGGCGATGATCGCCTCGAGGCTTGCCGCATCCGACGCGACCGGCGCGGTGCAGGTGATGTCACCGACGGTGCGGAAACGCACCGAGATCTGTTCCACCAGGTCGCCGTCGTGCGCCGGCGTGAGCGGCGTCACGCAGACCAACGCGCTGCCGCGCCGCACGACCGGCCTGGTGTGCGCGAGGTAGATCGACGGGATTAGCAGCCGCTCACGGGCGATGTATTGCCAGACGTCGAGCTCGGTCCAGTTGCTGATCGGAAAAACGCGAACGTTTTCGCCAGGAGCGACGCGGGCATTGAAAAGGCTCCAAAGCTCGGGCCGCTGGTTCTTCGGGTCCCATTGGCCGAACGCGTCGCGAAACGAAAAGATGCGTTCCTTGGCGCGCGCCCTTTCTTCGTCGCGACGCGCTCCGCCGATGCAGGCGTCGAAACCGAATTCGGCGATCGCGTCGAGTAGCGTCACGGACTGGTGACGGTTACGGCTCTCCGCAGCATCGCGCAGCACGACGCGTCCCTCGGCAATCGAATCTTCCACCGAGCGCACGATCAAGCGCTCGCCCAGCTCTGTGGCGCGCTGGTCGCGGAATGCGATGACTTCGGGAAAATTGTGCCCGGTATCGATGTGCAGCAGCGGGAAAGGAAACGCGCCCGGCCGGAAAGCCTTCTCGGCCAGGCGCAGCAGCACCAGCGAATCCTTGCCGCCCGAGAAGAGCAGGGCAGGGTTGCGGCATTGCCCCGCAACTTCGCGCAGGATGTGAATCGCCTCGGATTCGAGCCAGCCGAGATGATCGGCATCGGCCGGGCGCGGCGGCGCAGCTTCGTCAGCGACGAGCAAGCGCTCGAGGAAGGCGGCATCGGTCATGCCGGAACTCCTTCGATGCGCACAGGGATCCGCAGCGGACGTCGATGCAGCCCGCATTCCTTGTGATCCGCGCTTTCCCACCACCAGCGCCCGGCGCGAATGTCCTCGCCCGGGTGGATCGCGCGCGTGCACGGCGCACAACCGATACTAGGGAATCCCAGATCGTGCAGCGGGTTGTACGGAACTCTATGCGCGCGAACGTAGGTCCACACCTCGTCCTCGCTCCAATCGGCCAGCGGATTGAACTTGGGTAACGCGTGCACGGCATCGATCTCCTCGATGTCGACAGCGCTGCGCGTCGCCGACTGCGCGCGCCGCTGGCCGCTGATCCAGGCACTCCTTCCCGCAAGCGCCCGCGCCAGTGGCTCGGTCTTGCGAATCGCGCAGCAGCTTTGTCGAAGCTCGACACCGCGGTAGAACGCATTGACGCCGTTGTCGCGCACGTAGCTCTCGATGGCTCGCGTATCGGGGCAGTACACCTCGACCGGCAACGCGTAGTGCGCGTGCACGCGATCGATCAAGTCGTAGGTTTCGCCAGGCAGGCGGCCCGTATCGAGCGTGAAGATGGCGATGGGCAGCCCGTGCCGCGCGATCAGGTTCGTCAGAACCATGTCCTCGGCCCCGAAACTGCTCGCCAGCGTCGCGGACGCGTGCTGGCTCCCGATCCGGTGGAGGAGGGCGAGCGCTTCGGCGCCGCGACGATCGAGCGACTTGCCGGCCGATATCATTTCGAGGAGCATCAGGCGTCGCTCGCGCTTGCGCCATTGCGGCGGCGAAACAGCGGAACCGGCCGCGCGACCGTGCTTTGATAGTTGTCGGAGAAGTCGTCCAGGCCGGCGATCGCTTCGGCGATGTTGTGATCTGCCTGCACCGCGAACGCATCGAACCCGCATTGCCGCAGGTAGTAGAGCTGATCGTGAAGAACATCGCCGATCGCGCGTAATTCGCCGCCGAAGCGATATTTCTCGCGCAGCAGGCGCGCGCTGGAATAGCCACGGCCGTCGACGAATTTCGGAAAATCGATGGCGATCAGCGGCAAATTCGCGACGTCGGCGGCAAGCGCCTCGGGATCGTCGCTCGGCTTCAACCAGACGCCGACGGCATTGCGGCCGGCAAGAACGTCGTGCTCGACTTGCCACAGGGCTAGCGGAACAATCACCGGCCTGTTGATCGGGACGTCGGAAAGCGAAGCCGCGTCACGCAGCAGTGTCCATCGGTCCTCGACGATCGCGCGATCCTTAATGAGCAGAGGCATAGACACGCTCCTTGAAGGGTTCGATGCCCAGACGGCGGACGGTATCGATGAACCGCTCGTCCTCGTGCCGTTTTTCCACATAAACGTCGATCAGGCGGGAGACGACGTTCGGCATTTCCTGCGCCGCGAACGACGGCCCTATCACCTTGCCCAAGGACGCGGCCGCACCCTGATCGCCGCCGATCGAGACCTGATACCACTCCTCGCCGTTCTTATCGACGCCAAGCACGCCGATGTTGCCGACGTGATGGTGGCCGCAGGCGTTCATGCAGCCGGAGATGTTGAGATTGAGCTCGCCGATGTCATAGAGATAGTCGAGGTCGTCGAAGCGGCGCTGAATTGCATCCGCGATCGGGATCGACTTGGCGTTGGCCAGCGAGCAGAAGTCGCCACCGGGACAGCAGATGATGTCGGTCAGGAGGCCGATGTTCGGCGTGGCGAATCCCAGTCCCTTGAGCTCGCTCCAGAGGGCCAGGAGCTCCTTCTGCCTGACGTCGCTGAAAATGAGGTTCTGCTCGTGTGAGACGCGCAGCTCGCCGAAGCTATAGGCATCGGCCAGGTCGGCAACCGCGTCCATCTGATCGGACGTCGCGTCGCCGGGTGGCACGCCTGTCTTTTTGAGCGAAAGCGTCACGACGGCGTAGCCGGGAACCTTGTGCCGGAAGACGTTGCGCTTGACCCAGTTGGCGAAGCCACGGTTGTCCGCGGCCGCAGAACGGAATCCGGCGTCGTCCCCGGAAAAGGTCTCGTATGGGGGGGGGAGGAAATGCGATGCTATCCGCTCTATTTCCTCATCGGGGACCGTCGCGGGACCGCCTTGCAACCGTTTCCATTCAGTCTCGACGTGCTGCGCAAACACCGGCAGCGTCATCTCCTTGACGAGAATCTTGATGCGCGCCTTGTACATGTTGTCGCGGCGGCCGAAGCGGTTGTAAATGCGCAGGATCGCGTCGAAGTAGTTGAGGATCTCTCGCCGGGGCAGGAACTCGCGAATCACGTGTCCGATGACCGGCGTGCGTCCCAAGCCGCCGCCAACCAGGACGCGGAACCCGACTTCGCCGGTCTCGTCGCGCACCGCATGTATGCCGATGTCGTGCACCAACGTGGCGGCACGATCGATCGTCGAACCGCTCACCGCGATTTTGAACTTGCGCGGAAGATAGGCAAATTCGGGATGGAACGTCGACCATTGACGGAACAACTCGGCGTAGACGCGGGGATCGACGATCTCATCCCCGGCGACACCCGCAAAATGGTCGGCCGTAATGTTGCGCACGCAATTCCCACTGGTCTGAATGGCGTGCATTTCGACGCTCGCCAACTCAGCGAGGATGTCCGGAGCATCCTCGAGTCGGGGCCAGTTGAACTGGATGTTCTGGCGTGTGGTGAAGTGGCCATAGCCTCTGTCATACTTGCGACCGATGAGCGCCAGCTTGCGCAATTGCGTCGTCGAAAGCAGTCCGTAGGGGATCGCGACGCGTAACATCGGCGCGTACCGTTGGATGTACAAGCCGTTTTGCAGACGCAGCGGCCGAAACTCATCCTCGGACAGCTCGCCGGCAAGGAACCGCCCCGTCTGGTCGCGAAACTGAGCGACCCGTTCGTCGACAAAGCGCTGATCGATGTGGTCGTACCGGTACACGTCGCCCGCTCGCTAAAACCCTATGATTTGGAATACTATCCAGAGACGCTTAGGCCGCAAAGGAATAAATAGCGCTTTATTGAGAAGTATTTGGAATATAGACTCGTCCTCAAACTAGGTGACTTTTCCGGAGCGGGGCTATCCCGATGCGCCAGGGACTGATCTTGCTTGCGCACGGCGCCCGCGACCCGGGCTGGCGCGAGCCCTTCGAGGAGCTCGCAGAGCGCATCCGCGCGCAGCGGCCCGAGCTCGGTCTCAGGCTCGCATTTCTGGAACTGATGGCGCCCGATCTCCTGACGGCAGGCGAAGAGTTGGTAGCCGGCGGTTGCGACGCGCTGCGGGTCGTTCCGATCTTTCTCGGCCAGGGCGGCCATGTGCGCGACGACGTGCCGCTGCTCGTCGATGCGCTGCGAAAGCGCTACTCAGGTGTCGCTGTCACTCAAAGTAGTGCTGCGGGGGAGGATGGTGGCGTACTCGATGCGCTAGCGTCCTTTTGCGTTCGCGCACTGGATGAGCATGGCAGCGATTCGTCAGTATCTTCGACTTGACATAATATAAATTATGCGCAATACGATAGGCGTCGAAGTTTACTGAGATTTTACGGTAATAAAGCCTCGTAACAACCTGATCCATTGGCTCTTCGCGACCGAACTCTCCATGCTTCCTGAAATGCGGGCTGGCGTGGATCTCACGTTAGTACGTTGACGGAACCGGACAAGCGTCCGCCCCCATCACTGCGAGAAATCGAACGCACCCGTGAGATCGCCCATTTGCGCGCGTGCGCCCAGCAAGGGCTCCAGCGCGAAGCGGCGCGTGATGAATTTGAGGATCGACGTCGTATCGTATTGCGTATGGTCGACGTAATGCCGTCTGGCATACGGCGAAATGATGAGCGTCGGGATGCGCGGCCCCGGGCCCCAACGATCGCCTGCGGGCGGCCTCACGTGGTCCCAGAATCCGCCATTCTCATCGTAGGTGACGATGATCGCCGTCGAGGACCAAAGCGGGCTCGCCTTGATCCTGGCGACCAGCTCTGCGATATGAATGTCTCCCGACAGCACGTCGGTGTAGCCCGGGTGCTCGTTGAGGATGCCCTGTGGCTTGTAGAGCGCGACCTGCGGTAGTTCGCCGCGGTCGATGCCTGCGACGAGATCGGTGTAATCCTTGATGTGGGCGATGCGGTCCGCGGTGCCGGGCGCGAAGCGTGCGAAATAGTTGAATGGCTGGTGGTGCGCCACGAAATACGGCGCACCGTTCGCGTTGGTGTAGATAACCTTTCGCGGTGCCGCGGAATCCTGCATACCGTCCTGCAACGCCAGATTCCATGCGCCGCCGTACCAAGCCCACGAAATGCCTTTGGCTGAAAGCGTGTCGCCAATGGTTTTCGCGGTTTGCGGCGGGAGCGGATGTTTCGAGACATCGGCGAGCCGCGGATCGCCTCCCTTTGCCGGCGGGATCCGCGAGGGCTGATACGGCGGCTGCGTGGTGTTGACCGACCACCCATCGGGCGTGACATCGCCATCGAGCGCGAATACTGGTGCTCCATCGATGGCCGAGCCCGGCGATTCGGGCTTGCGCTTCAGAAATGGCCCATCGAGCTGTGCGCGCAGATTCGCCGCAGCATCGCGATCTACCGGCGTGCACGCGCAGATGAGCCAGAAGTGGTTCAGATACGAGCCACCGAACGCGCCAGTGAAAAAATTGTCGGCCAGGGTGTATTCCTGTGCCCACTTCCACAAGGGAAGCTGCGAGCCGTCGTAATATCCCATGGTGAGCCCGCCGGCGTCGGATGCGGCGACATAGCGATCGAGCCGGCCACCATCGATCTGTTCCTGGTTCTGATAGAACTTGTGCACCAGGTCGCGCGTTGCCACCGACAGCGGGAGGTTAACTGGCGGAGCGTCGATCCGGAATGGCCGATTCGGAAGGTCTCTCGGAAAGGCCGGATCCGGATCCTTTCCTTTCCACACCGGCGGCAAATGGGACAGCGGTTTGCCGTCGTTGTCGACCTGCGTGTACTGCACCGGCGTGGCATTGGCGAGCCCATTCGCGCCAGGAAACAGTCCGTACAGGTTGTCGAAGCTCCGATTCTCGGCGTAGATCACGACGATGTGCTGGATCTTTTCGATGTCCGATGAGAATGTTCGGGGTATTTGCTGCACGCAACTCGCAAGCCCGGCCGCGAGCACCCCAATGCAACCTATCTTTCCAGCACTGCCAATCTTCACTCGGGGCGCCCCACGCGGCCGGGGAGCGGCGGTTGCCACAACTCGACCTTGTTGCCGTCGGGATCGAGAAACCAGCCAAAGCGGCCGTATTCATGCTCCTCGATTTCGCCGACCACCTGCCCTCCTCCCAGATGCACCTGACCCAACGCTCCATCGAGATCGTCCACGATCAGATTGAACATGAACCGATGGTCCGACGGCGAAAAATAGTCGGTATTGGCAGGAAACGGGCTCCACACCGTAAAACTGTTTGCCGGCATGGACTGCGGCATGAACTCGATCGAGTTCTTGCCGTCGCCCACGCCCAGCCACTGCGAATACCACGCAAGCAATTTCACGGGGTCGCGCGATTTGAAAAACAGCCCTCCCAGACCGAGCACTTTTGCCATCGCTGCCTCTATCCCAGTTTGACTTCGGTGCGGACCGTGCCCGCACGGTCATGCCGTGCCGTCAACGTGACACCATCTCCCGCACGGCCGCGCACTACCCATTCGATCTTCGCACGATCGTCGGTCACGTGGTAGTCCGGCCAGAACGAAATGCCGGTGTGTTTGTACGCCTTGCCTTCGAGCTGGCCGATATCTTCCCGCCGCTTGCCACTGATCAATTCGGCACCTGGCGGAAGCAAGATTTCCGCGATGACGCCACGAACGACCTTTCGCTCGAGTGCCCGCTTGCTGACGTAGCTCGGCAGCCATCCGGTATTCTGGACGACTAGCCTTACCAGCCAAGTGTCCGTACCTGCGGCTTCCACCTCCGCGGTGAGCAACTCGAGCTTCGGCGACAGCAGCGCCTGCCACACCAGCCACTTCGGAAACTTGGCGACTTCGCGCTCGAGAAATTGCAGGGGCGGATTGCCGAAAGCGTGGAAGCGATCCCATCCGCCGATCTCCACTGCGCCCAGGTCCGGGTGGTCGAAGGCTTTCCAATCGACGTGCGCCGCACCGCCCAGCTTCGCTTCGTTCCAGCGAAAAATCTTCAGGTCGTCGTCGATGGGATGATCGCGAAACCAGTCGATATAGAGGTATTTTTCGATGCCCGCCTCGCGCATCGGGCTCCAGATTTCCACCACCCAGCTGAACATGCCCAGATGATCGTAAATCCAGTCGAAGGCGCCGCCGATGACCTGTTTCGGATGGTAGCGAAACTCGTGATAGACGGAGATGTTCGGATAACCGGTGATCTCGGTCCCTTTGGCGCCGACCTTCTGAAAATGCCAGAGGTCCTCGGCGTGCATTTCGGTATCGGGAAGATGATCGAACGGACGGAGCAGCACGCCGGCCCAGGTGTGAAACGCGACGCCGCCTGAGATGTTCGGATGCTTGCTGATGAATTCGGCGACCGCGCGGACCTCGGGCTCGGAAGTAGGAAACGGCCCGGCACCCAACTGCTCATGTTCCTGCCGCCAATTGCCCGGAAAATTTCTATTTAAGTCAAGTCCTTGAACGCTTTTTTTAATCTTTAAGGTGAAACCATCATAGCCCTCGAATCGCCCCTCCGGCAGGATCCGAAAGTACGTTCCGCCAACCTCTGCCGGGTCCCGCCGCACCATCAGGCGCGGCTCATCCGGGTGCGGTTTCCAAAGCCCGTTCGCGTCCGCGATTCGCATCTGCAGGATGCGGCCGTCGCCGTCGACGTCCTCGACTGTCAGGCCTTCGATGGGCTCCTCGTCGTGCGGGTAGGCGCGCGTGCTGGAGCGCACCCATTTTGGCCGATCGGCCAGCGCCCATTCCGCGCCGTCGGGATTGATGCGCGGACAGATGTAGAACACGCGTGTGTCCAGCGCCCGCGTGATGTCGGCATCCCTGCCGTACTGGGTTACGAGTTGATTCAGAAAGTACAGGTTGGCGACCGACGCCGCGACCTCGGTCGAATGAATGTTGCCGTCGACCCAGAATGCAGGCTTGTCGATTGCATCGCCGGTCGCTCGATTGGTGACACTGACCAGCCAGATATCCCGGCCTTCATGGCTCTTGCCTATCGATTCGAGCGATACCAGGTCTGGATGCTCGGCGGCGAACGCATGAACGATCTCGGTCAGTTCAGCGTAACGGGCAAAACGGTCAAAGCGAATGGCGGGCATCGGTTGGCGGGGTCGCAAATAAAGCGCGAAGTGTGGCGGGCTTGGCCGCCGCGAGTCAACCACCAAGCCCGGGCGAGTGCGGGCGCGCTCGTGCACGTCCCGCGGCGCTTGGAAACCAGGCGTCACGCCGCGGCTCCGGCGATGAAGCCGCGTCCCGTGGCGGCTGCTGAATCAGCCGGTCAAATGCCGGCGTACCACTCGTAACCCTGGTCCTCCCAGTAACCCCCTTTGCCCCCGGCGATCTTGTCGAAGCTGTCGACGAGCTCGATGCGCATCACGTACTTGGCATGCTTGTATCCGAGCTGGCGCTCGACTCTGAGGCGAATCGGCGCGCCATTGGGGATCGGCAGCGCTTTGTCGTTGAGCTCATAGGCAAGAATGGTTTGCAGATGATAAGCATCGTCCATGTCGATGCTCTCATAGTACGGACTGGTGCCGTCGCGCTCCATCGGATCGGCGCAATGAAACACGACGTAGCGTGCCGCCGCGGTCGGCAGCACCGTTTCCAGCAGCGCAGTCAGCGGCACTCCTTTCCATTTCCCGATCGCGCTCCAGCCTTCGACGCAATCGTGGCGCGTGATCTGAGTTCGGCTTGGCATTGCGCGCAATTGATCGAGTGAAAATGTGGCCGGCTTTTCGAGCAGGCCACCGACTTGCAGCCGGTACGCCGCGAAACCGCTTGCCGCGAGCGCCTTGTATTGCGGACTGTTGGGCATCCGGGTTCCGTTGCTGCGAAATTCAGGTGACCGCTCGGATTCCGGAAACTCCTGCGCCATGGATTTGCGCGGCAATACGGCGCGCTGTGCCTCGCGGGTAAGGATCTCGGTGTTGCTCAAAAGTTTCGGGAACCATTCCGTTCGCGACAACTTGTCGCAGCCCGCGACGAGAACCGCGCCGGCGCCGGCAAGCGCGCGAAAGAACAGCCGCCGGCGCGGATAGGACCTATCGGGATTCATTGCTCACCTCCGCGTCGACCCTGTAGCGGCCGGTAATCATCGAGCGCAAATTGTTCCACAAGCCGGTAATGATCACTTCGAAGACGTGAATCAGCACGAACGCGACCAACAGCCACGCAACGATGAAATGAATCGTTCGCGCCGACTGGCGCCCGCCGAAAATATCGACCCAGCCCGGCCACAGCGTATCGAAGCCTGGAGACATCGCGAGGCCCATCAGAATCACCAAGGGCAGCAGCACGAAGATCACGATCAGGTAGGCCAGTTTCTGCAACACGTTGTAGCGCTTCGACGCCTCACCCGAAGGGTGTCGAAAATGCAGATGATCGACGATCGACTGACGGATCGAGCGCAGATCCACTCCGGTCGGCGCGAGATCGCGGGTAAGGTGCCGGCTGACGACCGAGTAGGCAATATAACAAAGGCCGTTGATCACGAAGATCCAGGCAAAAAACAGGTGCCATTGCCGAGCCATCGCCAGCCAGCGGCCGCCCGGAATGGTCAGCCACGAAGGAAACGCACGGTCCATAAGCTCGCCATCCGAGCCCCTGGATGCGCCCAACAAGCCGGTCGTGACGAACTGGCGACCGAAGATCCGGGTCACGCCGGTCACCTTGTCGTTGGCGTCAGTCGTGGATCCGATTTCGAGAATGGGCGCACGGCCAGTGTACGACGACTTGCCCCAGTACAAGGTCGGATGGGCACTGAAGATATTGAGCCCGCTCATCAAGAGAATCGTCAGCGCGATGACATTGATCCAATGCATGACGCGAACGGCCAGCGTGTGGCGATAGTAAAGGGTGTTGGCTGCCGCGCGCTCACTTTTACTGCTTTGCTCCATGAGCTTCTCCCTCCTTCGATCTGAAAAGCAACGCGTGGGGCGGTGCCACGACTAGTGTATCTCCCCAAGCTGCACCCATCCAGACGCCGGGCCGCGACCGCCCATCTGGCACTGGACCTTCAGGCGCGCAGCCGCCTGGGGCCGCTCACGAATGCATTGTCGCGTTCGAAGAAGCGTAGCTTACGGTCGACCTCGCGGGTGATCCCGATTCGCACGCTTTCGCCGACTGCTCCCGGGCGCCGGCGCGATGCGCCAAGCCACAACGGGCCCGGAGCACAAAGGTCAGCGCCGTCGAAACGCCGATCGACGTCCATCGCCATCGCGAGGCGGCCGGGGCCGCGGGCGAGGTCGAGCAGGCGATGCGTTCCGCGATGGCGTTGCATCGACTCCAGTCCCGCCACCGGCTCTAGCGCACGCAGCAGGACTCCCGCTCCGACCCCAGGCGATTCGCCGCTGACGTTGATGGCGAACCAGCAGCCATAGACGAAATAGACGTAGGCGTGTCCACGCTCCAGAAACAGCGAGCTGTTGCGCGGCGTGCGGCCGCGGAACGCATGCGCCGCCGCGTCGCCGACAACGTAAGCCTCGGTCTCGACGATGCGGCCGGCGATGCGTTCGCGGCGATGATCGTGGACAAGTATCTTGCCGATAAGGTAGCGTGCCAGCGTGGCTGTATCTTGCGGCAACTCGGCCCGGCGCAACCGTCGAACGGGCCCGATGCAGGAGGCTGCGTGTTCGGTTTTCGCCGTCGAAGCGTTGCCCACTTTCCCTGCCGCTCACTCAGTATCGTTCGATCATCGCACCCGTCGACGAAACGCGCCGATCACGGTGCTGGACACGACGTCGCTGCTGCACGAATCCTATCTTCGCCTGGTGCACCTCAGAACCCTGAGCGTCCGCCGCGTCGATCGTCGGGCGGGGGCAGGCTGCGGACGGTGACGCGGTCGTTGTCTGCCAGCCGGCCTCAGCTGATTGCGCTGAGCGGCATGATCGCGCCGACGCGGGTCCCGCGACCGTGCGTCCCGGGCGCGACCGAAAGCTGACCGCCGAATTGCAGCAGCCGTTCGCGCATGCCCAGAATGCCATGCGACGATGGATGTTGCAGCCGTTCCGGCGCAACACCCGTCCCATCGTCTTCGATGTGGAGGACTATCTCTTTGGCCGTCATGCCAAGAGAAACCCGGACGCTCGACGCGTGCGCATGCTTGGCGGCATTCGTCAGCGATTCCTGCGTAATGCGAAATAACGTCAGCGCCGCCTCGGCGTGCAGCGGCGGCAGCGCCGAAGGGATGTCAAGCTCCACCGGTATGTTGCTATTCTTGCTCCAGTCCTCGACGTGATTCCTGAGCGCGACGGCGAGTCCGAAGCTGTCGAGAAGCACCGGCCGCAGGCTGGCGACGATGCGGCGTTGCGCGCCCACCGTCGCCTGAAGCAAATCGATGACCTCCTGCTGTTCGGCCACCAGCTCCGGCGCAACCACCTCCAATTGCTCCTTCAGGCGTCCGAGCCGCATGGCGAGCACGGTAAGCAGCGAGCCCATGTCGTCATGCAGTTCGCCGGCAAGCTTGGTGCGCTCGGCTTCCGCGACCTGGAACAGATGATGCGATAGTTCGGTCAGCTCGACCGTGCGGGCGATGACGTTTTCGGCGAGCTGGTCGTGCGCTTCGCGTAGCGCTTCCTCCGCGTGTTTGCGCGCGCTGATATCGACGAGCACGTTGACCGCGCCGAGCAGGTTTCCCTCGTCGTCGATGAACGGGTTGGCATGGGCGAGCGTCGTTGCCCGCACTCCGTCGGGGCGCTCGACGATGATCTCCTGCCCGTTGTATTCCTTGCGCTCGCGCAGCGCGAGCGCCATCCAGCATTGATCGTGGGCGATGCGTGTTCCGTCCTTGGCAAATAACTTGAACGAGCCGCAAAACCGATCGCTCGAATCGTTCAGCGCAGGCGTGCGTCCCCAAAGCGCGACCGCATGCTGGTTGAAGTAAGTGATAAGTCCATCGGCGTCGCATGTATATGCGCCTGCGGGGAGCACTTCGAGCAGACGGTGAAGTTCGGAACCGTCGCGGCTCACAGCTTTTGGTGTCGGTTGCCGCGCGCTTTCGTCTGTCGTTTGTGTCGCTGTCCTCGTTTGCATTCCATATCCCTTTCGACCCGCTGACTTCGATTCTACGACGTTTCTGCGGGGCAATTGCGAGGAGGCACCGCTTTCGGAACAGCCGTCGGTCTTGCGGGCGAATGTTGTAAGTCTGTCTCCGATACGACCTCCCTGTCTCGCCTACAGCATCTGGGTCGAAACACCTGACAGACCTGCGTCGTGTATCACTTATCAACGTTTTTGAGATGCATGCGTTTGCGATCCACAGTTTTGGCCCCTGCCCCTTCGAGCACCATGGTTTGAAAATGAGATGCGATTTCGCCGCCCAGGATCGTGATGAAAGCCGCGACCCACCCCCACACGAGCAGCACCACCGCAATCGCAATGCCGCCGTAGATCAGGTTGTAGTTCGCGAGATTTTCAACGTAGCCGTAAAAGATCGGGCGCGCGGCGACCAACAATGCCGTCGCGACACTGGCTGCCACCGCGATACTCTTCCAATTCAGCCGCTTGCGCGGAACGAAGCGATAGATAAGAAAGAACGCTGTGAGCATCAACAGTATTCGAATCGATTGCGCGATAGCGGTAAACGTGGGACCGGTCTCCCCGGGAAGCAGGCGAACCGTATTCCACAAAAATAGGAGTAGGTAATGGGAAAACAGGGTGCATACAAACAGCATGCCGACCGCGACCATCATGCCGATCTCGATCATGATGCGCCCCGTCAGGCTGCCAGTTTGTTCTCCCTCATAGGCGATGTTGAGCGCCCGCGAAAGCGCGCCGAATGCGCGGCTGCCGAGAACGAGCAGGATCAGAAGCGAAACGACACCCGCGTAGGGATGTGCGTTATGAACCGCATCGTGAATGATTCGCTGAACCGCGGCGTCGCCCTCAGGCACAAATTCCCGCAACAGCAGGATCGCCTTGCCGACTGCCCAATCCGGACTGACGAAATAGGCGGAGAGGGAAACCGCGGCAAGAAGCAGGGGGAAGAGCGAGAGAAAACTATAGTAGGCAATGGCGGCCGCCCATTGCGTGGCATTGTCGGCAAACGAATCCCGGAGCACTTGCACGCAAGCGTTGCCGATGAGACGCGCGGTTCCCACGTTCAGACTCATGGAATTTGTTTTCAAGAGGCGTCAGACGCTGCTCGCCAAGAATCGCCTGCCCACCGAGGGACCACGTCTCCCGGAGGGCCATCGCCATCGCGCATATGCATCTGGCCAGCGCAGGAGACACTATGCGCTTCGAAGCGTCAAGCTCCGAAGCCATTTCACGTGCCGAACCGGCCGCATGTCAGCGACCACAATCAAGGCGATGGGTCCTTCATCATCGGGGAGTGGCGCACCGTCGCGCTCATATACCACCAATACGCTATCGCCCATGGGCGAGACAAAGAGTTCCGCCCAGGAAAATACAACCTCGTACCCGTCGCTGGCGGTCGCCACGACATAGCTCTTGCGCAGCTCCCGGGGCTTGCTTTCGACGGGTTTGGCGGCAGCCAGGACGTCACGCAGAAGACATCCCGTGTAGTGGCGTGCTGGTGCCGTACCCTTCTCTTCCACAGTATTTCGCGAGACGTAGTCGACTTGATGCGTGGGATACCGCTTGAGATCCACCACCGACAGCGAGAGGCTTTGTGCAACGTTGCCGGCTACAGTTACCGATGTAGTTGGCTGCGGCGCGCCTTGTGCCGCGATGCCCAGACTTAAAAACGGCGCCACCAGCGCGATGGTGACTTGCCAACGGGTAACCCGAGTCATGAGGAGAAGCGCCCGCGCCCACCCATAGGGGCTCATGCACCCGACTCGCCCGCGTTGGGGTAGAAGAGCTGCTCGCCATTGATCTTGTACTCGGCGATTGCTTTCTGGCCATCGGGCGAGATCACCCAATCGACGAACACCTGGCCGAGCTCTTTCTTGACGCTCGGATGCTTGTCCGGGTTCACCAGCATTACGCCGTATTGGTTGAACAAGCGCTTGTCGCCTTCGACGAGAATGGTCAGTTCGCCGCGATTCTTGAATGCGAGCCAGGTGCCGCGATCGGTCAGGATGTACGCATTCATCGATGACGCGGTGTTGAGCGCCGGTCCCATGCCCTGCCCCGTGTCGCGATACCACGGCCCCTTCACCTTGTCGATATCGACGCCGGCCGACTTCCACAGATCGAGCTCGGCCATGTGCGTGCCGCTCTTGTCGCCACGAGAAACGAAAGGGGCTGTTGCGGCTTGAACTTTCCTGAGTGCCTCGAGAATGTCCTTGCTGCCACCGATCCTTGCGGGATCGCTCTTCGGGCCGACCAGGACGAAATCGTTGTACATCACGGGGAAACGCTTGACGCCGTGACCCTCGGCGAGGAACTTCTCCTCGGCCGAGCGGGCGTGAACGAACACGACGTCGGCATCGCCACGTCGCGCAAGATCGAGCGCCTGCCCGGTCCCCAAGGCCACAACGTGCACTTTGATTCCTGTCTTCTGCTCGAAGCGCGGAAGAAGGTGGGGAAAAAGTCCCGACTGCTCGGTCGACGTCGTCGAGGCAATAGTGATGAATTTTTCCTGCGCCTGGGCACTCATCATGCTGAACGCGATCCAGGCGACGAGGCCGATCGCAAAACTACGGCGATTGACTACCATGGCAATTCCCCCTCAAGAAATTGTGCAGCCTCGCGCGACGCTGGATGCTTGAAAAAACGAGCCACCGGTGCGCGCTCGGCGATGCGCCCTTGATGCAGGAACAAGATTTCGTCGCCGAGGCGCCGTGCTTGTCCCAGGTTGTGTGTCACCAGCACGATCTTGGTTCCGCTCTCGCGCATCGCGGCTATGCCCTTCTCGATTTCGTGGGTGGCCCCGGGATCGAGGCTCGCGGTCGGCTCATCGAGAAAGAGCACCTCTGGGGAAAGCGCCCAGGCGCGAGCGAGCGCGAGCCGCTGCTGCTCACCTCCGGAGAGCACCCGCGCAGAACGGTGGGCGAGGCGCTCAAGCCCGACTCTGCGCAGCGCGTCCAACGCCCGCGATATACGCTGTGCGCGCGGCACGCCGCCGATTGCCAGCGCATAGGCGACATTGGCCAGGGCCGTTCGGCGCAGCAGCACGGGACGCTGAAACACCATTGCCTGACGCCGCGGTCCGCCCGGCGGTTCCAGCGACGTCCAGCGGATCGTGCCCGAAGTCGGACGAAGCAGTCCGTGACACAGCCGCAAAAACACGCTCTTGCCCGCGCCGTTCGGACCGACAATGACCGTGCGCGGTCCGGCCTCGAGCCGCAGCGATACGCCGTCGATGATGCGTCGATCCCCGACCGCAAAGACAACCTGGTCCAACTCGATCGGAAGTAAGGAAGTCGGCGCGCGCATGTCCATGTCGGCGTTTATCCGTAGCGCTGCTGCGCCGTTTCCTTGACGATGTAGGCCGCCGCATTCAGTGCGAGCACGATCGTCAGCAGGACGATGCCCAGTCCCAGCGCGAGCGGCAGATCGCCCTTGCTCGTTTCCAGCGCGATTGCGGTGGTCATCACGCGCGTGACGCCATCGATGTTGCCGCCCACGATGATGACCGCACCGACCTCGGCCGCCGCGCGCCCGAAGCCGGCCAGCACGATGGTCACCAGCGAAAAGCGCACGTCCCACAACAGCGTGGCCGCGGCGCCAAATCGTGATTCGCCCAGCGAGCGCAGTTGCTCGCGGTACTCCTGCCATGCGTCCTCCACCACCTGGCGCGACAGCGCCGCGACGATGGGCACGATGAGTACGGCCTGCGCGATGATCATTGCCGACGGGGTGAACAGCAAGCCTGCCGAACCCAACGGTCCAGCGCGAGACAGCAGCAGGTAAACGACCAGCCCCACGACCACGGGCGGCAGGCCCATCAGTGCGTTGAGCACCACGATGAGCGAGCGACGGCCGGGAAAACGGCTCACCGCGATCGCCGCACCAAACGGAAGTCCGATCAGGCAGGCAATGATGACTGCGGTCAAGCTGACGCGGAGGCTCAGCAGCACGATCTCGACCAGCTTGTGGTCGCCGCTGGCGACAAGCTGCGCGGCCTGAACGGCCGCGTCCGATAGGCTATTCACTGGCCAATTGTAGAGCGATAATATGCACAGATATGCAACTATGATTAAATCCGACCGGAGAGGTCAATCATAGCGTGTTCATGGCAGCAAATGAAAGATGCACGGAGATGCCTAATATGCGCCTACTGCCCGGACTCACATGGGAGCTTTCCGACGATCCGCCTGCGACGCTCGATCCGCGCCTCCTGCCACTGCTGAGAGCGGTCGCCGAAACGGGTTCGCTGGCGGCGGCGGTCGCTGACCGTAGGATGTCCTATCGCGCGGCGTGGGGCCTTTTGCGTGCCTACCAACGCAAGCTCGGTGATCCGCTGGTGGCGCTCCAACGCGGCCGCGGCGCATCGCTCGCGCTTTTGGGAGAACGCCTGGTCGCCGCCGACGCGACCGCACGGAGTCGGCTGGCCCGGACATTCTCGCGACTCTCGCTGGAGTTGGAAGCGCCGGACGCGAAGCGCGCGCCGGTGTCACGTCTCACGATCGCAGCGAGTCACGACCTCGCATTAGCCGCTTTGCGCGACGCGCTGGAAGCGGCAAAAGGATTGAAACTCGAGCTTTCTTTCATGGGCAGCCTCGACGCACTCGAACAATATGCCGAGGGGCGGGTCGATATTGCTGGCTTCCATGTGCCATTGGCCTTCCACCGCCAAGAGCAACTCACGCCCTACCTTCGCTGGCTCCGGGCGCGGCCCGATCGCCTGATTCACTTTGTCGATCGCGAGCAGGGCCTGATCGTGCCGCGTGGCAACCCGGAGCGGCTAAAGACTTTTCGCGACATCGCCGGGAAGCAGCTTCGCTTCGTCAACAGGCAACGCGGCTCGGGTACGCGATTGTTGATCGATAGCTTGCTTGAAGAGAACGGAATCGGCGCAGCCAGCATCGTCGGCTACGCGAACGAGGAATTCACACACGCTGCAGTTGCGGCAACCGTCGCGTCAGGCGGTGCCAATGTCGGATTCGGTTTGCGCGCCGCGGCGGCCAAGTACGCGCTGGCTTTCGTCCCTCAGGTCCGCGAACGCTATTGGCTCGCTGTACGGTCCGTCGCTTTGCAGTCGGTCCCGATTACCCGGCTTATTCAGACATTGCAAAGTCCGATCTTTGCCCGGATCGTGAAACGCTTGCCCGGTTATCAGCCAATTGCAGCAGGCGCCATCGCCAATATTCGTGAGCTACGCTCGCCGCACTGATCGTCTCGTTAAACCGCGAGCGACGGATCTCTGGCGCCGCTAGGCATAACCGACGCTACGCTGATCGAAGGACACCGCTTTGACCAGCGCGTAGAGCTCTTGCCCGGTGTGAATTCCGAGTTGCTGGACTGAGCGTCGCGTAATGCGGGCGGTGAGTGTCGCGCTTCCGACAGTAAGTTGCACATCGACTATGGGCCCGGTTTCGACGTCGATCGATTTTACGTGGCCGGGCAGAATGTTGAGAATACTGATTTCCGTGGGGCGATGGACCGCGAGCGACACGTCGCGCGCTCTGATGCGCGCCCGCACCCGCTCGCCGACGGGCGCGTCGAGATACGGCACGACAAGCTCGCCGCCATCGAAAGCCAGCATCGTTAGTTGATGCTCGGCGTCATGTGCTGTCACTCGCGTGTCAAGCAGCGCCCCGGCCTCGTAGCGACCGGTCACGGGTTTGAGATCGAGCCGTCCCATCACCACGTCTACGTCTCCGACGGCCAGGCATTTTCCATCCGAAAGAACCACCACCGTGTCGGCAAGCCGGGTGATCTCCGGCACCGAGTGGCTCACGTACACGATGGGTATGTGGAGCTCATCGCGCAGCCGCTCGATATAGTCCAGGATCTCGGTCTTGCGCGGCACGTCGAGCGCGGCCAGAGGCTCATCCATGAGAAGGATGCGCGGTTGGGCGAGCAAGGCGCGGCCGATGGCGACGCGTTGCTTTTCTCCTCCCGATAACGCTTGGGGCTTTCGGCGCAACAATGCGCCAAGGCCGAGGAGCTCGATCACCCGCGTCGGTTCAATGAAGCATTCCGCGGTGATGCGACGGCGCCGTCCATAGAGCAGATTCGATTCCACGTCCAGGTGCGGGAAAAGCAACGGGTCCTGAAATACGTAGCCTACCCGGCGCTTTTCGGGCGGCAGGTTGATGCCCCTTGCGGCATCGAACAACAGCAAATCGTTGACGCGGATGATGCCCCGCAAAGGCTTCGTGATTCCCGCGATCGCATTGATTACCGAGGTTTTACCGGCACCCGAGCGGCCGAACAGGCCGACGATAGGCGCTTCTGCCTCGAACTTGACGGCAAGTTGAAAGGCGCCAAGCTGTTGCTCGATATCAACGTCGATCATCGACTTGCCTGTGCGCGGAGCGCCGGGTGAGCCATTCGGAGGTTGCCAAAGCGGCGATCGACAGGACGACCGCGAGGATGCTCAAA
>JADGRP010000131.1 GCA_017880805.1 Burkholderiales bacterium
GCATGCCCGGCGCGCTCGACGCACTGGAGCCGGAGCACGTCGCGGAAGCCACCTTCAAGCTCGGGCTCGCCCATATCGTCATCACCTCGGTGGATCGCGACGACCTCGCCGATGGCGGCGCCGAACATTTCGCGCAAACCATCCGCGCGATCCGCGCGCGCTGCCCGGCCACGACGATCGAGATCCTGACGCCGGATTTCCTGCGCAAGGACGGCGCGCTCGAAGTCGTGGTGGCGGCGAAGCCCGACGTGTTCAATCACAATCTGGAAACGGTGCCGTCGCGCTATCCGAGCGTGCGCCCGGGCGCGCGCTATTTTCATTCGATCCGGCTGTTGCAGCGGGTCAAGGAAATCGATCCCGCCATCTTCACCAAATCCGGCATCATGGTCGGGCTCGGCGAGGAGCGTCACGAGGTATTGCAGGTGATGGACGACCTGCGCTCGGCGGATGTCGATTTTCTCACCATCGGGCAATATCTGCAGCCGACCCGCAAGCATCATGCCGTGATGCGCTATGTGCCGCCGGATGAATTCTCAGGCTATGAGAAAGTTGCCTATACCAAGGGCTTCCTGATGGTGTCGGCGAGCCCGCTGACCCGCTCTTCGCATCACGCCGGCGACGATTTCGCAAGACTGCAGGCGGCGCGCGCGGCGCTTTCGCGCTAGAGCATCAAGGCAATGCCGAAATTCTCCAGCAAGCGCCGCGTCTATCATAGCGCATCCGAGATGTTCGACCTTGTCGCCGACGTCGAGCGCTATCCGGAATTCGTGCCGCTGTGCAGCTCGATGAAAATAAGCCAGCGCACGCCAAAGCCCGACGGAACCGAGATCGTGATCTGCGATATGACGGTTTCGTTCAAGCTGGTGCGGGAAGCCTTCACGACCCGGGTGACGCTGGACCGTCCCAGCCTGAAAATCCTGGTCGAATATCTGAGGGGCCCGTTCGCCAAACTCGAGAACCGCTGGACGTTCGAGCCTAAGTCGGACGACGTCTGCGACGTCGGGTTCTATCTCGCTTACGAATTCAAAAGCCGAATGCTGGCGATGCTGATGGGAACGATGTTCGACACCGCGTTCCAGCGCTTTGCCGCGGCGTTCGAAAAACGCGCGGATGCGATCTATGGCAAAGCGCGATAGAGTGTGCGTGCCCCGGACGCGGTGCGCCACGAAGTGGTGCGCCGCAGAGCCGGGGCCCATCTTATCCCACTGCGAATGGGTCCCGGTTCTGCGAAGCAGCGCTCGACGCTGCATCGCGCCCGGGACACGAAACTGCAATCACGCCCGCGGCGGTCGCCGGCGCTTGACGGCGTTGCGCCGCGCCGTTCGCGCCACGCGCGGATGCAGGCGGCTTAACGCCTGGCGGCGCGGCTTGGCGGGCGCCTGCGGTCCGCGCGCCAGCTCCATCAGCATGCGCAAGGCCTCCACGACCGAGCGTTGGCGCACCGCGCTGCGGCCGATCGCCCCAAAACGGCATTCGCGATGCACGATGCGGCCGTCGCGGGCGGCGACGGCGAAATGCACCAGGCCTACCGGCTTGCCCGGCGTGGCGCCGCCCGGGCCGGCAATGCCGGTAATGGAAACCGCGAGATCGACGCCGGCTTTTTCCAGCGCGCCGACCGCCATCGCGGTCGCGGTTTCCTTGCTGACCGCGCCGAACGTCGCGAGCGTCGTCGTCTTGACGCCGAGCATGGCGCGCTTGGCGTCGTTGGAATACGTGACGAAGCCGCGGTCGATGACGTCGGAGGAGCCCGGAATATCGGTGAGCGCGCCGGCGACCAGGCCGCCGGTGCAGGATTCCGCGGTCGCAATCGTCAGCTTGCGCATGCGGCAAAGATCGAGCAGCGAGCGGGAGAGGGCGCGGGCGTCGCTGCCGCTCATGTCAGTCGCTCCAGCCTTTGTCGTCCCAGGGCAGGCGGATGGTGGCGCTCGCGGTAGCGGCGATGCCTTCCTCGCGGCCGGTAAAGCCGAGCCGTTCGCTGGTGGTGGCCTTGACGGCGACGCGCGAGATGTTCAGCCCGGTAATCTCGGCGATGCGCGCGCGCATGGTGTCGCGCAGCGGTCCGATTTTGGGTCGCTCGCAGATCATGGTCACTTCGAGATTGGCGATGCGTCCGCCGCGCGCGGTGACGCGATCGACGGCGTATTTCAGGAACCGGTCCGACGAGGCGCCCTTCCACTTCGGATTGCTCGGCGGAAAATGCGAACCGATATCGCCATCCGCCAGCGCGCCGAGAATGGCGTCGACCAGCGCATGAAGACCGACATCGCCGTCGGAATGGGCGAGAAAGCCTCTGCTGTGCGGCACGCGGACGCCGCAGATCATCAGGTGATCGCCGTCGCCGAACGCGTGCACGTCGTAGCCGGTTCCGGTCCTGACGTCGCCGAGCAAGCTGGCGAGGCGGGCTTCCTCGCGGACAAAATCTTCCGGTGTCGTCAGTTTCATGTTCGCAGGATCGCCTTCAAACGTCGTCACCGTCAATCCCGCCCATTCGGCGAGTGCGGCGTCATCGGTGAAATCGCTGCGGCCGTCGCGC
>JADGRP010000132.1 GCA_017880805.1 Burkholderiales bacterium
GAAGAGGTGCAATACGGGAACACCATATTCGAAACCGACGCGGTGCGCTGCTGGCATACCGGGGACGACATCGCGATCGTCAGCTTCAAGAGCCGCATGCACGCGATCGGCGACGACGTGCTCGACGGCGTGCTGCAGGCGATCGACGAGGCCGAGCGCAATTACGCGGCGCTCGTGATCTGGCAGACGGAGCCGCCGTTTTCGGTCGGCGCCAATCTCAAAAAAACGCCGGCGGGCGGGGGCCAACCGTCGAGGCCCTCGGCGGCCAGTGCGTTCTTCAAGAAATTCAAGCGGGCTGCGGAATCCGCGGTGCTCAAAGCTGCGCGCACGTTGAATGTCGCCGATCAGTTGATGGCGGGCAAGCTCGCCGAAGTGGAGCGCCTGGTCGAGCAGTTTCAGTTCACGACCCAGCAACTCCGGTATTCGATGGTGCCGACCGTCGCGGCGGTGGATGGCCTTGCGTTCGGCGGCGGCTGCGAATTCATCATGCATTGCGACCGCGCGGTCGCCACCATGGAAAGCTACATCGGGCTCGTCGAAGTCGGCGTGGGGCTGCTGCCGGCGGGTGGCGGCTGCAAGGAGTTTGCGCTGCGCGCGGCCCTGGAGGCGAAGGGCGGCGACGCGTTTGCGTTCCTGCGCCGGTATTTCGAGACGGTCGCGACGGCGCAGGTCGGGCGCAGCGCCGAGCACGCACGCGAGATCGGTTACCTGCGCCCCGCCGACCGCATCGTAATGAACCGCTTTGAACTGCTCGCAATCGCCAAGGCCGAGGCGCGCACGCTCGCCGAAGCCGGCTACCGGCCGCCGCTGAAGCCGCGCGATATCCCGGTGCTCGGCCGCTCGGCGGCGGCGACCATCAAGGCCTACATCGCCAATATGTACGCGGGCAAATTCATCTCGGAACACGACTATTTGATCGGCAGTAAAATCGCCGACGTGATGTGCGGCGGCGACGTCGATGCCGGCAGCCTCGTCGACGAGCAATGGCTGCTCGATCTCGAGCGCAAACATTTCATGGAACTGCTGGCGACCGAAAAAACCCAGGCGCGCATCGAGCAGATGCTGAAGACCGGAAAGCCCCTGAGAAACTAGTAAGCGGTGAGCAGTAAGCAGTGAGCGGTTTAATGCTTTTACCGCTTACGGCTCACCGCTTACCGCTCACGGTTTCCAGCTTAACGCTCACGGAGAACGTTATGACTAAACAAGTCCAGGACGCTTACATCGTCGCCGCGATCCGCACGCCGGTAGGCAAGGCGCCGCGCGGCATGTTCAGGAACACGCGGCCCGACGACATGCTCGCGTACGTGCTGAAATCGGTGCTGGGCCAGTGTCCCGGCCTCGATCCGGCGGTGATCGACGACGTAATCGTCGGCTGCGCGATGCCGGAGGCCGAGCAGGGCATGAACGTCGCCCGCATCGGCCTCTTGCTCGCGGGTTTTCCGAATACGGTGTCGGGCATGACGATCAACCGGTTTTGCTCGTCGGGCGTGCAGGCCGTAGCACTCGCCGCCGACCGCATCCGGCTCGGCGAGGCCGACGTGATGATCGCGGCGGGCACCGAGAGCATGAGCATGGTGCCGATGGGCGGCAACAAACCGTCGTTCAGCCCGGCGATATTCGACAAGGACGAAAACATCGCGATCGGTTATGGCATGGGCATCACCGCGGAAAACGTCGCACAGCAGTGGAACATCACGCGCGAGCAGCAGGACATGTTCGCCGCGGAAAGCCATCGCCGCGCGCTGCGGGCGACCGATGCGGGCGAATTCAAGGCCGAGATCACGCCGTATGACATCGTCGATCGCCAGCCCGACCTCGTCAGCCGCGAAGTTGCGGTCAGGCACCGCACCGCGACCAGCGACGAAGGTCCGCGGCGGGATACCTCGCCCGAGGGACTCGCGAAACTGCGATCGGTGTTTGCGGCGAAGGGTAGCGTGACCGCGGGCAACAGTTCGCAGATGTCAGATGGCGCGGCGGCGGTCGTGTTGGTGAGCGCGGCAGCCATGCAACGCTTCAACCTGTCGCCGCTCGGCCGTTTCATGGGGTATGCGGTGGCGGGCGTGCCGCCGGAAATCATGGGCATAGGCCCGGTCAAGGCGATTCCGAAGGTTTTGCAGCAGGTCGGCCTGAAGCTCGACGACATCGACTGGATCGAGCTCAACGAGGCGTTTGCCGCGCAGTCGCTGGCCGTGATCAAGGACCTCGGGCTCGACCCGGCGAAGGTCAATCCGCTCGGCGGGGCGATCGCGCTCGGTCATCCGCTCGGCGCGACGGGCGCCGTGCGCGCGGCGACGCTCCTGCATGGCATGCGCCGGCAGCAGAAGAAATACGGCATGATCACCATGTGCATAGGCACGGGCATGGGCGGCGCCGGCGTTTTCGAGGCGCTCTGATACACTGCGCATATTCATGCCGACTGGATCGCCAATGAAACTCTTTCTCGTCCTGCTGTATCTCGCCGTCGCCACGGGAATTCCCGCCGCGCGCGCGGTCGACATCGAAGGCGTGAAAATCGACGACAAGGTGGTGCTGGCGAGCGGCGTGCCGGAGCTCGTGTTGAACGGCGCGGGCGTGCGCCACAAATTTGCATTTATCAAGGTCTACATCGGCAGCCTGTATCTCACGCAGAAGAAAACCGACAACGAGGCGATTTTTGCCGACCCGGGACCGAAGCGCGTCTCGATGAACATACTGTCGAGCGAGGTCACCGCGCAGGACCTGATCTCGTCGATGAACAACGCGCTGGCGGTGAACCTGTCGCCACACGAACTGGCGCTCATCGAAAAAAGAATCCGCGATCTGAACACGATGATGAGTTCGGTAAAGGCGATCAACAAAGGCAGCGTCGTGCATCTCGATTACCTTCCCGACGTTGGCACGCGCGTGATCGTCGACGGGCAGGAGCGCATCACGATTCCGGGCGAGGACTTCTTCCGCGCGATGCTGCATATCTGGATCGGCAACAAGCCGGTCGACGGGCGTCTGCGTGACGCGATGCTGGGCAAAGGCTCGGGCGGCAAGCTCTTCTAGCCGGCGCGGGCGTTGCGTCCGCGTCTTCGCCATATCAGCCGCCCGGCAACGGGCACAGCGCGTCGCAAGCCTGCTAGAATCGCGGCTTTTCGGCCGGGCCTCACTCAATGATTCTTTACGCCACCGCAATTTTTCTCGGCGCGTTCCTGCTGTTTCTCGTGCAGCCCATCATCGCCAAGCAGATCCTGCCGTGGTTCGGCGGTTCCGCGGCGGTATGGGCGACTTGCATGGTGTTCTTCCAGATGGTGCTGTTGGTCGGCTATGCATATGCCGATTTCACGACGCGGCGCCTGACACCGAAACGGCAGGCGATACTGCACGTAGCGCTGCTCGTGCTGAGCCTCGCGGTGCTGCCGATCACGCCGGATGTCGCGTGGAAACCGCAGGGAGAGGAGAACCCGAGCTGGCGCATCCTCGGGTTGCTCACGCTCACGATCGGGTTGCCTTATTTCATTCTGTCCACGACCAGCCCGCTCCTGCAGGCGTGGTTCGCGCGGCGCTTCCACATCGTCCCGTATCGCCTCTTCGCGCTGTCGAACCTCGCTTCGCTGCTCGCCTTGCTGGCGTATCCGGTGATGGTCGAGCCGTGGGTTTCGACGCTCACGCAGTCGATTGCGTGGTCGGTCTGCTATGCGTTGTTCGCGGCGCTGTGCGCATATGCGGCGATCTCGAGCGCACGGGCGGACCCGGTGGTGGCCGCCGCACCTGCGGCAGAGGCGACTGTCGAAGCGCCGCCGGCCGCGCTGCGTCAGCTGACGTGGCTCACGCTCGCGGCGATGGCATCGTTCCTGCTGCTCGCGTTCACCAACCATATCTGCCAGAACGTCGCCTCGCTGCCTTTCCTGTGGATCCTGCCGCTGTCGCTGTATCTGGCGACGTTCATCCTGTGCTTCGACC
>JADGRP010000133.1 GCA_017880805.1 Burkholderiales bacterium
ATAACCTGAAACGCGATTTTGCCGAGAGCCGAGGCATCCTCCATTTTCCGACGCAGCCCCAGACGGCCACGGGCATCAACTGTCACTAGTGTCGCGCCGGCGATGTCCGAGGAAAGTCCGCTTTGCCCCCGATAGCCGACGAGCTGGTGCACCGCAAAAACAGACGCGAAGGGGCCACTTTCGGACTCATGCAGTGCAGCAAACAGCAGCTTTGTTCGATCACCTCGTCGCTGCGGGCGATGAAGCGACCCGATCTGAACAATACCGATCGTTTTGTGTTCGTTTGGCTTTATCGGTTGTTCCCCTCTGTGCTTCGAAATCTCTTCGGGCGCGCCACTGATTTCAAAGGCTTACGGGCGCGCTATTCTCACCCGAATTTTAAAACGATGCTTAGAACGGTAAAAAGGACCGAACGAGCTGCGGCGATCAACTCTTCCAACCTTGGATGATCTGAATGTAGTTCGCACGCTCGAACGCTGTCGGGTCGCTGATCCGGCGCTGGCACATCCTCCCCCGAATGTCGACAACAGAGGAAACTTCGCGTGCGTCGAGCCATTCAGCAAGACCGTCCGCGAGCGTCTTGATGTGGCCGACACCATGACGAAGGAGCGCGGAGGTGGTCATGACCGCGTCGGCACCGACGAGGAGATACTTGATCACCTCGTCGACGGTTTCCACACCGGTGGTCGCGGCAAGCGAGCCGTGAATCTGGCCGGCAAGAAGTCCTATCCAAAGGAGCGGCAAGCGAATCTCAGCCGGCGTGCTCAAGTCCAGGTCGCGCTGGAGGCGGAGCGTGGCTAGATCGATGTCGGGTTGGTAAAAGCGATTGAAAAGGACGAAACCGTCGGCGCCGGCCCGATCGAGTTCGCATACGAAATTCGCGATCGAGCTGAAATACGGATTGAGCTTCATGGCCACCGGTATATTGACGGCCTGCTTCACCGCCTGAAGAACTTCGAGGTAGCGCTGCTCGACGTCCCGACCGCTCAGCAACGGATCGGCCGGAATGAAGAATATGTTGAGCTCGATGGCGTCGGCCCCGGCCTCCTCGATGACACGCGAGTACTGTGTCCAGCCGGTATTGGTCGTGCCATTCAGGCTGGCTATCACCGGAATATCCACCGCGTCGCGCGCCTGACGGATGGTCTCGAGGTAGCGACTCGGACCCGCGTGGTGGGCTGCCGCCGGGGGAAAGTAGGAGAGCGCCTCGGCAAAACTATCGACGCCGACGCTGGTGAACCGCTCGATCTCGGCCACTTCCTGCTCGATTTGCTCTTCGAAGATCGATGGCAACACGACGGCTGCCGCGCCATGGTCTTCGAGCAGGCGTATGTTGCCGATTTCGCGATTAAGCGGGGAGGACGACGCAATCAGCGGACTCTTCAGAACGAGGCCGAGATAGTGTGTGGTGAGGTCCATGACCAAAGCCCTCCGCTGTTACGCGACAACCGGCGCTTCGGGGTGGAACCGGCTCGGCGCCCAGCCTGCCATATCCTCGTACGTGCGATATTTCTCGTTGATGGCCACCTGCGCGGCTGTCAGCAATTGCTCCGCTTCCGACGGTCGGGCGTGCGCGAGCGACTTGTAGCGTAGTTCGTTATAGGCGTAGTCGCGGAACTTGATCGTCGGCCTAGGCGAGTCTAGACGGAACGGGTTCTCGCCAATGGAACGCATGGCCGGGTTGTAGCGAAACAACGGCCAATAACCGCTGGCGACGGCGAGATCTTGCTGCTTCATGCCGAATTGCATGTCGATGCCATGAGCGATGCAGTGGCAATAGGCGAGGATCAACGAAGGTCCCTGATAGGTCTCGGCCTCACGGAATGCGAGCAGGGTCTGCTGAGGATTGGCGCCCATCGCGACCTGTGCCACATAGACGTTGCCATAGGCGATGGCCTGCAGCGCCAAATCCTTCCTCGCTGTTCGTTTGCCGGCCGCGGCAAACTTGGCGACGGCCCCGAGCGGGGTGGCCTTGGATGCCTGGCCACCTGTGTTGGAATAGACCTCGGTGTCGAGCACGAGCACGTTGACATCACGCGCGCTCGCCAGCACGTGGTCGAGGCCACCGTAGCCGATATCGTAGGCCCAGCCGTCGCCACCCACGATCCATATACTGCGGCGCACCAAGTGGTCCACGACGGAGAGCAGATCTTTGGCGAAAGGGTCGTCGGCAAGCGCCTTCAGCTGTTGGACGAGCTCGCCCACGCGCACGCGCTGCGCACGAATTTCAGATTCCTGTATTTGGGGTGCGCCCAGAATGGTCTCGACCAGACCCGTGCCGAGCTTTGGGGCGAGCTTACGGGCAAGGCTGTGCGCAAGCTCCACATGCTTGTCCGCAGCGAGGCGGAAGCCGAGGCCAAACTCTGCGTTATCCTCAAACAGGGAATTCGACCATGCCGGTCCGCGACCCTCGTGGTTCTTGGCCCACGGGGTCGCGGGCATGTTGGCGCCGTAGATCGACGAGCAGCCCGTTGCGTTCGCGACCTGCATGCGGTCACCAAACAGCTGCGACAGCAGCTTGAGATACGGCGTTTCGCCGCAACCACCGCACGCGCCGGAGAATTCGAACAGCGGTTCGAGGAATTGAACGCCGCGCACATTGGCGACGTCGACCCTCGCACGATCATTCACTGGCAAGTTTTCGAAGAAGGCGACGTTTTCCCGCTCCGGAACGACCAGCGGTCGCTTGTCGCGCAGATTGATGGCCTTGAGATCGGGCTGTACCAAACTATGCGCCGGACAGGCTTCCGTGCAGAGGCCACACCCCGTGCAATCCTCAACATAGAACTGCAACGAGAAGCGCACGTCCGGGAAGCCGCGGACATTGATTGGGGCGGATTTGAAAGTCGCCGGTGCACCGTCGAGTCGGCCTTCATCGTAATACTTGGCGCGGATCACCGAGTGGGGGCAAACGAAGCTGCATTGGCCGCACTGGATGCAAATATCCGGCTCCCAGACCGGCACGAATTCGGCAATGTTGCGTTTTTCAAAGGCCGACGTGCCGGACGGAAAGGTGCCGTCGATCGGCATCGAGCTGACGGGAATCTCGTCGCCGCGGCCCTCGATGATCCTGGCCGTCACCTGGCGCACGAAATCCGGCGCGGTTGCGGGAACGATCGGCGGACGGTCCCACAGGCTGGTCGCCGCGTTCGGGACCTTCACCTCAAACAACCGTCCGAGTGTATCGTCGACGGCCTGGAAGTTTCGACGCACTACCTCCTCGCCCTTGCCGCCATAGGTCTTGCGGATCGATTGCTTGATCCGGCGAATCGCTTCGTCCTTCGGCAGAACGCCTGAGATCGCGAAGAAGCAGGTCTGAAGGATTGTATTGGTGCGACCTCGGAGGCCGACCTCCTGGGCTGCCTTGGACGCATCGATCACGAAGAAGCGTAGTTTGCGCGCGATGATCTGCTGCTGCATCACGCGCGGCAAGTGATCCCATACCTCGTCTGGACCGTACGGGCTGTTGAGCAGGAAAGTCGCGCCGGGCGCCGCCAGAGGCAGCACGTCCAGTCGCTCGATGAAATTGAATTGATGGCAGGCAACGAAGCTCGCCTTCTGGATCAGGTAGGGGGCGCGGATCGGCCGCGGTCCAAATCGCAGGTGGGAGACCGTCTGCGCGCCTGATTTGTGCGAGTCGTAGACGAAGTAACCTTGCGCGAAGAGACCCGCATCCTCGGCGATGATCTTCACGCTGTTTTTGTTGGCGCCGACCGTGCCGTCGGCGCCCAGCCCATAGAACACGGCTTGTACGACGTCGGCGGGTTCGATCATGAAGCCACGATCGGTCTCAAGACTGGTATGTGCGACATCGTCGATGATACCAACGGTGAATCCGTTCTTGGGTTCGGGCTTAGCAAGCTCGTCGAATACGGCCTTCGCCATCGGCGGATTAAAGTCCTTGGACGAGAGGCCGTAGCGGCCACCAATGACACGCGGCATCATGCGTCGTCCGCCGGCGGCAACCGCTTGAGAAAGCGCCGTGACCACATCGACAAAGAGCGGCTCGCCGACCGCGCCCGGTTCCTTGGTCTGTTCGAGTACCCCGACCGCACGCACGCTCTCCGGGAGCGCCGCCACGAACGTGTCGGCGGCGAATGGCCGATAAAGCCGCACTTGCAGCACGCCGACACTTTCACCTCGCGAGCGCAGTACCGCCGCAGTTTCGCGAGCGGTCTCGGCGCCAGATCCCATCAGAACTACAACGCGTTCGGCATCCGCCGGACCATCATACTCGAACAGGTGATATTGCCGCCCTGTCAGTTTCGCAAAGCGATCCATGACCGCCTGCACGATCCCGGGTGCGCGCGCATAAAACGGGTTCACCGTTTCGCGGGCCTGGAAGAAGGTGTCGGGATTGTGCGCCGTTCCTCGCACGAAAGGATGTTCGGGATTGAGCGCTCGCGCGCGATGCGCGCGCACCAACTCGTCGTCGATCATTGCGCGGATCTGCTCATCGCTCAGAAGCTCGAGCGTGTTGAGTTCGTGCGAGGTGCGGAATCCGTCGAAGAAGCTAAGGAACGGCACCCGTGCCTCGAGCGTCGCAGCTTGAGCGATCAGGGCCGTATCGTGAGCCTCTTGCACGGAGGCCGAGGACAACAATGCAAAGCCGGTTGTCCGCGCGGCCATGACGTCCGAGTGGTCACCGAAGATCGATAGGGCCTGCGTAGCGACGGCGCGAGCCGCGATATGAAACACCGTCGACGTCAGCTCACCCGCAATCTTGAACATGTTGGGCAGCATCAGCAGGAGGCCTTGCGACGCCGTGAAGGTCGTGGTCAGCGCGCCCGACTGAAGCGCGCCATGCACCGCGCCGGCCGCGCCACCTTCGCTTTGCATCTCTTGGACGACCGGGACTTGGCCCCAGATGTTCGTGAGCCCTGCTGAGGTCCATTCGTCGGCGAGTTCGGCCATCGTCGAGGACGGCGTGATCGGAAAAATCGCGCACACCTCGTTGACCCGATAGGCGACATGCGCGACGGCGGTGTTGCCGTCCATTGTCGCGGTCTGTGGATTCATGTCTCTTCCTTCCCGCGATGCACGTTCAGCCCGGCGCTGCAAGCGTGGTCGGCTCCGGGACCATCTCGATGGCGTGACAGGGACATTGCTCGAAACAGACGGCGCAGCCGGTGCACTTCGTGTAGTCGTAGCGGTAGCGCTTGCCGGGGCCGAGCTTGATGATCGCATCCTCGGGGCAGGCGGCGTAGCAGTTGTCGCACTCAAAGCAGTTGCCGCAGCTAAGGCAACGTTGTGCCTCTCGTTTCGCCTCTCGTTCGCTGAATCCGGCGAGCACCTCGCCGAAACCCTCGGTGCGCTCGGTGCCGGTCAGCATCTTCTGCACGGACGGATCCGCATCGCTGAAGACAGGCAGATTGAGCATAGGAAAGTGGACAATCGGCGGGTTGGGTGGCTTTTCGTAGCTCGCGCCGCGGAGCCAGGCGTCGATGTGGCGCGCGGCGAGCTTGCCGTGACCGACCGCCACCGTGACCGTACGCTCGCTCGGCACCATGTCGCCGCCAGCGAAGACGCCTGGATGACCGGTCATCATGTCCGGTCCGACAATCACCGTATTATCCGCTTTGAACGTGATGCCCGGCACGCGGCTCAGAAACTGGCTCTCCGTCTGCTGGCCGAGCGCCAGCACGACCGCGTCAGCCTCGAGCGCCTCGAATTGTCCAGTCGGCTGCGGCCGGCCGTTGGCGTCGAGCTGCATGATCTCGACGGTCAATGACGGACCGGCAATCTCCTTGATGCTTGTCAGCCACTTGATCTTGACGCCTTCCTCGAGCGCCTCGTCCGCCTCGAATGCCCGCGCCGGCATATGGGCGCGGTCCCGATGGTAGACGATCAGCGCTTCCTCGGCACCGAGGCGCTTGGCCGTCCGCGCCGCATCCATGGCCGTATTGCCGCCGCCGTAAATCACCACGCGGCGGCCGAGGCGCGGCTTCTCACCCGTGCTGACCCCGTGCAGGAAGGTCACTGCGTCGAGCACGCGGGCCGCATCCCGTGCCGGGATATCGATGTGTTTGGAGACATGGGCGCCGATCGCGACAAACGCCGCATCGAAATTTCCAGTAGCCTTCGCCGCGAGGAGGTCTTCGACCTTGCGATTGAGCATAATCCGCACGCCCATCTGTTCGATGCGGTGAATTTCCTTCATGAGGTCCGCGCGCGGCAGCCGGTAGGCCGGAATGCCGAACTGCATCATCCCGCCCGGAACCGGTCCAGCCTCGTGGATCTCGACCTCGTGACCAAGTCGCCGCAGATGGTAGGCGGCCGAGAGCCCACTCGGTCCTGCGCCGACGACGAGGA
>JADGRP010000134.1 GCA_017880805.1 Burkholderiales bacterium
ATCGGCGTTCACGCGCGTCCCCGACCCGCTGGTCGCCAAGCGTGCCAACGCCATGCCGATCGAAACGCCGGACAAGGCCAACGCGTTTCTCACCGGCTCGACGACTTTCGCGCTCAACGATCGCGATCCCGACTATCCGGCGTTTCTGATCGCCAATTACCTGCTCGGCGGCTCTACGAACTCGCGCCTTTGGAACCGCGTGCGGCAGAAGGAGGGCTTGAGCTACGGCATTGGCAGCTCGTTCCGGGCCAGCAGCTTCGAGCCGAACGGCTCGATCAACGTTTCCGCGATTTTCGCCCCGCAGAATCTGCAGACGCTGCGAACCGCGGTGCAGGAAGAGCTCAAGCGGGCGGTGACCGACGGTTACTCCGCCGCCGAAGTGGATGATGGCAAGCGAGCGATGTTGCAGGAGCGAAAGCTCTCGCGAACCCAGGACGCAGGACTTGCCGATGCGTTGATGCAGCAGGCGTATCTTGGACGGACTTTCGCGTTTTCCGGTGATGTCGATGCAGCCATCGCAGGGTTGACGCCGGAAGCGGTCAACGCCGCGGTGCGCAAGTACATGCAACCCGATTCGTTCGCGTTTGTGTTTGCCGGGGATTTTGCGAAGACCCGGAAGTAACGGCGTAAGTAGCAGCGCGCCAGACCGAACTATTGGGCGACGCATCTAGCTTCTGTCAGCGGCGCGTCCGAGCGGGCATTTCCCGAGCATCGCAAGCATATATTCGTCATTCCCGCGGAAGCGGGAATCCATTGGCTTCTTTGACGGACGCAAAATGGATCCCCGCTTTCGGGAGGATGACGCCTTTTTTTTGCGAAGCGACTTCCCCTTTTGCACGATCCCGAATAGAACGGCGCCTTTACCGCCACCTTCACCCGCGTTGCGTCAACGCCGCGTTTTGCCTACCATCACCTAAGTGCGCCTGCCCCGCCTCACCGATGTATCGCTGTACTCGATCTGCTTCCTGGTACTCGCGGTCGCCCTCGTCGATCTGCGTTGGCTGCACTGGTTCTCCTTTGCCGATAACCGGCTCGCCGACATGCTGGTCAAACAGCATGCGCAGAGTCGCCTGCCCGATCCCGATATCGTCTGGGTGGATATCGACAACCACTCGCTGACAGACATGGATGACAAGGTGGGGCGCTTTCCATGGCCGCGCTACGTCTACGGCGAGCTCATCGAGGAGCTGAACCGCCAAGGCGCCAAGGCGATCGTCTTCGACGTCGAGCTCTACGAGCCCGATATTCAGCGGCTGCTCGACGACAAAGTGCTGAACGAAGTCGTGCTCGGCACCACCAACACCTTCTTTCCGATGCAGCGGCTCGATCCGCTCAACGCCGAAGAAGGCATACGCCTGGCCGATTACGCCAAGGCACTCGACCTCAAGGCGCGCGGCACGCCCGACCCCAACGCACGCGTACCGCTGGAGCTGCCTTCGGTCATCGACCGTTCCGCGTGGGGACGCACGGGACTGATCAATTTTCGGGAAGACGACGACGGCGTCGGTCGCAGCTACTGGCTCGCCCAAGACGTCGGAGGCTGGCTGATTCCATCGTTACCGGCGCGGGTCGCCAAGTCGCTCGGCTACACCGTTCCCGATGGATTCGCGGTTCCCAATGGGAATGCTTTCATGCTGTCGTGGGTGCGCGGAGGACAGTTTCCGCATACCCGCGTATCGTTCTCCGACGTCTACACCGACCTGCAAAAGGAAAAGCGGCAGCGGCCGCCGAACGAGTTCGCCGGCAAGGTGATCATCGTCGGCTCGAGCGCATCATACTTGCGCGACTTCCGTGTTACCCCCGTTTCCAGTCTCATGCCCGGCGTCGAGATACTCGCCACCGCGATCGACAATCTCAAGCGGGGATTGATCCTCACGCAGGCGCCGCGCCGCGTTTCGTATGCCCTGGTGGTGGTGTCTTTCCTGATGCTGTTGTTTGCGCTGAAGCGGCGATGGAACCTGGTGCAGATTTTCGGGCTGCTGGTACTTGGCACCCTGGTGCTGGTGATGGCGGCCTATGCGGCGCTTTCGTCGTCGTTGCTGCTGCCGGTCGGCGTCCCGCTGCTGTTCGCGTGGCTGTTCTATTTCCTTGCCGCGCTGCGCGCGTACTTGCGCGAGCTGCGCGATCGCGCGCGGACCGAGGGCGTGCTGTCGCGCTTCCTGGATCCGCGACTGGTCAAGAATCTGGTCGCCGAAGGCGTGAAACTCGAAGACATCAAGAGCGAGACGCGCACGATTTCGATTTTGTTTTCCGACATTCGCGGGTTCACCACGCTTGCCGAGACGCGTCCGGCAGAGGAAATTGTCGCCTTGCTGAATCGCTATTTCAGCATGCAGGCGGAGACGATCTTTCATCACGGCGGCACGCTGGACAAGTTCATTGGCGACGCCATCATGGCCTTCTGGGGCGCGCCGACGGATGATGTGGCGCACGCCGAGCACGCGGTTGCATGCGCGCTCGACATGGCGCAAAATCTGGAACGCTTCAACGAAGATCTCGCCATGCCCGGTGTCGTCCTGGACATCGGTATCGGCATTCATACCGGTTCGGCCGTTGTTGGCTTCGTCGGGTCCAAGCGCAAGCTCGAGTACACGGCGATCGGGGATACGGTGAATCTTGCAAGTCGCATCGAGGGTGAGACCAAGGGCCGCTCTCGCATTCTCGCATCGGTCGTGACACGCGAACATTGCGCCGAGCTGTTTGAATTTCGCGATCTCGGCGAAGTTGTGGTCAAGGGCCGGCAGGCAGCGATACAGGTGTTCACGCCGACCCGCCGCGCGGCCAGTTGATGACGACGATTATGCGTTCCCTTGGCAATCTCATGTGCGGCCGGCTTGTTCTTGCGTTGGCCGCGACGTTGCTGCCGCTGCTGGCGGACGCCGAACCCGCGGTGACGGTCAAGCAGGTCGAGCTCAAGGCGACACCCGCAAGCGACGCCAAATCGGTCGCGACCCTGCCCGCACAGAGCAGCGTCGATCTCGTGCAGCGTCAAGGCGCATGGGTCCAGCTCAAGTCCGGAAAGAATACGGGTTGGGCCAAGTTATTCGATATTCGCCTGGGCGCGGCGGGCACGTCCGCATCGGGCACCAGCGCGGGCGGTAAAGGCAATTCGCTGGCGGAGACGCTCAACCTCGCATCCGGCAATCGTGGCGCAAGCGTCACCACCGGCGTGCGAGGGCTCGACGCCGACATGCTTTCCAAGGCCGTGCCCAATCCGCAGGAGTTCGCGACGCTGGTCGGTTACACAGCGACCAGGGAGCAGTCGCAATCCTTTGCCAAAGCCGGCAAGCTCGAACCGCGCAAGGTGGAGTTTCTGAAATGAGTGCGCGCCGAATCGTGACCGCCCTCGCGTTGGCAGCCGCAACGCTGATGCTCGCAGCTTGCGGTGGCGGCGGCATGACGCGTCCGGACGAGCCGCAGCAGGGCGGACAAAGCGACGTTCCACGCACGGCGCTTTCCGGACTCTCGCTTGGCGGCTTCAATGTCGGCAGCGCGGTGGGTGTCGCAAAAGGCGCACAGGAAGCATTCGGCGAGGTGAGCGAGCCGCAGGAAATCGAAATGGGCAAGTCGATCGCCGCGGGCCTGCTCGGCGCCGCCCCGCTGGAGAAAAACGCTGCCGAGCAGAGATACGTCAATAATGTCGGGCTATGGCTGGCGCAGTTTTCGGGCCGGCCCGACCTGCCTTGGCATTTCGGAATCATCGAAGCGCCGACGGTCAACGCGTTCGCGACGCCGGGCGGCAACATTTTCATCACCCGCGGCCTGCTGGCGCGCATCCGATCGGAAAGCGAATTGGCCGGAGTTCTTGCGCACGAGATGGGTCACGTCGTGCGCAAGCATCACCTCAACGACATACGGAAGAACGCCAAGAAGGGCCTGGTGCTCGATCTGGCCAGTTTGCGCGGTGGCGGCGGCCTTGGCGGCGAAGCCGCTCGCGCCGTGGCGCGTGTCGGGCTGGAAGGTTATGTTCGCGGTCTCTCGCGCGAGGACGAGATGGAAGCCGATGCGATCGGCGTGGTCATCGCGGCGCGCGCAGGGTACGAGCCTTACGGACTGGTCAGTGTGTTGCAGACTTTGCAAACCGTTCCGCAAAGCGATGAGTCGATGGCCTTGTTCCTGAAGACGCACCCATCGCCGGCGGACAGGCTTTCAGCGCTGGAACGCAAGATGCCGTCGTCGTTCGAATCGATGGCCAAGCCGAATCCCGCGCTGAACCGTTACCGCCAGACCTTCAAACCCGCCAACCGATAGTGGAGCGGCGAGTACGCTTAGGCGCTACCTGCTTCTTTCCAAGCGCCCACGATTCGCATCAGCGGATCCGCGATGCCGCGCGCGCATCCCAACACCGGCGCCGGCGTGCGCAAGCCGCTCGGCCCCGGAAACGGCGCGGTGAATCCGTCCGCTTCCTCGATCAGCAGCAGTCCCGCCATGGCGTCCCACGCGTTGAGCGAAAGCTCGACAAAGGCATCGTAGCGCCCCGCCGCGACGTGGGCAAGCTGCAGCGCGCCAGCGCCCAGGCTTCGCACCGCCGTTCCAGCATCCATCAGCGCCTGGCGGATCGCCATCACCCGAGGCTCGGGGTAGCGGTCGTGGTGGCCGAGGCAGACGAACGCGCTTGCGAGCGACGTGCAATCACTGACGCGTAATCGGTCCTCTCCGCCTCGGTGCGTGCGCCATGCGCCGTGCTCCCGCCGCGCATGGAACAGCTCGTCGTGCTCGGGATCGAACACGACTCCGATTTCGCGCCGGCCGTGCGCAACAAAGGCGATCGACACGCAGTAGTAGTGTGCGCCACGCAGAAAATTATGCGTGCCGTCGATAGGATCGACGATCCAGATGCGCTCCTCGCCGCCCGCGAACGACGCCGCGGTTTCCTCGCCGAGAAACGCGTCCTCCGGAAACTCGCGGGCCAGTTCCGCGCGAATCAACGTCTCCACCGCGCGGTCGGCCTGGCTCACATAGTCCTGCGCACCCTTGGATTCGACGGCAAGCGCGCCACGCCGCGAGAAGTAATCGTGCGCAAGCTCACCGGCCTTGCGAGCGATTTCTTGCGCAGCGACATCACGTGCGTGAAGGGACGAATCGTCTTTCGTCATCGATACCACTAGTGTCGTCCCCGCGAAAGCGGGGATCCATGTTGACTTAAGAACAAATGGATTCCCGCTCAATTACCAAAATAAACGGGGATGACTTTCGCGCACTTCGTGCGACGTGAAAAGATGGATCCCCGCCTTCGCGGGGATGACTTTTGCGCACTTCGTGCGCAAAAGTCACTTGGGTAACGCGTAGACCTCCTTGTCCCACTTCTCCAGCAAGCGCTTGCGCTCCGCGGCGCCACCGTACTTGGCGAAGTCGTAGTTGATGAGCTTGATGTCGCTCATCTTCGGCGCTGCGGACGGTATGGGCGTCGCGCGATTCGACGGCGTCTGAAAATTCTTGGTATCCGCTCCGATCTTCTGCGCCGCGGGCGTCAGCGCCCAGTCGTAAAATTTCTTGGCATTCTCGAGATTTCTGGCGCCCTTGATGATGCTCATCGACCCAACTTCGAAACCGGTCCCTTCGCAGGGAGCGACCACCTTGACCGGAAACCCGCCGGAGATTTCTGTGACGCCATCGTGCAGGAACGTGACGGCGATCGTCGTTTCGCCGCGTCCGGCGGCTCGGATCGCGCCGGCCCCCGTTCGCGGATAGTTATTGGTGTTGCGATGCATGCCTTTCAGCAATTCAAAGGCTTTGTCTTCGCCGAAGATTTGCACGAACGTTGCGATGGTCGAGTACGCCGTACCCGAAGCATTCGGGTTGGCGATCTGCACCTCGTCCTTGTACTCGGGCTTGGCGAGATCGGCCCAGCATTTCGGTTCGGGAAGTTTTTTCTTCGCCAATAATTCCGTATTCCAGCCGATGCCCAGCGCTCCGGTATAAATGCCCACGGTTCGGTACTTCGACTGTTCGGCTTGGCGCTGCGCCCATTCGTAGAGCTGCGGCAGCATCGGCGATTTGTATTCCTCGGTGAGCCCCAGCTCGGCCGCCTGCAAATGCGGGTCGCCGGTGCCGGCGTACCACACGTCGTACTTGGGATTGGCCTTTTCCGCCGCGACCTGCGCCATCGCCTCGCCGGAACCCTTCTGGGTCATTCCCACCTTGACCCCGCTGTCCTTCTGAAACTGCGCAATCAGCGCCTCGCACCACGGAATCGGAACGCTGCAGATGATATTGAGCTGCCCCTGAGCGCGGGCGCCACCCGCGACGGCAATCATTGCCACGCCGGCAACAGCGGCGATTTTCCTGAATGACACTCTCATCGACACCATTGCTTCTCCTTGACGATCTATGCCTTTGTCGCAACCGGGTCCGATCGTGTTTTTCCAAATTGTAGTCCATCTTCGCTTGCAGTTCGCGTGAAACTCCGCGAGAATTCGGCCACGGCGTTCAGAGGCGTCACGCTGCGTCGCATTTCGTTGTCGTGCCGGGTCGTCGGCGCGAACGTCGTCCTCGCCAGAGGTCACCGCCGCGAGCGCGAACTTCCGAAGCTTCGATCAAGCGCCGCCGCGACGGAACAGAATATGCGAAACACCACCCGATTCGCCCCCGACCGCGCGCTGGACGTGATCTGCCTCGGCCGCTTCGCGGTGGATTTCTACGCGCAGCAAATCGGCGCGCGGCTCGAAGACGTGACCAGCTTCGCGAAATATCTGGGCGGCTCTTCGGCCAACACCGCATTCGGTTGCGCGAGACTCGGGCTCAAGGCCGCGTTGATCTCCCGCATCGGTGACGACGCCTTGGGCAGATTTCTGGTCGAGACGATTGCGCGCGAGGGTTGCGACGTCAGCCACGTCAGCACCGACCCGTCACGACTTACCGGCGCGGTGGTACTGGGCATCAAGGACAAGGACACCTTTCCGCTGATCTTCATGCGAGAAGATTGCGCCGACATGGCCATTGCCGAAGCCGATATCGATGAATCGTTCATCGCTCGAAGCAAGGCGCTGCTCATCACCGGCACCCATTTCTCGACCCAGTACATCGACCGCATCAGCAATCTCGCGCTCGATCGCGCGCGCAGGAACGACGTGCGGACCATTCTCGACATCGACTATCGGCCGGTGCTCTGGGGCCTGACCAAGCGCGGCGACGGCGAAACGCGCTACGTTCGCTCCGACACGGTGAGCGCGCATCTGCAGCGCATCCTGCCCAAGATCGATCTCGTCGTGGGCACGATCGAGGAATTCAACATCGCCGGCGGCTGTACCGACATTATGGAGTCGCTGCGCGCGGTGCGCGCACTGACCGCCGGCGTGCTCCTGGTCAAACGCGGCCCGATGGGGTGCGCGGTCGTGGACGGCGCTGTTCCGGACTCGCTCGATGAAGCGTTCAACGGCCGCGGCGTGGAGGTTGCGGTCCTGAACGTGCTCGGTGCCGGCGACGCGTTCTCCGCCGGGTTTCTGTCCGGCTGGGTGCGCGGCGAGGATTACGATGCGTGCTGCCGCTACGCCAACGCCTCCGGCGCATTGGTCGTCTCGCGCCATGGCTGCGCGCCGGCGATGCCGACCCGCGTCGAGCTCGATTACTTTCTTGCCAACGCCGAGAGCATCCCGCGGCCGGATCAGGATGTGACGCTCACCCGGCTGCACCGGGTCACGGCGCCGCGAACACCGCGCGATGAAGTATTTGCGTTTGCCTTCGATCATCGCAACCAGTTCTTCGAGCTGGCACAGGAGGCGCAGGCCGGCGAATCGCGCTTGTCGAAGCTCAAGAGGCTGTTCGTCGAAGCCGTGGCCGAGACCGAGCATGCACGCTCGCTCTCCTGCAGCGTCGGCGTGCTATGCGACGACCGTTATGGCCAGGACGCGCTCGACGCCGCCACCGGTCGCGGCTGGTGGATCGGCCGGCCGGTCGAGCTTCCGGGTTCGAATCCGCTGCAATTCGATCGCGGGCGATCGATCGGAACCCATTTGCTGAGCTGGCCGCACGAGCATATCGCCAAGTGCCTGGTCAAATATCATCCCGATGACGATCTGGACAACCGGCTGGAGCAGGAAGCGCAGATTCGTGCGTTGTACGACGCGGTCCAGGCGAGCGGACACGAGTTGCTGCTCGAGATCATTCCGCCCAAGGAGCTGCCGCGGGCGATCGACACGATCCTGCGATCGCTCAAGCGTCTCTATAATCTGGGAATTTATCCCGAATGGTGGAAGCTGGAGCCGATGAGCGCTGGTCAGTGGCAGGCCATCGACGCGCTGATCGCCGAGCGCGATCCGTACTGTCGCGGCGTGGTGGTGTTGGGCCAGTCGGCGACTATCGACGAATTACGCGCAGGATTTCGCGCTGCGCGCGCGAGCAAGTATTGTCGCGGCTTTGCCGTCGGCCGGACGATTTTCGAGGCGCCGTCCCGCCGATGGCTCGCCGGCACCATCGATGACGCGACGCTGTTGCGTGAGGTGCGCGCCACTTTTGAAATGCTGATCGATGCCTGGCGCGCGGCACGTCATGTGGAGTATGCGCAGGGAGCCGCAGCGTGAGCACCGTCCGTCTCACGACCGCTCAGGGGCTTGTTCGCTATCTCGCGGCGCTGCATACCGACTCCGGTGACGGGAGGGTACCGCTGTTCGGAGGCGTATTCGCAATTTTTGGCCACGGCAACGTCGCCGGCATTGGCGAAGCCCTCTTCCGCCATCGCGAAGCGCTGCCCACTTACCGCGCGCACAACGAGCAGGCGATGGCGCACGCAGCGATCGCGTACGCCAAGGCGCACATGCGCCGACGCATGATGGCGTGCACGACGTCGATCGGCCCCGGTGCGACGAATCTCGTGACCGCAGCGGCGCTTGCGCACGTCAACCGCTTGCCGGTGCTGTTCCTGCCAGGTGACGTCTTCATGTCGCGCGCGCCGGACCCGGCTTTGCAGCAGGTCGAGGATTTCCACGACGGCGGCGTGTCGGCCAACGACTGCTTCAAACCGGTATCTCGCTATTTCGATCGCATTGCCTATCCTGAGCAGCTGTTGACCGCATTGCCGCGCGCGATTCACGTGCTGACCGATCCCGCGCTCTGCGGTCCGGTCACGCTCGCTCTGCCGCAGGACGTGCAGACCATGGCGTACGATTTCCCGGAGGATTTCTTCTCTCCGTCCGCCATCGTGTTCCGCGCGCCGCCGCCGATGGAAGCCGAGCTTGCGCGCACGGTCGCCGTGCTACGCGAATCGAAGCGGCCGTTGATCGTCGCCGGCGGCGGTGTGCTCTATGGACTCGCGAGCGAAGCGCTGCGCGCGTTCGCAGATACGCATGGCGTCCCGGTCGCGGAAACTCAGGCCGGCAAGGGTGCGCTGCCTTGGGATCATCCGTTGCAACTGGGCGCGATCGGCGTCACCGGCTCGACCGCCGCCAACGCGCTTGCCCGCGAGGCCGACGTCGTGCTCGCCATCGGAACGCGGCTGCAGGATTTCACGACCGGCTCGCATTCGCTGGCGACGCAGGCCCGGCTCGTGAGCCTCAACGTGAACGTCTTCGATGCGTTGAAGTGGCGCGGCGTGGAGTTGCTTGCCGACGCCAGGCTCGGGCTCGAAGCGTTGTCGCACGCGATGCCGGGCTGGAAATCCGCAAGCGCTTGGCAAAGCAAGGCGACGAAAGCGGCAAAAGACTGGCGCGCCGCGGTGGATCGCGTCACGGGCCGGCGCGAGGTAGAGCTTCCCTACGAAGGCGAAGTCATCGGCGCGGTTCAGCGCTCGGCTGCCAATTCTGCCCATTCGCCGTCGAGCGACATCGTCGTCTGCGCCGCGGGAACGCTGCCCGCCGAGCTGCACAAGCTCTGGCGCAGCGCGACGCCGGGCGGCTACCACATGGAATACGGCTACTCGTGCATGGGCTACGAAATCGCCGGCGGCCTCGGCGTCAAGATGGCGAGGCCCGAACGCGAGGTGATCGTCATGGTCGGCGACGGCAGCTACCTGATGCTCAACTCCGAGATCGCGACGTCAGTGATGCTGGGCAAGAAGCTGATCATCGTCGTGCTCGACAATCAAGGCTACGGCTGCATCAATCGTCTTCAGCAAGCGTGCGGCGGTGAGCCGTTCAACAATCTTTTCGACGACTGCACGCAAGGACCTGACGGCGCGCCACGCATCGACTTCGCCGCGCACGCCGCGTCGCTGGGCGCTCTCGCGGAGAATGTGAAGACTATTCCCCAGCTCGAAGCGGCCATGGCTCGCGCCCGCGCGGCGGATCGCACCTATCTCATCTGCATCGAAACCGATCCCGATCGCACCACGACCGAGGGCGGCTGCTGGTGGGAAGTAGCGGTGCCGGAAGTCTCCGACCGGGAAGAGGTGCGCAAGGCACGACACGCCTACGAGCACGACAAGCGGCAGCAAAAACCGTGAGCAAAGGCGCAGACGGCAACTTCAGCGTCAAGATCGGCATCAATCCGATTTCCTGGAGCAACGATGACCTGCCTTCGCTCGGGGGCGAGATCCCGCTCGAAGTAGCGCTGACCGAAGGCAAGGCCATCGGCTACCAGGGTTTCGAGCTCGGCAACAAGTTTCCGCGCCAATCCGAAGCGCTGCGGAAGGTTCTTTCGCAACACGGGCTCGAGCTGGTCTCCGGCTGGTACTCGGGCCAGATCGCGCGCCGCTCGGTGGAAGAGGAGATCCGCGCTGTCGGGCCGCACCTCGGACTTCTTGCCGACAACGGCGCCAAGGTCATGGTCTACGGCGAAGTGGCCGATAGCATCCAGGGCACATCCGCGCCGCTGTACAAGCGTCCGCGCTTTTTCCGTCGGGAGCAGTGGATTGCTTACGCCGGCCGGCTCACCGCGCTCGCGCGTCACACTCTTACGCGCGGTGTTCGACTGGCGTATCACCACCATATGGGTGCATACGTGGAGACGCCGGCCGATGTCGATCAATTGATGGCGCTGGTCGGCGACGAAGTCGGCCTGCTCTTCGACAGCGGGCACATGGCCTTTGCCGGCGCCGACGAAAATGCGGCCGCAGCGATGCTAGCCAAACACGTTCGGCGCGTATGTCATGTTCATTGCAAGGACGTTCGACCGCAAGTGATACGCATGGCGCGCAATCGCAACTGGAGCTTTCTCGAAGCCGTCATCAACGGCGCCTTCACCGTGCCGGGCGACGGCGCGATCGATTTCAAGACGCTGCTCACGCTGCTCCATGACAATGCCTATCGCGGCTGGCTGGTGGTCGAGGCCGAACAGGATCCGGTCGTGGCGCCAAGCTACGCTTACGCCGACAAGGGCTATCGGCATCTGCACGCTCTGGTGAGAGGACTGTCATGAGTCTCTTGGTCAAAGCCAAGCGCGACGGCGCCGAAATCGTCCGGGTAACCCCGCAATCCGCCGGTTGGAACTATGTCGGTTTTGCCGCGTACCGGCTCGCGCCCGATGAGGAGATCGCACCCGGGGCGGGCGCCACCGACGAGCTGTGCATCGTCGTCCTGAGCGGCACGGTGAGCGTCAAGAGCGCAGGCCAGACGTGGCGCGAAATCGGCGGTCGAAGCAGCGTGTTCGAGCCGCGCGCGCCATACGCCGTTTATCTTCCGCGCGGCAACGGCGTGACCATCCGCGCGCACACGCCAAGCGAGGTTGGCGTGGCAAGCGCGCCTGGAAAGGGCCGCTCGCCCGCGCGTCTGATCGAGCCGGAAACGATGAAACGCTTTGCTCGCGGCGAGGGCCTCAATCAGCGCTTCGTCTGCGACATCCTGCCGCAAACGGAAGCGGCGGATCATCTGCTGGTGGTTGAAGTCATTACGCCAGGTGGACACTCGTCGAGCTATCCGCCGCACAAGCACGATACCGACAACCTTCCGCTCGAGAGCTCGCTCGAGGAAACGTATTACCACCGACTCAACCCGGCTCAGGGCTTCGCGTTTCAGCGCGTATACAGCGACGACCGCTCGCTCGACGAAGCCCTCGCGGTCGAGGATCACGATGTCGTAATGGTCCCGAGGGGCTATCATCCGGTGGTCGTGCCGTATGGCTATGATTCGTACTATTTGAACGTGATGGCTGGCCCGACGCGCGAGTGGCATTTCAAGAACGACCCGGCGCACGAGTGGCTGCTCAAACGCTCACCAATAGCGGAGTCACTATGATCGAAGTCGCATTGTTTGGCGCAGGCCGCATCGGCAGCATTCACGCCGCCAATCTGGTGCGTCAGCCAGGCGTCAGGCTCAAATACGTCGCCGACGTGAACCGCGCTGCCGCGGTCGAGCTCGCAGTCAAGCATCGCGCCGAAGTGCGGACCGCGGACGCGATCTTTGCCGAAGAGGCGATCACCGCCATCGTCATCGCTTCGAGCACCGACACGCACGCGGACCTGGTGCAGCGGGGCGCGGCCGCAGGCAAGGCTATCTTCTGCGAAAAGCCACTCGATCTCGACCTGGTGCGCGCCCGCACTTGTGCCCAGGCGGTAGGCAAGGCCGGCGTCGTCTGCATGATCGGATTTCAGCGCCGCTTCGATCCGACGTTTGCGGCGCTGAAGGCGCGGCTTGCCGCAGGCGAGATCGGCGAGCCGGAGATGCTGGTCGTCACCAGCCGCGATCCGGGTGCGCCGTCCATCGAGTACCTGGGCACGTCGGGAGGCATCTTCAAGGATATGCTGATACACGACTTCGACATTTTCCGCTGGATACTCGACGACGAGGCACTGACGCTGTTCGCAACCGGGAGTTGTCTCACCGATCCGGCGATCGCCAGCGTCGGAGACATCGATTCCACCGCGGTGACCATTCGCACCCGTCGCGGCCGGATCGCACAAATCAACACCAGCCGCCGCGCCGCCTATGGCTACGATCAGCGCTTCGAGGTCCTCGGCAGCAAAGGAATGCTGCAGGCGGGAAATCACAAGCCAACCGAAGTTTTCGCGCACAACGCCGTCAATGTCAGCCAGGACAAGCCCGAGCATTTTTTCCTGGAGCGCTATCGCGACGCGTATGCCAACGAGATGGCGCACTTCTTCGACGCGCTGGCCAACGGAAAGCCGCTGCAGACAACCATTCATGATGGCGTCAAGGCGCTCGAGCTCGCGGATGCGGCCACGCATTCATGGCGCGAGCGGCGCGCGATCGAACTGTAGCGGCGAATTTATCCAGCCATCGCCGGCTGGCGCCATCAGGCCGCCTCAAGAAGAAGCATTGCAAAGGCCGGGTGACGGAATGAATTCCGGCCGGCAAAGGAAGCAATGACCACAATTTCTCGCTTGCGCATAGGTATCGCGGGTCTTGGCCGTCTGGGCCGCCGGCATGCGGAAAATCTCGCGCGGCGCGTTCCGCGCGCCGAGCTGCTTGCCGCGTGCAGCCCGGTGGAGGCTGAGCTCGCCTGGGCCAAGCAGGATCTCGGCGTGGCGACGTTATATGGCGACTATCACGACCTGCTCGCGGATGCCCGGGTGGACGCGGTGTTCCTGGTGACGCCCACGTCCTTGCACGCCGAACAGATCGTGCAGGCACTGCAAGCGGGCAAGCACGTGTTCTGCGAAAAGCCGCTCTCGCTCGATCTCGCGGATTGCCGTCGGGTCGAGGAACTGGCGGCGGCGCACCCGCGGCTCAAGGTCATGATCGGCTACGGACGGCGCTTCGATCCGAGCTATCGCGACGCGTACGACAAGGTCCGTGCAGGCATGATAGGCAAACCGTTCCTGGTGCGGTCGCAAAATCTGGACATGAACGATCCATCGGGCTTTTTCGTGCGCTTTGCGCCCACGAGCGGCGGCATCTTCCTCGACTGCACCGTGCACGATATCGATCTTGCCCGGTGGCTCCTCGGCGATCCCGAACCGGTACGCGTATTCGCGACCGGCGTCATCGCGCTGCACGAGGGCTTGCGCGAATTCGGCGATGTCGACAATGGCGTGGCGACCTGCGAATTCGCCGACGGCCAGATGGCGTGTTTTTATGCGTCGCGTACCATGGCGCACGGGCACGAGACATCGACCGAGATCTTCGGCACACACGGCCGGCTGACCGTCGGCCAGAACCCGCGCCTGAACCGCGTCGACATCGCCGATGCGCACGGAGTGCGCAACGAATGCACGCCGACTTTCTATGAGCGGTTCGAGGAGGCGTTCCTGCGCGAGGCGACGCATTTTGTCGATGCCGTGCTCGACGATCGCGCGCCTCTCCTGACACTGCACGACGCAACCGAAGCAACGCGAATCGCTCTCGCCCTGCGGGAATCGCTGCAGACCCGCCGCGTGATCGAGCTGTGAGGCGCGGCAGCAACGCGCAAGCGATCCGAAAGACGCTCCGCCCAGGCGCAACGTCGCGCCTATCGGCATGAAGCACGCGCTCGCGCCACGCGATTTGCTGTTGACGCTGGCCGTCGTCACGCTGTGGGGCTTCTCTTTTGTTCCGATCAAAGTCGGCTTGCGTGAAATGCCGCCCTTTGCGCTCGCCGCGCTGCGCTTCTCCTTCGCCGCGGTGCCGCTGGTGCTGGTGATCAAGCGGCCGCGCATGCCGTGGCGGAACGTGGCCGGATATGGCCTGGCGATCGGCCTGTTCCAGTTCGGCTTGCTGTTTCTGGGGATGAAGCTCGGCATGCCCGCCGGGCTCTCGTCGCTGGTGATCCAGGTGCAGGTGTTCTTCACCATCGGTCTCGCCATCGCCTTTCTCGGCGACCGATTGCAACGACACAATCTCGTCGGCGCTGTCATCGCCACCGCCGGCATCGCCGTTCTCGGCGTGCAAAAGCTGATCGACGGCGCCCACGCGACATTGGTCGGCTTTGTGTTGGTCATCGTTGCCGCGTTTGCCTGGGGCGTCGGCAACGTGATCTCCAAGCGAGCGGCCACAAGGCACGAAGCCGATATGTTCAGCCTGGTCGTCTGGTCGAGCCTGATCCCACCGCTTCCACTTGCGCTGCTCTCCTACTTCTTCGAAGGCGGCGCTTCGGCGTGGGCCGCCGTGACGTCAGCGGGAATACTTACCTGGAGCTGCATATTATTCCTCGCCTGGGGCGCGACGCTGTTCGGATTCGCATCGTGGGCGCGATTGCTGCATCGCTATCCGACCGGACTCATCGCCCCGTTCGCGCTGCTGATACCGGTTTCCGGGATGGCCAGCGGCGCGATTTTTCTTGGCGAATCGCTCGCGCCGTTACAGGCCGTCGGCGTCGCGCTGGTGTTCGCGGGGCTGGCGGAGAATGTCTACGGTCCGCGCGTGCGAGCCTGGGTGTCTCGGGTTCGTTGAAATCGCGCGCGGAGCCGCGCGCGAAAATGTTCGCTAACGCGGTATTGCCGCGACCTCGCGATCCCACTTCTCCAGCAGGCGCTTGCGCTCGGCCGCGCTGCCGTACTTAGCGAAGTCGTAGTGGATCAGCTTGATCTCGTCCATCTTCGGCGCGCCGGGCGGCGCCGGCACAGCCTTGTTCGATGGCGTCTGGTAATTCTTGGTCTCGGCGCCGATTTTCTGCGCCACGGGCGTCAGCGCCCAGTCGTAGAACTTCTTTGCGTTTTCGAGATTCCTGGCGCCTTTGATGATGCTCATCGAGCCCACTTCGTATCCCGTGCCCTCGCACGGAACGACGATCTTCACCGGAAATCCGCCCGCGATCTCGGTGACGCCGTCGTGCAGGAAAGTCACGGCAATGCCGGTTTCGCCGCGGCCGACCGCGCGAATCGCGCCGGGTCCGCTGCGCGGATAATTGTTTATGTTCCGATGCATGCCTTTGAGCAGCTCGAAGGCCTTGTCCTCGCCGAAGATCTGAACGAAGGTCGCAATGGTGGCGTACGCGGTTCCCGACGCGTTCGGATTGGCCATTTGCACTTCGTCGCGGTAGATCGGATTGGCGAGATCGGCCCAGCATTTCGGCTCGGGCAATTTGCGCTTGGCCAGAATCTCCGGGTTGTAGCCGATCCCCAATGCGCCGGTGTAGACGCCAACCGTGCGATATTTCGACTGCTCGGCCTGGCGCACGGCCCATTCGTGCAGCTGCGAAAGCATCGGCGAATGGTATTCCTCGGTGAGACCCAGCTCCGCCGCCTGCAGATGCGGATCTCCGGATCCGGTGTACCAGACGTCTACCTTCGGATTCGCGCGCTCGGCGGCCACCTGCGCCATCGCTTCACCGGCGGATTTCTGCGTCATCCCGATCTTGATCCCGGTGTCCTTTTGAAACTGATTGACGACCGCCTCGCACCACGGGAGTTGCACACTGCATATGATGTTGAGCTGACCCTGCGCCGCGGCGCTGCCCATCGCGAACGCAAAACCGAACGCGGCCAGCCGAAGTGCATTTCGTCGCATGTGACGGTCCTCGAGTCGTGTCGCTCGCGCCTGGCTCGGGCGCAGCACACATGATAATCCTGCGTGGGCGCCTTCGCGCTGCAAGACGACGCAGAGGGTGGAGATGGGATGGCGCTTGTAACGCGAGGGGCGGAGAGCGTACGCCCTTACCGGGGGGCTGCGCTACGGGATCTTACGCAAGAACGACGGTGGGTCGTTGCGCTGTTACCAGCACTGCGACTTGGTCCACGTTCCTCCCGAGACGTCCTTCACGCCAGACTCGGTATAGGTCATCGTGCCGCACGGGTCGCCCACTTGTGCTCCCGTCGGCACTGCCTGAACCGTGTATGTCGTCGCAGTCAGGTTCGCGAGC
>JADGRP010000013.1 GCA_017880805.1 Burkholderiales bacterium
ATTCCCAAACGCACACCTTGAGCGAGTTCGCCTTGATCCTGGCCAGCACCGCCGGCGGATCGCGAAAGCGCTGCGGGTCCCAATGAAAGTCGAAGCGAGTCTGGACGTCCCATGCAGCGCGCCCGTCTAAAGTCAGCACATCGCAGGGAATGCGGCGGGCGCGAAGCTTGGCGGCGACTGCGATGGCTTCTTCGGGCGTGCGATAGTAGGCTTTGGAGACCCAAAGCCCTAGCCCCCACAGCGGGACGTCCGGCGCGCGACCGGTAAGGTGCGTGAAGCGATCGATCACCTGCGCCGGATCGCGGCCTGCGATCAGGAACAGGTCGAGCGCTTCATCCTCGACGACGGCGCAATACGAACGATGCGACCAGTCGGGGTAGCCGACGCCGTGCGTGACCCGCCCCGGGGTGTTGACGAATATGCCCCACGCGGCCTTCCCCGTACCTAAGCCCCAGCAGAACGGCACATTCTTGTACGAGAGCCCGGTGTTGACGCCAAGCGCGTCTTCCACCTGCGACTCGACCAATTGGCCGCGCTTATTGAGCGGTCCGAATTTCTCGCCCAGTCCGTACACCGGCTCGCCGGAACCAAGCGCGAAGGCGGCGATCCATTGCTGGCCGTTGCGCGCACGGCCAATCACCGGCAGGCGTGTGAAACCGCGGAAGTGTTCATCGGTGATCGAAACGAGGACCCGCTGCTCGTCATGAAACAGCCTGATCGACAGCGGCTCACCTCCGATTTCCAGGCGCGCGTTGCCGGAAGTGAATGTCCAAACGCCCGGCGCGGGCTGCGCCACGTCGCAGCGCTGGGCGCGGCCGAGGACCAGGCCGTAGTCCGGACGGGTATTGGGTCCGACCCGGAGCCGGAAGATGCCGGGCCCGAAACACGCCACTTCGAGGATGTCGCCGGTGTTGGTGGCGAAAGACGCACCGGATGCCGTCGCGCCGAGACTATTGGGCGCGTCGAGGCGAATGAAGGCGGTGCTTTCAAGCTGCATCGTGATCTCGCTTGGGTCGCTGGCTTCAGCCGGCGAACTTTGGCTCGGGCAGGCCTGCGACATCGACCCTCATGGCGAAAATCCCGCCCGACTCTGGGAGGCGCGCGAGCTCGTCGGCCTCGCGCATCTGGCGCGCGGTCGTCACATAGAGCGTGCGCAGGTCTTCGCCGCCGAACGCGCACATCGTCGGGCACATGGCAGGAACGGCATATTCGGCCAGCAGCCGCCCCTGTGGCGAGAGTCGCACCAGCTTGCCTCCGCGATAAAATGCGCTCCAGTAGCATCCCTCGCTGTCCACCGCGGCGCCATCGGGCCGATCGTTTTCGCCGTCGAAACGCGCGAACACGCGGCCGTTCGATGGTGCGCCGTGCGCGCCGTCGAAGTCGTATGCGCGGACCGTGCGCGCCGGCGTGTCGGCGTGATACATCGTACGGCCGTCGGGGCTGAAGGCGAGCCCGTTCGAGATCATCATGTCCTCGAGCACGGGCGCGAGATCGAGATCGGAGGACAGACGATACAGCCGTGCGCTATTCGCGTCCCGCTTTTCGTTCATGCTGCCGACCCAGAACCGTCCTTGGGGATCGGCGCGGCCGTCATTGAAGCGCTGGTGCGCGGGGTCGTACGGCGCGGCAGCGATCTTGCGCTCGAGATCGCCTTGGCCGTGGACAAACCAGATTCCATCACGCAGCGCGGCAACAAATCCGCCTCGGGCGCGCAAGGCGAAAGATCCGATGGCCTGCGGCATCGGCCACGCGAGGTTTGCGCCGCGTACGGGATCGAAGCGGTTGAGCGAAGGCGCGTTGATGTCGACCCAGTACAGCGCCTGCTCGTCGACCGACCAGACCGGGCACTCGGCCAGGCTGGCCTTGATGTCGAGAACGCATGCCAGAGGGTATTCCATCAGCGGGCTTCCATCAGCCGTTCCGCGACACCGAGATGCTCATCGTACAAGAAAAGCATGCACCCGGTGCGAGCACGCGAGTGCCGGTATCGCGATCGTCGCCGGCGCGGTTGAATGCATCCGGCATGTGCGTCACGGGTTCGAGCGCGAAAGACGACTTGCCTCCGGTCTTGTCGGAGGGAACGAACACGACCAGGTGGGCGCAGGCGGGGCCGGACGCGATTTCCGCGGTCAGATTGCGCGCCGGCCAGCGCACCGTCGCCGGTGGCCGCCAGCCGGCAAAGCAGTTGTCGAGCACGGTGGCGCCGATGGGACGCGGTGGATCGAAATTCCATTGCGGCGGCACCGCGTCGAACCGCGTCGGCAGGCGCGACGGATCGGTGTGCCAAACGCCGCCCGCCGCGAAACCGAGCTCGGTCTGAAGATCGCGAACGAAATAGGGGTGCCATCCCAAGCCGAAGGGAACCGCGTGGCTGCCGGTATTTTCGATGTCGAGCGCGAGTTCCAGTCTGACGGCCAGCGCATCGGCGACGAGGTCGAATCGCTGGCGCGCGCGGTAGGGAAATGGCCATTCGCGTGCCCGTGCGCCGGACGCGTCGTGCTCGAGCCCGATCGCCAGATGCGAGGCCTCGCGTCGCGTCACGCGCCACGCCCGTTGCCACCCGTTGCCGTGAATTGCGTGCGGCTC
>JADGRP010000135.1 GCA_017880805.1 Burkholderiales bacterium
GGACGGCGACGACGTGGTCGCCATGTTCTTCACCGTGCAAGTGCGCGATCGCCGGCATCTTGCACACGTACTGTTTTCGCTGCGGCATATCCCCGAAGTCAAGCGCATCCAGCGCGCCCGGACCTGAGGTTTTCCTGCCGTGCACGGCCCGTGTCAGCTGCATCGACACGTCGCCTGGTTCGTCGTTATCCCGTGCGCCGTCACATAGCACGGCGCGGTATAACGATATTACTTCAATAACATATTGTTTTAATTATGTTAATTGGATTGGCAAACGGCGGCGGCAAGGTGGAGATCGTAGTCCGAACGCGCGAAACGTCGAACATCGACATCGCAGCATCGAAGCGCCAATGAGCGCCGCCCAGCGCTACTGAGCGAGCGCCAGAAAGGATCGCGGCAACGATGCAAAAGCGGCCGCAGCGGCGGCCGCTTTCCGCGCGTCGACGGCGGTCAGGCCGCCTGCTTCGACAGCAGCTGCTGCAGCTCTCCCGATTCGTACATTTCGCGCATGATGTCCGAACCTCCGACGAACTCCCCTTTGACGTAAAGCTGAGGAATCGTCGGCCAGTTGGCGTAGTCCTTGATGCCCTGGCGGATCTCGGGCTCGGTAAGGACGTTGACCGTAAACAGGCTTTCGACGCCGCAGGCCTTCAGCATCTGCACCGCGGCGCTGGAAAAGCCGCATTGTGGAAATTGTGGCGTGCCCTTCATGTACAGCACGACCGGATGGTTCGTGACCTGGTCTCGAATGACGTCTTGTGTGTTCATCGGTGGCTTTCGCGGAATCGGACAGTCGTTGAATACGAATTGTATCGGATTGGGGGCCGATCGACGCAATTCAACCCTGACGCCGTCACGGGATCATTCCTTGACCGCGCCGGTGAGGCCCGACACATAGTATTCGACGAAAAAGGAATAGAGGATGGCGACCGGCAGCGAGCCGAACAGCGCCCCGGCCATCAGCGAGCCCCAGTGGTACACGTCGCCCTCGACCAGCTCGGTCACCACGCCGACAGGAACGGTCTTGACCTCCGATGAGGAAATGAACGTCAGCGCGTAAATGAATTCGTTCCAGGACAGCGTGAACGCGAAAATCCCCGCGGAAATGAGCCCAGGCACCGCGAGCGGCAGGATGATCCTGATCAGGATCTGCAATCGGCTCGCCCCGTCGATGAGTGCGCATTCCTCGAGCTCGATCGGAATCGACTTGAAATATCCCATCAGCAGCCAGGTGCAGAAAGGAATCAGGAACGTCGGGTAGGTGAGGATGAGCGCGAGCCGGGTATCGAACAGGTTGAGCTTGTATACCATCGCCGCGAGCGGGATGAACAGGATCGACGGTGGAACGAGATAGGCCATAAAAATGCTCATGCCGACGTAGCGCGAGCCGCGAAAGCGCAGCCGCTCGATCGCGTAAGCCGCCAGCACGCTGCAGAAAATCGACAGGAAGGTCGCAGTTACCGAAACCACGATCGTGTTCCAAAGCCAATCGGGATACTCGGTGTCGAAGAGCAGCTTCTTGATGTGGGCAAGCGTCGGATTTTGCACCCAGAACGGATTGCCTTCGCGCGACAGGAGCTCGGCGTCGGGTTTGAGCGCCGTGATCGTCATCCAGTAGAACGGGAACAGCAGGACTACGACAAAAACGAAGAGCGGCAGGTAAACGGAGACAACACGCTTCGGCAGCGACACCAGGTAGCTCATTCCCATCGAGTCGATGACTTCGGGCTTCGCGTCCGCGTTGCGGATCGCCGCGCTGATCTTCGCTTGGCTCATTTATCCGCCGCGCCCTGCTGCCACGCACGCCGTTGCAGTCCGAAGTAGGAGATCAGGATCGCGGCGAGCAGAAACGGAACCATCGCCGTCGCAATGGCGGCGCCCTCGCCCAAGCTGCCGCCGGATATCGCTCGTTGAAACGACAAGGTCGCCATCAAATGGGTCGAATTGAGCGGCCCGCCGCGCGTCAGGACGTAGATCAACTGGAAGTCGGTGAACGTGAAGAGCACCGAAAAAGTCATCACCACGGCAATGATCGGCGTCAGCAGCGGCAGCGTCACATAACGGAATTGCTGCCAGGGCGACGCGCCGTCGAGGCTCGCCGCCTCATAGAACGAAGGCGAGATCGTCTGCAGGCCGGCGAGCAGCGTAATCGCGACGAACGGCACGCCACGCCAGATGTTGGCAGCAATCGTGGAAAAGCGCGCTGCCCAAGGCTGGCCGAGAAAGTCGATGTACTCGTGAATCACCCCCATCCTCATCAGCGCCCAGCTGATGATCGAGAATTGCGAGTCGTAGATCCACCAGAAGGCGATGGCCGAGAGCGCGGTCGGAACGATGAAGGGCAGAAGCACGATCGCCCGCAGAAAGGCCTTGAACGGGAGATGCTTGTTGAGCAACAGCGCCAGCCACAAACCGAGCCCGAACTTGATGACGCTGGCGACGGACGTGTAGAAGATCGTGTTGAACAGCGCCAGACGCGTGACCGCGTCGCCCCATAGATACTCGTAATTCTCAAGACCGATCCAGACGCCGCTACGGCCGATCTTGGTATCGGTGAATCCCAGATACGTGCCCAGTCCGAGCGGGTAGGTCAGGAACAACAGCAACAGTGTCGCGGCGGGCAGCATGAACAGCAGCCCGAGCACGGTGCGATTGTCGAGTGCGCGCGAAAGCGCTGTCTGCGGGGGCGCGAGGACGGTCATCGGGAAACCGAATTACAAAGCAATCCAATCAGGCGGCGGCAGCCGGATGAGTTCGGCGCTCGCGCACGCGATGCCGGGTCGACCGCGAGGACCGGGGGCGCCCACTTCATGGCGCCCTCGATCCTCACCGAGAGTATGTCAGCAGCGCTGACGCACCCTCAAACCTTGTAATAGCGTTCCGCCCGCTGCTGCGCCCGCTCCGCCGCTTCCTTGGGCGTCTTCGAGCCCGAGGCCGCTTCGGCAACCATGTTCGGAATGATGAAGTCCGCCACCGCCGCCGCCGACGCGTACCCCATGCTCCCCGCAAAGCTGTTCGGACGCATGTCCTTCATGCAATCGCGGTATGGGGTGTTCTTGGGATCGGCGGTCCAGAACGGGCTCGACTCGTAGCCGGCCAGCGGATGACAGACGTAGCCGATCGACGCCTCCTGCCACGGAACGTACTGCTCGCGCTCCATCATGAAACGCAGGTACTCCTTGGCGGCGTTCGGATACTTGGAGTATTTGAAGATCATCATCGGAAACACGAGATTCAGAACGGCACGCTTGCCGGTCACGCCGACCGGGAACGCTGCGTGCTCGATGTCCTTGGCCATTTCCTGCAGCTTGGGATCCGGCGAAGTCTTCGCCGCATAGTAGATCGAGATGCCGTTGGCGGTGAGATGCAGCTGTCCGTCGAGAAACGCCTTGTTGTTATTCGGGTCGAGCCACGACAGCGTTCCGGGGATGAAGGTCTCGTAGAGTTGCTTGGAATACTCGAGCGCGGCGATCGTCTCGGGGCTGTTGATCGCGACCTGATTCTTTTCGTTGACCAGCTTGCCCCCGAACGCCCACACCAGCCAGTGCGTCCAGCTCGAATCACCTGTCGCATTACCGAGCGCGAAACCGGCTGGTGTTCCTTTTGCCTTGAGCGCCTGGCAGAGCTTGAGAAACCCGGGCATGTCCTTGGGAAATGCATCGAAACCGGCCGCCTTCAGCGAGCTCTCGCGATACACCATCGCGTTGCCGGCGGCGCCCATCATGATCGCAACCCACCTCTTGCCCTCCATGCCGTACGCTTTGGACGACTCGAACCAGCCGCCGTATTTCGCGCCGAGATAGTTGGCGACGTCGGTGACATCGACCAGCTTGTCGGGATATTGATGTGCGTCCTCCATCGTGCTGATGATGATGTCGGGGCCGCTGCCGACGTTGGCCGCCACGGCTGCCTTCGGCCGCACATCCTCCCAGCCCTCGGCGTCGACACGGACCTCGATGCCCGTCATCTGCGTGAACTTCTTGGTGTTCGCCGCCCAGACGTCCTCATCGCCCTGGACGAATCTCTTCCAACGCAGAACGCGCAGCTTGGCGCCCTTCTCCGGCGCGGCCTTGTATTGCTGTGCGACGGCCTCAGCCGGCAACAACGCCGAGCCGGTTCCGAGCGCGGTACCGGCGGCGACGCCGACGGTAGCCTTGAGAAAATCGCGGCGCTTGAAATCATTCATGCTTATCTCCTCCTGTTGACGACTTGCAAATGGTGATCGCCGATGCGGCTTGGGACCTTTGGCGATTCTAGGCAGCCAGCCTCGCTCCGCTGTCCGCATCGAACAGATGCGCGCGTGCAAGATCCGGCTTTAACGAAATGCGATCGCCGGCGCGACAACTCACCCGGTCGCGCACCAGCGAGGTCAGTTCCTGTCCATTGAACCGGCAGTAGAGCTGAGTATCGGCCCCTGTCGGTTCGACCACGACGACATCCGACGGAAAGCCAGCACCTTCCTCCAGCAGGCAGTGCTCCGGGCGCATGCCGTAGAGAACGCGCTGCCCGTCGGTCGCGCGGGCGCTGACCGGAATCGGCAAACTCAGGCCGCCGTCGAACTCCACTTCCACGATTCCGTCGTTGCTGCGCGCGATGCCGGGGATCATGTTCATCGCCGGCGAGCCAATAAAACCGGCCACGAAAATGTTATTCGGCTGGTCGTACAAGGTGAGCGGGTCGCCGATCTGCTCGACCACGCCATCCTTCATGACCACGATCTTGTCGGCCATGGTCATCGCCTCTATCTGATCGTGCGTTACGTAGATCGAGGTCGTTTTCAAACGCTGGTGCAGCTCCTTGATTTCGGTGCGCATTTGCACCCGAAGCTTGGCATCGAGGTTCGACAGCGGCTCGTCGAACAGGAAAACCTGCGGATCGCGCACGATCGCGCGGCCCATTGCGACGCGCTGCCGCTGGCCGCCGGAGAGCTGCCGTGGATAGCGGTCGAGCAATTGAGTCAGGCCAAGGATATCCGCCGCCTTGGCAACGTGCGCTTCTATGTCGTCCTTGCTCTGCTTTGCGAGCATCAGCGCGAACGACATGTTGTCGCGCACCGTCATGTGCGGATACAGCGCGTAGTTCTGGAACACCATCGCGATGTCCCGTTGCTTCGGCGCAATGCGGTTGACGACTTTGCCGCCGATGCTGACTTCGCCGTCGGTGATTTCCTCGAGGCCGGCGATCATGCGCAGCAACGTCGACTTGCCGCATCCCGAGGGTCCGACCAGGACGCAGAATTCCCCGTCGGCAATCTCGATATCCACGCCGCGTATCACCTGCGTCGAGCCGAAGCTCTTGCGCACCGCCTTGATGCTTACCGCTGCCATTCTCCTCCTTCGAAAAACCGTTCTGAAGACGGCTGCTCTGGGTCGCACCGCCTACGAGCGCGGACGCCGCGTGCCTCGTACGACTACATAATCCGGCCGGCCCGTCTTCGCCCAGGTCACGATGTTTTGCGCCGCCTTTCGCCGCAGCTCGACTTCCGACTGCTCGCTGAAAAATGCGGCATGCGGCGTCAGGATCACCTTGGGGTGGCCCAGCAGCCTGCTCTCGGGAGGGGGCGGCTCGACCGGCAGGACATCCAATCCGGCGCCGGCAAGTATTCCACTATCGAGTGCGTCAAGCAAATCGTCGATCGTGACGACGGCGCCGCGGGAGGTATTGACCAGGAACGACCCCGGAGGCATGCGCCGCAGCACGCGCTCGTCGATCATGCCGCGTGTCTCGTCGTTGAGCGGCGTGTGCAGGCTTACTACATCGCTTTGCTCGAAAAGAGCACCAAGGTCCGCCCGCTCGACGTACGCCGGGAAATCGCCGTCGATGAGGTAAGGGTCGCAGGCAATGACGCGCTTGAACGCGTTGCGAGAAATATGCGCCATGCGTTTGCCGATGCGCCCCAGGCCGACGATGCCAAGCGTCATTTCGCTGGCGCGTCTCAACCTTCCCGACGAAAGGTAATGCCACGTGCCGGCGTTGACGTCGCGGTGATATCCGATCACGTTGCGAATCAGCGCCAGTGCGAGCGACAACGCGTGCGTCGCCACCTCGCCGACACCGTAGTCAGGCGAGTTCGCGACCCAGACACCGTGCTTGGCGCAGGCCTCGGTATCGACGGTGTCGAACCCTGCCCCGATTCGGCTCACCAGTCCCAATTGAGGCAACTCCAGAATCACCCGCTCCGTTATAGGCGCGTACTGAATCAGGAACGCGTCGACATCCGTTCCTGCGGCGATCAGTGCAGCTTCGGTCTTGCAGTCGCCGAGTACGAGCTCGATGCCGGCAGCCCCGAGCACGCCGCGTTCCAGCAAGACGTCTGGATAATCTTGCTCGGTAAAGAGGACTCGGGTCATGGATGCAATGAGGTTTGAGGCGGCACAGAGAGAATGGGCGGGCGGCTTGACCTTGCCGCGGACCGGACGCTCGAGCGTTGGTCACGGTACGTGGCTGCAGAGGATTGATCAAGTGCCGCCGCCGAAAACGCGGCCGAATTTCTCGCGGCGCTATAATCGGCCGCCCCTGACTTGAGGGGCGATTCGCGCGGAGACTCCATGCCCACGCTCGTACCCACGACCATTGCCGGAAGCCTGCCCAAGCCTCTTTGGCTGGCGCCGGCCAATCAACTCTGGGCGCCTTGGCTGCTCGAAGGTGAAAAGCTGGCCGAGGGCAAGCGTGACGCGGTACGGCTCGCATTGTTCGATCAGGAACACGCGGGCATCGACATCGTCACCGACGGTGAGCAAACCCGCCGGCACTTCGTCACGACGCTGATCGAGAATCTCGAGGGTGTCGATTTCCAGCACAAGAAAACCGTTCGAATTCGCAACCGCTACGATGCCGACGTCCCGGTCGTCGTCGGGCCCGTCGCGCGAACGCACCCGATCTACGTCGACGACGCCAGTTTCTTGCGCGGCCAGACCCGGCGCAAGGTGAAATTCACGTTGCCGGGGCCGATGACCATGGTCGACACCCTCTACGATGCCCACTACCGGAGCCGGGAAAAGCTGGCGTGGGCTTTTGCGGAAATCCTGAATGAAGAAGCGCGCGCCATCGAGGCCACCGGCGTCGACGTGATCCAGTTCGATGAGCCGGCGTTCAATGTCTACTTCGACGAAGTGCGCGCTTGGGGCATCGCCGCCCTCGAGCGCGCCGTGCAGGGGCTGAAGTGCGATACGGCCGTCCATATCTGCTACGGCTACGGCATCAAGGCGAATATCGACTGGAAAGCGACCCTGGGGTCGGAGTGGAGGCAATACGAGCAGACCTTCCCCTTATTGTCGCAGTCTTCCATCCACCAGGTTTCGCTGGAATGCGCCAACTCCCACGTCCCGCTTGAGCTCCTTGGCCTACTTGCGGGAAAGGACGTGCTGGTCGGAGCCATCGACGTCGCGACCGACAGGGTGGAAACGCCGCAGGAGGTGGCTGCGACCCTGAGGGCGGCCCTCGCCTTCGTTCCGGCGAACCGTCTCCACGCCTGCACCAATTGCGGCATGGTGCCGCTGCCACGCGGCGTCGCGCGCGCCAAACTGGATGCATTGGCGGCGGGGGCGGCACTGGTCCGTCAAGAACTTTCCTCGTGAGTTTGGGCGTTTTGGGGCATTCGGCTCCCCCTTGACAGCCGTTTGACCCCGCCGGGGATAGTGCGTATAGTGCCGATTGTGTTTTGTTTCAAGTACTAAAGCACGACCTGTCCGGCTGCTTCGCTGTCGCCGAAACGCCGTACTTTCCTGTCCTTGAGATCGAAACATCGGCCGGGTTCGACC
>JADGRP010000136.1 GCA_017880805.1 Burkholderiales bacterium
CGAGACCCGACAACGATCCCAAGTCGGAGATCTCGACCTGAATGCTGCCGTTCGCAGCGTCCTCATATCGCGCGGTCGCGCTCGACGCCTTGATGCCCATGGTTTCGCCGCTCTGACCCGAGGCCTCTGTTCGCGTCATTCCGGCTATCTTTTCGGGCAGCATGTCCTTGAGGCGGTGAAAATCGACCGTCTGGATATCCTTGCCGCCGGTCATGATCTGTCCGACCGCGTTGAGCGCGGTATTCATGTCGACCGCCGCGCCGCCTGCGGCCCGCGGGTCCGCTCCGGAGGCCTTCGCCGCCTTTTCCGCGCGCTCGGCGTCTTCGCCCATACGTGCGAGCTTGCCCATCGCGTCGCTCACCCGCGCCCGGTCGGCATCGGATTTGCCGCCAAACATGCTCGATAGCGCACCCGCGGCCATGGCGGTGTCGGCGGCACCGTCATTGTGAGAGCTGAATTTGCCCAGTGCGCCTAGTCCGAGGAAGCTGAGCGCGCCGATTGCGCAGGCGCTCAGCACGCCGATCACGACTCCCGCGACGATGGCGCAGAGCACGGTTACGATGGTGTAGCCGACGGACTTGTCCGGCGGGCAACGCATCAACACCGGCAGGCCGAGATAAAGCAGATACAAGCCATACAGACCGGCAATGATCGCGAGAATACCCAGCATCGGAATGAGATGGAAGACACCCGCAATCCACGCCGGCGTGTAGCAGTAGGCGGTGACCTTCAGCGCACGCAACGAGTCGCGCTGACCTCCGAACGTGGGCGCCAGAATGTCGATCAGCCACGAGATCAGCCACACGCCGATAAAGGCGAAAACAAATCCGAGCACAGCGGCGAACACGCCGGCGATAATGCCGGTCCTGACGCTGCCGATGAAGGGCACGCTGACGCCGATGATGGTGTTGCCAAGGAACGTCGCCAGGACGCCGATCGCCACCAACGGCAATACGTAGCCTATATAGATCTCACCGGAGGTTTTCGGCTCCGCTGCGATCAGCGGCCACTCAGTCTTCGGTGACAGCAGTATTCCCTTGATCCGCGCGAATATTCCGTGGGCCATCGCCGCGTCAAAGCGCGGCAGCGGGTCGGCCGGACCGCCCGATGGAATATGCGGCGGCGGGGGGGGCGGCGGAATTCCGATCGAGGCGGCAGGGGGCGGCGCGCTTGCGGCGGCTGCTGCGGGTTCGACTGCCGGGCGCGGGGGCGGTGGAATTGGCGCTGCGGGCGCGACCGCATGGGGCGGCGGAGATGGAATCGGCGGGGAAGGCGCGGCCGCAGGGGGTGGCGGAGGCGGAATCGGCGGGGCGGGCGGGACCGGCGTTGGGCTTGCTGCTACAGGCACTGGCGCCGCCGCTCCGCAGTGGGAGCAGAACTTGACGCCGTCGACGATACGCTGACCGCATTGTCCGCAAAACATTTATGGCCTCCCGGGAAGATGCTTGATATGTAAGCTGGCGCGATTGTGCGCCGGTCCGGCCAACGATTCAACGGGACAACGCGCGCCGCAGCGCCGCCGCGCCGGCGTAACGCGCGCCCGACGCCTCTTCGATACGCAGTCCCTCGTTCCATTTCGCCGTCCGCTCGCCGCGCGCGAACGAGCCGATCTTGAGTTGCCCGGCGTTCCATCCTACGGCAAGGTGGACGATGGCGACGTCTTCGGTTTCGCCCGATCTCGCCGAAACGATGGTGCCAAAGCCGGCTCGCGCCGCAGCATCCCGCGCGGCCAGGGTTTCGCTCAGCGTCCCTGCCTGATTGGGTTTGAGCAGAACTGCGTTGCACGCCCGATCGTTCACGGCGGCGTCGATGCGCGCTGTGTTCGTGGTCAAATAGTCGTCGCCGATAATCTGCACGCGCTGGCCCGCGTCGCTCGTAAATCGAATCCATGCATCGCGATCGTCTTCGGCGAACGGATCCTCGATCGACACGACCGGATAACGATCAAGCCATCCGAGCAAGACTTCCGCCAGGCCGTCGCTGTCGAAATCGCGGCCATCGAGACCAAAACGATAGCGGCCGTCGCGAACAAATTCCGACGCGGCGATGTCCAGCGAGATGGCCACCTCGTCTCCAGGCGTATAGCCTGCCCGTTCGATTGCGCGCACGAGCACGGTCAGCGCCTCTTCGTTGCTGGCAAACGCGGGCCAGTAACCACCCTCGTCGGCAACGCCAAAACGAGCGCCCGCCTCGTGCATCAAGGTGCCGGCCGCGCGATACACGTCTGCGCTGACGCAAAGCGCTTCGGTAAAGGACGTTGCCGCCATCGGAATCACCATCAGGTCCTGAATGTCGATGCGCCTGCCGGCGTGGGCGCCGCCACCGAAGATCTGGATCTCGGGCAACGGCAGTGACACCGGGCCCTCGCCGGCCAGGTAGCGCCACAACGCGAGGCCTTCGGATGCTGCGGCCGCCTGCGCGATGGCAAGCGACACCGCAATCATGGCATTGCCACCGAGGCGCGCCTTATCCCGCGTACCGTCGAGCGCAATGAGCGTGGCATCGACGGCGGCTTGATCGTGCGCATCGAAACCGGTGAGCGCACCCGCGATTTCGCCGTTGACATTGCCGACGGCATGCATGACGTCGTTGCCGCCGAAGCGCGCTCCACCATCTCGGAGGTCGACCGCTTCGCGCGATCCGCGTGACGCGCCGGCCGGCGCGATCGCGCGCCCGATGGCACCGGTCGCGAGCCGGACTTCCGCCTCGACGGTCGGGCGGCCGCGAGAATCCCACACGCGCCGCCCATGGATCGAGACGATCTCGCTGCCCATGTCAGGCTTGCTCCTCGTTCGCCCAGCGATCCGATTTCGCCCACCGCGCGCCGATGCTGGCGAGTCTCGTCAAGGGAAGGACCAGGAGTTTGCCTGCGAATGCGCGAACGTGATCCTTGATCGCGGGCTCGGTGATGTATTCCACGGGTGACTTTCCGTCGATGCGCGCCAGCAACAGCGCGGGCAGCAAGGCGGCCGCGCGTGCCTCCAATTGATCGGAGGGTTCCCATGTTGCATGGGAAAGGTACGCGCCGAAAAGTGCGTCAAACGCGTTGACGTATCGCACCTTCCACTGCGGGTACCACGCGCCCTTGAGGAGTAGGTGATTCAGCACAAACGCCAGATCGAATGCAGGGTCGCCGAACCACGCGCACTCGGCGTCGACGATTACCGGGCCGGCGGGCCCAAACAAAATATTCTTCGGGCTGAAGTCGCCGTGGACCAAAGTGCGTTTGTTGCGCCGCGTCGTCTCGACCAGTTCTCCCAGCCGGGCCGCGTATCGCGGGTGTGCCCGTGCGGTCGCGACGAGGTAGGGCTCGAGCCGAATGTCGAAAAAGATGTTGTCGGTCGCGAAACGCGCGGCAATATCACTGCGATCGGCGGTTGAATCGTGTATGCGGCCCAGAGTGTCGCCGACCCGGGCCGCCTCGCCCGGGGCTATGGTGCCGGCCGCGAGCAACGCCTTCCACGTCGAAAAGCGGTCGGGAGGAAAATATTCCATCGCGAAGCAGCCGGTGTTGCGGTCCTCGCCCAACACCCGCGGAACCGCCAACGGCACGATCTCTCCCGCGACTCGCATCCACTCGGCTTCCCATCGATTCCGACTGACCGGTGCGTGCCAATCTGCCGCCACCTTGAGCTTGGCAAGCGCTCTTTTGATGCAAACCGTGACGCCAGAGGGCAGGTCGACGCGGTAGATGTCGGACGAGACGCCGCCCGCCAGCGCCGTGACGACAATTTGGCTGTGAGTGCTTACTAGACCCATTCTCACCAGCGCGCCGTGAAGCCACTTCTCGTTAGGTCTGGCCAATGGGCTGGATCGCCCAGTCTCCAGCGGACTCATTGGCCCCAAAAGCCCCTCCGGAACGATATTTGCATTCGAAACTTAAGCTATCATCGCAACCCAGGCCGGTAAGCTCCTGATGCGGTAACAAAGGGGTAGTAAAAGGCAGGATGGGTTCATGCGCATGACCGGGAGGGAATCGGGATGATCCGCTTCGGCTTCAACATCAGAACGCGCAGCGGCCAACGCGTCGACAACATCTGCATCATGTCCGCCAGTCGGCAGGATGCGGAGCGTCGCCTGCGCCAGATGTACCATCACTGCGAGATCATCGCCTGCAACTCCGAGGCTGTTCGTCGCAGCGACCCGCTCGATCTCGAAGGTGTTATCGGCATGATCAGCAACGATCCCGCCACCGTGCCCACGGTCGCACGGTCGATGTTACGCAATAAACCCGGCCCCAACTAGCTCTTCCACCAGCGCTCGGTAATCGCGCGCTCCGCTGCTCTGTGGCGCATGCCGGAACACATCGAGCTGGCGCGCAGGACTCTCTGCCAGACTCACATTCTCGGCGATTCGTGTCGCGCATATTTCGTCGGCGCGAAAAGCCATCGTCATCAGGTCCGCCACTTCCGAGCTCATCTTGCGGCGCGCGTCGAAGCGCGTGAGCAGGTATCGTCGCGGCAGCCGTCGCTTGAGCACCGGTTCCAGCGCGTTAAGGCTTCGTTCGACCTGCTGCGCACCCTGGAAGGCGAGGTAATCGGCCGACACCGGGATAACGATCAGGTCGCAGGCAAAAATGGCGTTGAGCGACAGGATCCCGAGCAGCGGACAGCAATCGATCACCACCGAGCCCGGAGCGGCATCGGGTGACTTGAGCGCGCCGCGCAGGCGGGTCACGACGTTCACGCTTTTGCCGAGCAAGGTGTCGAGCTTGGTCAGCTCCAGATGCCCGGGGCAGAGGAAAACGCCGCTTTCCGTTATCTGGGAGACGTCGGCCAGCGGACGCTGACGCATGAAGAACGAGTAAACCGAGTCGTCGGCCAATCGCGGCCGTATGCCGAAGGTGCCCGACAGATGCGCCTGCGGATCCAGATCGATGCCCAGCGGCCGCTGCTTGCGCTGCGCGATGCCGGCGAGAAGGTTCAGTGAGGTCGTCGTTTTCCCGACACCGCCTTTTTGGTTGAAGACCGCGATAACCGTCATAGGCGGATTCTAGAGGATTCGACGGCGCACGAACGTCACCACAATTTCGGCCAGGATCACCACCACGAAAATCGCCAGAAGGATCGTTGCCACGCGGGTCCATTGAAACAGATTCAAGGCGGAGTCCAGGATCATGCCGATGCCGCCGGCGCCGACCAGACCGAGGACGGCAGACTCGCGGACATTGATGTCCCAACGAAATAGCGCGATCGACCAGAAAGCGGGCTTGACCTGCGGCCAATAGCCGAAAGCCAGCCGCGACAGCCATGGCGCGCCCGCCGCGTCCAGCGCTTCGATCGGACCGCGCGCGGTTTCCTCGATAGCTTCGCCGAACAACTTTCCGACGAAGCCGATCGAGCGGAACGCGATGGCGAGCGTGCCTGCCAGCGCACCCGGCCCGAAAATGCCGACGAAAAGGAGCGCCCAGACGAGCGAATTGACCGACCGCGACGACACCAGGATCAGCTTGGCGAACAGGTTCAGTGGAGTGAAGGGGCAGATGTTGCGCGCGGCGAGTAAGCCGACGGGAATCGCCATCACCAGCGCCAGCAGCGTTCCCAGCGACGCGATGTGCAGCGTTTCGGTCAGCGCCGCGTGAACGCCTTCGGGATAGTAGGCGATGTCGATCGGCCACATCCGCGAGAGAAGGTCGGCGACCTGCTCCGGCGCGTCGCTTAAGAATTCGGGGATGATCTCGACGGTCTGGATCGCGGCGGCAATTGCCACTCCAACGAGCAGGTACACGGCAAAGCGCGCCATTCGTTGCGCGGGGGTGAAGCGGCGCCAAATCCGATGCGCGATGGGTTGCGTCGTCGCCACTTCAGTCGTCTTCCAGGTGCTGTTCGTGGTGGGCGGCGCCACGTTCGCGGCGCCGGAAAATATCCGCGAGCGAGAACCCGTCGATGAAGATCGCGCGAACATAGGTGGCAAGTATTTCGCCGGCCATGATGAGCACGATGATCGAAATCAAAATTGCGCAGACGTAGTCGTAGTCGAAGCGCTGAAACGCTGCGAACAGCGTGCCACCGATGCCGCCGGCGCCGACGATGCCGACCATGGTCGAATTACGCAGATTGGAATCGAGCTGATAGGTACAGAAACCGATGAAACGGGCAAAGACCTGCGGCAGTACGCCGTAAGCGATCACGCTCATGAACGACGCGCCCGTTGCGCGCACCGCTTCTACCTGCTTCAGCGAGATTTCCTCGATCGCTTCCGCAAACAGCTTGGCGGCGAATCCCACCGAGGCAACCGCCAGTGCAAGGATGCCGGCCAGCGCGCCGAAGCCGACTGCCTTGACGAACAGGATCGCGACGATAACGGGATGAAATGAGCGCGCGGCGACGATGACCAGCCGCGCCGGCCAGCTTGCCCATGCCGGCATCAGGTTTCTCGACGCGCAAAGCCCGATCGGCAGCGACAGGATGATGCCTAGGGCCGAAGCGAGGACGGCGATCTCCAGGCTTTCCCCCAGGCCTTTGAGCAGCAACTCCCAGCGGGCGAAGTTGGGCGGAAACATCCGCCCGAAAAAATGGCCCGCGTTATGAAATCCGATCGCGACCCGCTCTGCGGAAGCGTCCATCTGCGCGGCGGCATACACTACGTAGGCCGCCAGCGCGATCCACGCGGCGCGAGAGCGCCAGTCAACCTGGAATGGGTTCGCGCGGGAACTCGCGGAAATGGCGGCGCGACCGGTCATCGAATCGAAATCCGGCCCGCGCGCGACGGGTCAATGCAGCCAGGCTTCGCCGCCATAGATGGTCTTCAAAGTTTCGTCGGATAACAGGGCGGGCGGGCCGTCGAATACGATCCTGCCACCCGCCATGCCGACGATGCGGTCGGCGAAACGGCGGGCAAGCTCGACGTCGTGCATGTTCACGATGACGGGAATCGAGCGCGCGCGCGCAATGTCGGCGAGGAGCTGCATGATCTCCACCGACGTCTTGGGATCCAGAGAAGACGTCGGCTCGTCCGCGAGCAGAACCGACGGCTCCTGCATCACCGCGCGCGCGATACCGACCCGCTGGCGCTGACCGCCGGAAAGCGAATCGGCACGCTGGTTGGCGAAGCCCGACAGGCCGACGATGTCGAGCAGCTCGAACGCCCGCGCAACATCGCTTGCCGGAAATTTGCGCCGCCATGCCTTCCAGGCCGAAACATAGCCGAGCCGGCCCGACAGCAGGTTTTCCATGACCGTGAGACGTTCCACCAGGTTGAATTCCTGGAACACCATGCCGATGCGGCGGCGCGCGAGGCGCAGCGCGCCCCGCGGGAGGCGGGTGAGGTCGCGGCCTTCGAATTCGATCGCGCCGGACGTCGGCTCGACCAGGCGGTTGATGCAGCGAATCAGCGTGCTTTTGCCGGTGCCCGAGGGGCCGATGATCGCCGTGATGCCGCGCTCTGCAATGTCCAGGTCGATGTCAGTCAGAATCGGCTTGCCGGCGACGTAGGCTTTGGAGAGATGCTTGATTGAGAGCACGAGTTTGGCCTACGTCGGTTCAATAGCATCGTCGTTCCCGCGAAAGCGGGAACCCGGTGTCGTTCGTTACGCCTTCCCGGGGATAACGCATCCGTTACCAATCGTCGCGACGCTGCGCGTCTTGCTCTTGGACGGATGCGTCACTTCTTCTTCGACGCTTCGGCTGCTTCGCGCGCGGTTTCCTTGTCGTAAGTCGCCTTGTCGAAGCCGCCGCCCGAACCTTTGGCGACCTGGCGCACCACCTCCCACGTGGTCTTGTAATTGATCGGGAAGAAGCGATCGGCACCATCGAACGCCTTTTCCATCTCGGGCGGGAATCGGTAATCGTAAAAACATCCCAGCATCTTGTCGACGAGCTTGGGATCGAGGTCGTGTGCGTACGCGAACGATGACGTCGGAAATTTCTGGCTGCGATAAATGATGCGGAAGTCCGACTCCTTCACCTGTCCGCGCTCGGCCATGCGGTGGAAGACGTCCGACGCGACGGCTCCGGCATCGTAATCGCCGGAATTCACGCCCATCACCGACTGATCGTGCTTGCCGGAGAAGATGATCTTGTAATCCTTGTCGGGCGTCAGGCCCTCGCCGGGAAACAACGCCAGCGGCGCGAGATGCCCGGAGTTCGACGAAGGCGAGGTATGCGCCACCTTCTTGCCCTTGAGATCGGCAAGCTTTTGATACGGCGAGTTGGCTTTGACGATTACGATCAGGTTGTAACCCTGGAATTCCTTCGCTGTGCCTTTCACCGCAAACGGAATCGCACCCGCGAGATTGACGGCAAAGGCGGTGGGGCCGGTGGAAAAGCCGGCGACGTGCAGGCGGCCCGAGCGCATCGCCTCGATCTCCGCCGCGTTCGACTGGACCTGATAGAACACGACCTTCTTGTCCAGACATTTCCCCAGAGCTGTAGTAAACGGCTTGAAAATGTTTTCGTACACTGCAGGATCCTCGACCGGGGTGTAGGTGAACACGATCGTCGATGGGTTCTTCCATTTCTTCGGATCGGTCGGCACGTCCGCGACCATGTCGCTGTTGTCATCGCAATACATGACGTCGAGTTCGCCGCGGTGCTTGCAGGCGTCCGCGGCATAGACGCTGCTTGCGAGGACGAAAAGACCGAGGCCGGCCAATGCCGGAACCAAGCGCTTGAACATGAATCCCCTCCTTCAATGGCCGTGAAAGTGCGGCTCTCGACGCCATTTTCGCACACAAGCGTTTCGGGACGGCACATCAGGACGGCAGGCAGACGCGCGGGCAAAAGATGCGATAATTCGAGCCCCATGAAAATGCCCTTGCAAGTCGCAATTCTGGCCGCAGGCGAAGGCAAGCGAATGCGCTCGGCCCAACCAAAGGTGCTGCATCGCGTGGCCGGAAGTCCGCTGCTCGCTCACGTGCTGCGCGCGGTTCGGGCGATCGGGCCGCGAGCGATCTGCGTGGTGTATGGAAGCGGCGGAGACGCAGTGCGAGCGGCGCTGCCGGGGACGGATCTCACCTGGGCAAGACAGGAGAAGTTGCTCGGTACCGGAGACGCATTGAAATGTGCGCTCGAGCATTTGCCGAAAGATGGCGTGACGCTGGCGATGTTCGGCGATGTCCCGCTCATTCGGGCGGAGACCCTGACGCGCCTCGCCGATGCGGTAGACAGCGACAAGCTCGTGGTGCTGACGGCAACACCGCCCGATCCATCAGGCTTGGGCCGCATCGTCCGCGATGCCGCAGGAGAAGTGCGCGCAATCGTCGAAGAGAAGGACGCGACCCCCGAACAATGCGCGATCGGCGAAATCAACACCGGCGTGATCGCCGCTCCCACCGAGCGCTTCGCGCAATGGCTTGCGCGCCTTACCAACAACAACGCGCAGCGCGAGTACTACCTTACCGACGTCGTCGCGATGGCCGTGAACGACGGCGTCGCGGTCGTCGCGGTTTCGGCCGCCGACTCTACGGAAGTACAGGGCGTCAACGATCGCATCCAGCTTGCCGCCGTCGAACGCACGCTGCAGCGGCAAGCCGCGCAGGCCTTGATGCGGGATGGCGTAACACTGGCCGACCCCGAGCGTATCGACGTGCGCGGAACGTTGAGCTGCGGAAGCGATGTCGCGATCGACATCAATTGCATCTTCGAGGGCACGGTGACGCTCGGTGACTCGGTATCGATCGGTGCGCACTGCCTTCTCAACAATGTCAGGATCGGTGCCGGAAGCGTCGTCGCCGCGTTCTCGCATATCGAAGACGCCGAGATCGGCGGCCGGTGCCGTATCGGCCCGTACTCGAGAATCCGGCCGGCGTCGGTGCTCGGCGATGAAGTGCATATCGGAAATTTTGTCGAGGTCAAGGCGAGCACGATCGGAGCGCGCAGCAAAGCCAATCATCTTTCCTACATCGGCGATGCGAGCGTCGGCCGCGACGTCAACGTCGGCGCCGGTACCATCACCTGCAACTACGACGGTGCAAACAAACACCGGACCGTGATCGAGGACGACGTGCATATCGGATCGGATACACAACTCATCGCGCCGGTGACCGTGCGCAAGGGCGCGACCATAGGAGCGGGCGCGACCATCAGTCGCGAGGTTCCCGCGGGCGAGCTCACCATTTCCCAGCACAAGCAAGTCACGGTGCCCGGTTGGAAGCGGCCCGAGAAAGCGCGGCGCTGATCATGTGCGGCATCGTCGGCGCAGTCGCTCGCGAAAACGTTGTTCCTACCTTGATCGAGGGCATCCGCCGGCTCGAATACCGGGGCTACGATTCTTCCGGTCTCGCGGTGATCAACGGCGGCTTGCATCGGCTGGTCAGCACCGCGCGCGTCGCCGACCTCGCGGCGCAGGCGAGCGCAACGGGCATCGCCGGCACCACGGGCATCTCACACACCCGCTGGGCGACGCACGGCGCGCCGACACCCACCAACGCGCATCCCCACGTCAGTGGCGGCGAGATCGCAGTGGTGCACAACGGCATCGTCGAGAACTTCGAGCCCTTGCGCGCGCGGCTCCAAGAGCAGGGATACCGATTCGTCACCCAGACCGACACCGAGGTGATCGTCCATCTCATCCACTCGCACTACGACGGCGACCTGCTGCCGGCGGTGCGCAAGGCGGTGGCCGAGTTCCGCGGCGCGTACGCGATTGCGGTGATAAGCACGCGGGAGCCGGGCCGTATCGTCGGCGCTCGCGCGGGCAGCCCGCTGCTCGTTGGCGTCGGCGAGGCCGATCACTTTCTTGCGTCCGACGCGAGCGCGCTCGCGCCGGTCACGCAGCGCGTGGCGTATCTGGAAGAGGGAGACGTTGCCGACATCCGACTCGATTCCTACGCGATCTACGATGCCGGCGGAGCGCGCGTAACGCGCCAGGTGGTCACGGTCAAGACCGCGGACGATTCGGTGGAGCTCGGGCCTTTCCGCCACTACATGCAGAAGGAAATCTTCGAGCAGCCGCGCGCTGTCGCCGACACGCTGGAAAGTGTTGGCGATATCGAATCGGCGTTGTTCGGCGCGACGGCCGTCGACGTGTTCTCGAACATCGACGCAGTGCACTTGCTCGCTTGCGGGACGAGCTATTACGCAGGAATGGTGGCGCGCTTGTGGCTGGAAGGTGTGGCTGGCATTCCGGCGCAAGCCGAGATTGCGAGCGAGTATCGCTACCGCGAAAGCGTTCCCGATGCCAAAGCGCTGGTCGTCGTTATCTCGCAGTCGGGCGAAACCGCCGACACGCTCGCCGCGCTGGCGCACGCCAAAAAGCTCGGCCAACGGCACACCTTGGCGATTTGCAACGTCGCAACCAGCTCGATGGTGAGGCACACAGAGCTGACCTATCTCACGCGTGCCGGTACCGAGATCGGTGTCGCATCGACGAAGGCTTTCACCAC
>JADGRP010000137.1 GCA_017880805.1 Burkholderiales bacterium
CGGCATAGTGCTCGCGCGTCAGTTCGTCGATCCCCTTCGGGTCGGCGGACAGCTCGTTCCAGAACCGGTCGAGATAGATGCGCTCGCGGCCCTTTACGAGCCGCTCGACATCCGGCCCGCGAAAATTGAAATGCCACAGCGCCGGGCTGCGGATGATCTCCTCCCACGGGCCGATGCCGGGAAGCGGGGCATCCATCGCGACCCAACGCATCACGCGATCGGGAAACTGCGCGGCAAACGCATAGCCGACCATGTTTCCGATGTCGTGCGTCACGAGCGCGGTCTGCTCGATCTTCAGGTGATCGAGAACGTGCGCGATATCACCGGCCTGGGTTTTCTTGTCGTAGCCGGCGTCGGGATGAGAGGAGAGCCCCATGCCGCGCAGGTCCGGAACGACGACGGTGTGACCCTGCGCCAGCAATTTTGCCAACGGAGCCCACATGTCGCCGGTATCGCCGAAGCCATGCAGCAGGACGACCGCAGGTCCTTTGCCGCCGACGCGGACGTGAATGGTAGCGCCGTCGGTCGCGATATTCTCGGTGCGGAATTCCGCAGGATAGGGCTGGACCTCAGCCGCAGCCGAGAGCGAGAGCGAGAGCATACCTACCGCGCCGACGAACAACCGCACCATATCTTGATCTCCGAGCTTCGCGTTTCGGCGCCAGGCCGCCGGCCACCTGGAAGCTCGTTAGCACGCCAAAATCAAAGGAGCGACCACTGCTGGGCCGCGATGGCCCAAGCGATAATGACACCGTTGGAAGCGATGTGAGCCGCGATGGGGTCCGAAAGCTTGTTGGTCCGGTAGAGCAGGAGCGCATATGTCGCGCCAGCGAGCATCGCTGCGAGCCATCGCTGGTGCATGAGCCCGAAAGCAACCGAAACCAAGACAAACGATAGCCAGGTGAAGCGACCGGGTGCGACGCCTGCGATGTCGCGGTCGATCAGAGCGCGCTGGAGGTAGCCGCGAAACGCAAGCTCCTCGGCGATTGGCACGAGCAGAACCGAACCGAATACGCGACAAGCAAGCCATAGGGCCACGAGCCAAGCGGGGAGGCTCGCGAGCCAGATCCCGATTTTGTCGGCGGGCTGCTCTCGAAAATCGGTCGCAATCCAGATGATGCCGACGGCAATGCCAATCCCGATCGACGCCGGTGAAACGTCCTTGAATAGATCCGCATAGGACTCGCGGAACATCCACAGCGCGGCGGACACGCCAGCCACTTTGAGGAAATAAAGCCATTGGTCGTGGGGCGCGAACATCGAGGCGACGATGGTCGTCGCCATCAAGGCTGCGAACGGCACGAGGAAGGCGAATACGAGCTGATCCCTTGGCCGAGCCGCAGCTTTCGCGATTTGCGGTGCGTGGCGAAAGAAGGCGACCTTCTGGGAGAGCGCGATGATGACGAACGCAACGGTGAGGAACGCAATCCACCCCGCTTGCGAATGGAAGCCGTTGAGCGCGAGCACGGGGGACACATGATGCCCGATGCTTACGAGGGCCGCGATGCGGGCCGCGTTGAGTATCCACACGGCGGCGACGCCAAGCGGAAAAAGAAGAAGCGCATGCGGGAAGCGCAGCTTGCGCCGCATCAGCACGCAATAGAGCGCAAGAAAGCAGATGATGAGGCCGATGCCCTCATAGCCCGAGCATTCCCTCAGGACGCGCACCCGGAATTCGCCTACGCCTAGGAGCTCCCGGTTTACATCGAGGATAACATCCGTTTCATAGAGCGACAAAATCCAGTGGGATACGCGCAACGTCGCACCCGATAGCGTGTACCAGCTCTCGAGCGAAAGCCGCCCTGCCAGCACCAGCAGCGCGGCGCTCACGATCGCCACTGCGACTTGCGACGGGGTCTCGCGTACGAGCCAGCTCCAGAACGCAAACGGCGCGGCGATGTTGGCGAGCGAGACGAGAGTTGCGAGCAGCAGACCGCAATAGAGGGCAAACCAGCCCCAAGGCGGTGCGGCCGAGTGCGCAGCAAGGTCGGAGAAGGCAATCGTTGCCGGCAATAGGAGGGCAAAAAGACCAATATTTGCCAGACATTGAATTGCCCAGTTGCCGTCCCGGGTGGCCCGATTCCAGGTCTCGTTAACCTTGGCGCGGTCCGGCCACAGGACGAGGACGAGCGTTACAAACGCAAGCAAACCGGCTTGCGCCGTGCACTTGGCATACGCGACTGGATTGAGCGCCTCCGGCAGACCGGTAGGGAAGTTGAAGGCGAACGAAACCGCGATGATCTCGCCCAGCGTGAGCAGAATTGCCGCCCACAGTCGAGCGCGGTTGGATCTGCCGCTTTCAACCGCGGTTGACGTCTTCATGCTGGAACCTGACCTCGCTCTGAAGGACCCGTCGCTTCCCGCTTACTTGCTCGACCTATGGTAAATGATGGCGACGATGCTTCCGAGTAGGGCGATCGCGGCGATCGCGCCCGGTCCGTCGAACTCAGGCGCCGCAGCTGTTCCACCGCTGCTACCACCGCCACTGCCACAAGACGTGCCGAAGCCGAACAAACACCAGGCAGCCGCTTGGTTGGCCATGAACAGGCTCATTGCAAAGGCAGCGACGCTTGCCTTGATAAGATTGATCAACATTTGCTTCCCCAATGTAGAAAAACACGCGGCAGGCTGGCGTCGGATGCAATCCAACGTCCAATCGAGTGCCGCTAGCTTTATTACTTGCGAGAAATCACGTGTGCTATTGCGCCATTCGTAGGACACGGCACAAAGTACTCGTCGTGGAATGCGCCGCCACTAGACAGACCAGCTGTCACGAAATGGGACTGCTACTCCCTTAGAAGTAGTCTCGCCTGCCCGCGTCCATCGCACGCCTCCTCCCCCTAGTCTTATTCGTTCCTAGGCGCTCAGCCGCGCTTGAATGATTGTCTGGGCATCCGGAAGATATCGGGGAATTGGTCCATGAAAGTGTTTTTAACCGGGCATCGCGGCTATATCGGCACGGTCATGAGCCGGATGCTTCTCGAAGCCGGTCACGACGTGCTCGGCTGCGACAGCGATCTTTATGAGCGTTGCACGTTCGACGCCGGCGGCAAGGTTCTCGATATTCCTACGATCTACAAAGACGTACGCGACCTGACCAGAAGCGATCTCAAGGGCCGGGAGGCGGTGATCCACTTGGCCGCCCTCTCCAACGATCCGCTCGGCAACCTCAACTCCGATATCACCTACAGCATCAACCATCGCGCCAGCGCGCGGTTGGCAAAGATTGCCAAGGAGGCCGGTGTCGAGCGCTTCGTGCTCGCCTCCTCGTGCAGCAACTACGGCCAGGCGGGCGACGATATGGTCGATGAGACCGCGGCGCTCAATCCCGTCACGCCTTATGGTCAGTCGAAGGTCTGGGCCGAGCAGGGCATCTCGCCGCTGGCCGACGAGAGCTTCTGCCCGACGTATTTGCGCCCGGCCACCGCATACGGATTGTCGCCGCGCATGCGGTTCGACATCGTCCTCAACAATCTCGTCGCTTGGGCCACGACAACCGGGCAGATCTACTTGAAGTCCGACGGATCGCCATGGCGCCCGGTCGTGCACATCGAGGATATTTCACGCGCGTTCATCGCAGCCCTCGCGGCACCAAAGGAGAAG
>JADGRP010000138.1 GCA_017880805.1 Burkholderiales bacterium
CTCATCACGGAGGACGATCAGTCGAAGCCCGGCGAAGCGGCGACGGCGGTGCGCAAACTGATCTCGCGTGACCACGTGGTCGCGCTCATCGGCGAGACCGCTTCCTCGCGGTCGCTCGAAGCCGGCCCGATCGGGCAGCAAAACAAGATCCCGATGGTTTCCCCCGGCTCGACGAATCCGAACGTGACGAAGATCGGCAACTATGTGTTCCGCGTTTGCTTCATCGACTCGTTTCAGGGCACGGTGATGGCGAAGTTTGCACTCAATTCACTCAAGAAAACCAGGGTCGCCGTTTTGACCGATGTGCGTCAGGATTACAGCGTCGGCCTCGCGCAGTTCTTCAAAGAGTATTTCACCAAGAACGGCGGCACGATTGTGGCCGAGCAAAGTTACAGTTCGGGCGATCAGGATTTCAAAGCGCAGCTCACCTCGATCAAAGCGTCAAATCCCGAGGCGATTTTTCTTCCCGGTTATTACAATGAGGTCGGACTGATCGCGCTCCAGGCGCACGAGCTCGGGATCACCGTGCCGATCATGGGCGGCGATGGCTGGGATTCGCCCACGCTGACGCAAATCGGTGGCGTCGCGATGGAGGGCAACTTCTTCGCGAACCATTTCTCGACCGAGGATCAGTCGCCGGTGATCCAGGATTTCATTCGCAAATTCAAAGCCCGCTACAACCGGGATCCCGACGGGATGGCAGCGCTCGGGTACGACGCAGCGAAGGTGTTGCTCGATGCAATGACGCGCGCCGGCGGCACGGAAAACACCAAAGTGCGCGACGCGCTTGCTGCCACGAAGGATTTCCAAGGCGTGACCGGCAAAATCACCATCGACGAGAATCGCAACGCGAATAAGTCGGCGGTCGTGCTCACGATCAAGGACAAAGGCTTTCATTACGTCGAAACGATCGCACCGTGACGGGGGCTGTGCGCCTTATCCCTTATTGTCATGCTGGGCGCAGTCGAACGAAGCGACTTTCGGCATCAATTCGAGCAGCGGCGTGCAGCTGGCCACGGAGGAAATCAATGACGCAGGCGGCCTTCTCGGTAGACGCAAGATCAGTCGACACGTTTCAAGGCACGGTAATGGCGAAGTTTGCGCTCGACACGCTCCACGCCAAGAAGGTGGCGATTCTGACGGATGTGAAGAGTGGTTACTCGATCATCAAAGGCGAGCACATAGTGTTTTGGCGTTGCGCCGTCCGGCTGACTGGTGGTTAACTCTCCGCGAAATCGAACGGCTCGAACTCAGAAGCGCCATGTCACAACCACCTGCAGCCAACAACGGCAAGTTCGTTCAAGGATTCGGCTTGCTCGACTCGACGATGCTCGTAGCGGGCTCGATGATCGGCTCGGGTATTTTCATCGTCTCGGCAGACATCGCGCGGTTGGTCGGCTCGCCGGGCTGGCTGCTGGTGGTGTGGGGAGTGACCGGAGCGCTCACGATCACTGCCGCGCTCAGCTACGGTGAGTTGGCCGCGATGATGCCCCGTGCCGGCGGGCAATACGTCTATCTTCGCGAAGCCTACGGTCCTCTCTGGGGGTTCCTTTACGGCTGGACGCTGTTCCTCGTGATTCAAACCGGCACGATTGCCGCGGTGGCGGTGGCATTCGCGCGATTCCTCGGTGTGTTTGCGTCGATCATTTCGCCGACGCAGTGGGTCGTCCCGCCGATCAGCCTCTCGACGAACTACGCCGTCAGTCTTTCGACGCAGCAGTTGGTGGCGATCCTGGTGATCCTGTTTTTGACGTTTGTGAATACGCGTGGCCTCCAACTGGGCAAGCTCATCCAAAACGTGTTCACCTCCGCCAAGACGTTGTCCCTGCTGGCGCTGATCGCCCTCGGCCTGTTTATCGGTCGCAATGGCGATGCGCTCAGCGCCAACTTCACGAACTTGTGGACGCCGGGCGGAGTGTCGCCGATCAAGTCCGACCTGTCGTTCGTAGCGTCGGTGTCGGCGACGGGCGGTGCGATCGGACTGTTGATTGCCGTGTGCGTGGCGCAGGTTGGCTCGCTGTTTTCCGCGGACGCCTGGAACAACATCACGTTCACCGCCGGCGAAGTGAGAAACCCGCGCCGCAACCTGCCGTTGTCACTCGCCTTTGGCACCGGACTGGTCATCGCGCTCTACCTGCTGGCCAACGTGGCTTACCTCTGCGTGCTGCCGCTGGAAAAAATCCAGCACGCGCCGGACGACCGCGTGGCCACGGCGGCGATGTCGGTGATGTTCGGCGGGGCGGGCGCGGCGATCATGGCGGTGGCCATCATGGTCTCCACGTTTGGCTGCAATAATGGACTAATCCTCGCCGGCGCGCGGGTCTATTACGCGATGGCCCAGGACGGGCTGTTCTTCAAAGCCACGGGCCGGCTCAACGCCCGGCACGTTCCCGCGGTGGCGCTGGTCTTGCAGGGCCTCTGGACCGCGTTGCTCGTGCTGCCGCGGACGCGGTTGCGCGATCCGGTCACCGGCGCACCGATGCTGGATGCCTCCGGGGCCGAGCAGTATGGCAACCTCTACGGCATGTTGCTCGATTACGTCGTGTTCGCGGTGCTGATTTTTTACGTGCTGACGATTGCGGGTGTGTTTGTGCTGCGGCGCACGCGCCCGGACGCCGAGCGGCCCTATCGCGCCTTCGGCTATCCGGTGCTGCCGGCGTTCTACATCGTCGCGGCCACGGTGATTCTGGTGGTCTTGGCAATTTACCGAACGCAAACCTCGTGGCCCGGTTTGCTCATCGTGCTCGCGGGCGTGCCGGTTTACTTCCTCTGGAAGAAATCACGGTCGGCAGCGACCTGACATTTGCTTGACTTGCCGCGCGCGGAGACCCATTTAGCAAGGCCAAAAACCAACTCTCCAAATGAATTTGTTTCGACGAAAAAGCGTGACGGATCTGCAGGCTGAGGCGCTCACTGATCAAAGTCTTAAGCGCGCCCTCGGCCCGATGAACCTTACAGCGCTCGGCGTTGGCGCGATTATCGGCACGGGCATCTTCGTGCTCACCGGCACGGTCGCCGCGCAAAATGCCGGGCCGGCGGTCGTCCTGTCATTTGCGCTGGCCGGCGTGGCGTCGGTGTTCGCCGCGCTGTGCTACAGCGAATTCGCGTCGCTCGTGCCCATGGCCGGCAGCGCCTACACCTACGGCTATGCCACGCTCGGTGAACTCATCGCGTGGATCATTGGCTGGGACTTGATCCTCGAATATGCCGTCGGCGCGATCACTGTGGCCATCGGTTGGTCCGGCTATGTGGTATCGTTCCTGCACGATTTTGGCATCGACGTCCCGCCCGCGTTGTCGGCCGCGCGCGGCACAGAGTTGATTCAAATTCCCACTGCCCTCGCTGCGCTCCTGAAGGCGAAGGCCGGCTGGGTGGTGATCAGCGCAGGTCTGCTGGATCAAATCAAGACCGCGGGAACTGATCCGGCGATGCTCGGCCACGTCACGACGATCTTTAATCTGCCAGCGGTGCTCATCATCTTTGTGGTCACGACGCTGCTGGTGGTTGGCATCAAGGAATCGGCGAACTTCAACAACCTGATTGTGCTGGTGAAGGTGGCGGTGGTGCTGCTGTTCATCTTCTGCGCGTTTCAAGCCATCAACCCGGCGAACTGGCATCCATTCATCCCGGCGAACACAGGCCAGTTCGGTCACTTCGGCTGGAGCGGCCTGATGACCGGCGCGGGCATCGTCTTCTTCGCCTATATCGGCTTCGACGCGGTGAGCACCGCGGCACAGGAGGCGAAAAATCCGCAACGCGACATGCCTATCGGCATCATCGGCTCGCTGCTGCTTTGCACGGTGCTCTACATCCTCGTTTCGGGAATCGCGACGGGCGTTGTGCCGTACGGCCAGCTTGACGTGCCGGACCCGATCGCGGTAGTGGCGGACTACGCGGGCATGGGCTGGATGGGGCGGTTGATAAAGCTCGGAGCGATTGCAGGTTTGTCGTCGGTCATCCTCGTGATGTTACTGGGCCAATCGCGCGTATTTTACAGCATGGCGCGCGATGGTCTGCTCCCGCCGTTCGTGAGCCGCGTGCATCCCCGCTTCCGCACGCCGTGGCTGACGTCCATCGTGACTGGCGTGGGTGTGGCGATCTTTTCGGCCCTGTTTACCGTGCGCGAGGCCGGCAGCCTGTGCTCCATCGGCACGTTGCTGGCGTTTGTCATTGTGTCAGTGGGCATCCTCGTGCTGCGTGTGCGCGAGCCGAAACTGCCGCGCAGATTCACCACGCCATGGGTCTGGTTTGTGGCGCCGGCGGGCGCGGTCTCCGCGCTCTTGCTCATGTCGGCGCTGCCATGGCCGACCTGGCGACGCTTGCTGGTCTGGTTCGCCATCGGCATCGTGATTTACTTCTGCTACGGCGTGCGCCGGAGCAAGCTGGCGAAGCCGCCCGCTACCGACACCAAACCTGCCGCGAGCGGTTGAAGCGCTGGACGATACACTGATTTCCACCAAGCAGACCCCGATCATGGCTTTAGCCGACGGATCTGGCGGTGAACTACGGCCCGATCACGTCCCGCACGGCGTCTCGCTAAAGGTCGCGCAAGGCGATATCGTGACCCTCATCGGGGCAAACGACGCTGTCGGGCCGCGGGCAACAAATGCTCGCGATCAGCCGTGCACTCATGAGCAAACCGCGATGTTTGATGCTCGACGAGCCGTCGCTCGGGATCGCGATGATCCTGGTAAAGACGATTTTTCAAAAGATCGACAAGTCGTTAGGTATCACCATCCTTCTGGTGGAACAGAACGCGAACCTTGCGCTCGAAGTTTCCAGCCACGGCTGCGTCCTCGAGACCGGGAGGATCATTTTGCACGATCAGTCGAGCGCGCTACGCGTGAATGAGCGCGTGAAGAGCGCCTACCTGGGCGGCTGTTAGCCGCGGCTGCTGCCGCCAAAGCCGTTCTCTGGACTCGAGGCGCCAAAGCCGAGGATCGATTCGATCCGCCGGCGCGTCGCGAAAGCGTCTTCGGATCCTCTTACGCGCGAGCGTTGCGCCGCGTCGGTCTCGGACAAACTCCCGTCGATTGCACGAAGAAGTTGGCGGTCAGTATCCGTCAGGGCCGCATCTCCGGGAATGTCGGCCCGTTCCTGCAAGCGACCGACGATTTCCACCAGGGCGTCGCCATCGTATTTCGACGCGCGAAAAGCGTCGACCATGCGCTGGAAGCTCAAGTGAAAGGGCACTGTCACGACATCGATGGAAGCGCTTGCAGAAACATCGTCTGGCGGCGTTATGATCGCGTCCGAGGTCGCCACGGATTTCCAAACGCCCGCCGGCTCGTGATAGCCGAGCTCGATTCGATAAGTGCTGCGCCCTCGAGAGACGGCGACGCAATGGTTTCCGGCAAACGGCTCCACGGTTACTCTGGTTTCCTCACTGCCATCGTCGGAAATAACGCGGAGATGCACCTTGCGATCGGCCGGCGGTTTGTTCCCAAAAACGCCCTTCCAATCGATTTCCCAATAAGCGAAGAGCATATGTGGATCGCGCGCAATCCCAGATAGAACGGATCGCCCGTAAGAGCGCGGAAGTTCTCCCAGGTTTTCGTAATCCCGGGACGGACCGCGCGGCGATTGCTCCTGCAATTCCACCGGGACGATCGGGCGATTCGAAAGCACGAAGACGGCGCCATCGCTTTGTTCGTCGTTTTCTTGCATCGCTTCGTCATCCGCGACGTTCAGGAGATCGTGAGCTTCCATGCCGCGACATTACACAAAATTCCCCGCAGCGATAGCGACAGCAATTCTGTCGCGACGGTCTATGACCGCCGAAGATCGGCCATTCGGCGCCGAAGTTGAAAATACTCGGCAAAGGTGCGGACGACGACTTGGAACTTTGCGCCGGTGGCGACTCCACATTTGCGCGGATAATGTGCCACAGCTATTTCGTGGAAAGTCCACCCGGCGTAAGCTGCGAGCGCGAGCAGTTCGGTATTAATCATCGCTCCTTCCGAGGTCAGCGGCAGCCGCTGAAGCAGGTCGCGGTGAAATAGTTTGTAGGCGCAATTGATGTCTTTTGCCCGCACACCGAGCAGCGTTCGGGCGAGCCAGTTCCCGACGCGGGAGTTGGCCTTGCGAAGCCATCGGTCCTGCCGGTCTGCGCGATACCCCAGGACCATGTCGAAGGCATCGATGCTCGCCATGAATTCGGCGACCTGATCGAACCGAAACTGGCCATCGCTATCCGTGAAAAAGACAAGGTCGCAACGCGCCGCTGCGAAACCGCTCCGCAAGGCAGCTCCGTATCCGCGGTTGCGCGGGTGACGAATGATCCGAACCACGGGATGACGCGAAGCGAGGCGGTTGCCAACCTCCGCGGTCGCGTCGGTGCTGCCGTCGTCCACGATGAGAATCTCGAGCTCCGAGACAACGTTCGACAGTGCGCTCATCGCATCCTCGACGGTCGCAGAAAGATTTTGGGCCTCGTTGAACGCGGGGAGGATCAGGGAGAGGGAGGGACTCGGCATATGGGGCGCGGCGGTGGCCGTTGGAAGGATAACTCGTTAGGCCAGACAGCGCGATCAGGTCATCCAATAACCGCAGGCGTACAGAACAAGACAGACTGCCATCAAACCCGTGCTCGTCACTAACGCCCCGAGATAGAGACCTTCCGAGCGCGCCGTAGCCGCTGCCAATCCCATGTGCAAAGGAAAAAGCACGCTCAAGTAGCGCGGCAGCGATTCGAGAATCGTGTCGCTTAAGAAGATCAGAAGCA
>JADGRP010000139.1 GCA_017880805.1 Burkholderiales bacterium
GAGCGTCTCCAGCGTCGGCACGTCGCCACAGCAGGCCATGACCACGTCGGGTTCGCCGCTCTGGTCATTGCTCGCCCACTGCCAGATGCCGATGCCTTCGGCGCAGTGCCTGGCGGCGGCGTCCATCGTCAGCCACTGCGGCGCCGGGTGTTTGCCGGCGATCACGACGTTGACGTAGTGACGGCTGCGCAGGCAGTGGTCCATGACCGACAGCAGGCAGTTTGCATCCGGCGGAAGGTAGACCCGCACAACCTCGGCCTTCTTGTTCACGACGTGGTCGATGAAACCGGGATCCTGATGCGTGAAGCCGTTGTGATCCTGGCGCCACACGTGCGAGGCCAGCAAATAGTTTAACGAGGCAATCTTCCGCCGCCACGGAAGATGCGAGGTGACCTTCAGCCACTTCGCATGTTGGTTGAACATCGAATCGACGATGTGGATGAATGCTTCGTAGCAGTTGAAGAGTCCGTGCCGCCCGGTAAGCAGGTAGCCCTCGAGCCAGCCTTCGCATTGGTGCTCGCTGAGCATTTCCATCACGCGCCCGGTAGATGCGAGAAATTCGTCGTTCGGCACCGTCGCGGCGTCCCATTGTCGTCGGGTCACTTCAAAGAGCGCCTCCAGTCCATTGGACAGCGTCTCATCAGGGCCAAAGACGCGGAAATTCCGCTGCGCGCCGTTGAGCTTCGCTACATCGCGAAGGAAACCCCCGAGCACATGCGTGTCGCCGATGCCGCGCACGCCCGGCGAGGGCACGTCCACGGCGTAGTCGCGGAAGTCCGGCATCCGCAGGTCGCGGAGCAGCATGCCGCCGTTGGCGTGGGGATTCGCGCCCATGCGTCGTGCGCCCTTGGGTGCAAGTTCGGCCAGTTCCGGTTTCAGACGGCCGCGTTGGTCAAAGAGCTCGTCCGGCCGGTAGCTCCTCAACCAGTCTTCAAGTTGCTTGAGATGTTCGGGTGGCGTCGTGGGCGATACGGGGAGCGGAACCTGATGCGCCCGGAACGTGCCCTCGATCTGTTGGCCATCCACGACTTTCGGCCCCGTCCAGCCCTTCGGTGAATTGAGGACCATCATCGGCCAGCGCGGACGCGCGATGTTGCCGTTGACGCGCGCGTCCTGCTGAATTTTCTTGATCTGCTCGATTGCGGTATCGAGCGTTGCGGCCATGGCCTCATGCATCAGCGCAGGCTCGTGACCCTCGACAAAGTAGGGCGTCCACCCGTATCCGCGGAGCAACTGTTCCAATTCCTCGCGGGTGATGCGGGCGAGGAGGGTAGGGTTGGCAATCTTGTAGCCGTTGAGGTGCAGGATCGGGAGCACCGCGCCGTCGGTGGCCGGATCAAGAAACTTGTTGGAATGCCACGCTGTCGCCAGCGGTCCGGTTTCCGCCTCGCCGTCGCCGACGACGCAGGCGACGACGAGATCGGGATTGTCGAACACCGCCCCGAACGAATGGCTGAGCGAATAGCCGAGCTCGCCGCCCTCGTGGATCGAGCCCGGGCACTCCGGCGACGCGTGGCTGGGAATGCCTCCGGGAAACGAAAACTGAACGAAGAGCTTGCGAAGCCCGGCCTCATCCTGGCTGATGTTGGGATAGACCTCGCTGTAAGTGCCCTCGAGATAGGTGTTGCTCACGACAGCCGGGCCGCCGTGCCCGGGGCCGGAGACGTAAATCATGTCGACGTCGTACTTCTTGATGACCCGGTTCAAGTGCACGTAGATGAAGTTCTGCCCCGGAGTCGTGCCCCAGTGGCCCAACAGCATGTGCTTCACATCGCTAAGAGTCAGCGACCGCTTGAGCAGCGGATTGTCGTAAAGATAGATTTGTCCCACCGACAGGTAGTTGGCGGCGCGCCAGTAGGCATCCATCCGGCACAGCAGTTCCGGAGTGAGAGTATTTATCTTTGTCTTCATGCGCGTTCACGCAAATGTCTGTTCAATCAATACTCCTCCCGATCCTAAATTAGGTGGACGCAAGACACCGATCTGTATCGGCAATATTGAGCTGGTGCTCTGCCGCGCTCATGGCACGAGAACCGCGGCTCCCTCAAACCGCCCGGCGCGCAGATCGGCAAGCGCCTGGTTGGCCTGGTCGAGCGCATAGCGCGTCGTCTCGGTGACGATGCCGATGTCCGGCGCCAGACGCAGGAAATCGATTCCATCCTGCCGCGTGAGATTGGCGACCGACACGAGCTGCCGCTCTTCCCACAGCAACGCATAGGGGAAGCGCGGAATATCGCTCATGTGGATGCCCGCGCAAACGACGCGTCCGCCCTTGCGGACCGCCTTCAGTGCCATGGGCACGAGATCACCCACGGTCGCGTAGATGATTGCGGCATCGAGCGGCTCGGGCGGCATCTCGTCGGATCCGCCCGCCCAGGCCGCGCCAAGTCGCCGCGCGAACGCCTGGGTCGTAGCATCTCCCGGCCGCGTGAAGGCAAACACCGATCGCCCCTGCCACTTCGCGACCTGCGCCACGATATGGGCCGCAGCGCCAAAGCCGTAGAGCCCCAGCGCCTTACCGCTGCCTGCGATCGCGAGCGAACGCCAGCCGATCAGGCCAGCGCATAGCAAAGGGGCGAGCGCCACATCGCTGCCGATCTCGCCGAGTGGGAACGCAAACCGCGCATCGGCGATGGTCGCTGTCGCAAAGCCGCCGTCCTGCGTATAGCCGGTGAAACGCGGGCGATCGCACAGATTTTCATGGCCGCCCATGCAATAGGAGCAGACGCCACAGGTGTGGCCGAGCCATGGAACGCCGACGCGCTCACCGACCCTCAGGCCCTCGACGCCGGGCCCGATCACATCGATCCGACCGACGATCTCGTGGCCGGGGATGATAGGCACCTTAGGATCGGGCAACTCGCCATCGACGACATGCAGGTCCGTGCGGCAGACGCCGCAGGCGGCCACCTTTACCCGAATCTCGCCCGGCCCCGGTTGCCGATCGGCGAGATTTGTCCATTCGAGAGCAGCCCCAAGCTTATTCAGCACCATTGCATGCATGGCGTCCTCGGGCTGCCCTGAAGGCGCGCGATCAGTGTGATGAAACCCTGCGCCCGCTCACCCGTTGATCTTTTTCCGGCTGGCGTTTGGATTGTAGCGCGTCATCCGTTCGGCAATTGCAACCGTGTCCTTGCCAAGATTCGCTTCGTACAACACGCGTTGGTAATTGCAGATAGGCGTCATCACACTTGAAGCCTGTACTCGTTGGTGATCTGCCAGGCGACATAAAGCGGCGCGGCGAGATCCTATGCCTAGGCGGTCATATCCCGCGCCAGGCGGGCCACGCGGCTAACCCTCGACGAGTCCCCACTATACACCGCAGGCGATTCGCCGTCATACGGTGCCGCGTCCCGCCCGCTCTGGTGCGCAGATACGTGATCAGGCTGATGCGTGCGTGACCGAATGAACGTGATGCAAGTCGCCCAGCACCCATCGGACGTGCACGCAACGTGCTCGCCGATACTAGAAATCTCCGATGCCCCGAGATCGTACGGCTGCAACTAGTGCAGGTGCTCGTGCGAGTGCCTAACGCCGCTCTCGTGGACGTGCTCGTGAGCATGCGTGAAGCGCGGCTGCCTGTGGCGTTCTTCGATGCGACTGAACTTCCACAGCGCGACTGAAGTGCCCCAAGCCATCAGGAAGATGCCGACAATAAGATACCCAAGGACTCCAAAGTCCAACGCGCCGATGAAGTCGAAGAATGGACCTTTGACGTCGAGCATGGTTCTGAACACCTGCAGCAATTCAATCGTACCTATGATCAATGCGACCGCGATGGACAAGCCAGTGGTGGTGATGTTGTAGAAGATCTTGCGCAGGGGATTCAGGAAGGCCCAGTTGTAGGCCTTGGACATCAGGACTCCGTCCGTCGTGTCCATCACCGACATGCCGGCAGCGAACAGTACAGGCAGCGATAGCACGGCCGCGGTCGGCAAATCGCCGGCTGCGGCACCTGCGGTCATCGCCAGCAGGCCGATCTCGGAGGCGGTATCAAAGCCCAGCCCGAACAATAAGCCCAACGGATACATCTGCCAGCTGTGGTTGATGACTTTCTGCAGGCGCCCGCCGAATAGGCGATTGATCAGGCCGCGCTTCATTAGTAGCTCTTGAAGGTGGGTATGGCTGTGTTTGCCGGTTTTGGCTTTTTGCCACACCTTCAGGATGTCGAGCAATACGAGTAGATTCAGTATTCCGATAATCCACAAGAATATGCCGGATACGCTGGCGCCAATGACGGCACCGAGTTTCTGAAATTCCGGCAGATCGTTCTTGGTTACTATCGCGGCGACTGTGACTGCTGCCGCCAGGATGAAGACGATGGTCGAGTGACCGAGCGAGAAAAAGAATCCGATTCCCAGCGGCCGTTTGCCTTTCTGCAGCATGTACCGGACCGTGTCGTCGACGGCGGCAATATGGTCTGCATCGAAAGCGTGCCTTAAGCCGAACATGTAAGCGACCAGACCCAACCCCACCAGCGCCGGATAGCGCGACGCGTAGTAGAGGAATAGACCCCAGCCGAGGATGTGCAGGAAGGCAATGAATCCGTATAGACCTGCGAGCCGTATCCATTCGTTGGCGCTGAATGTGAGTACCCGACGATCCGCGTAGCGGTCGCGAGTACCGGTTCGGACAATCGCGCTATAGTGCGTCGCCATGGGCTTCCTGCGTGTCGATAAAGTCGGTCACTGATCGCAATCGCGGACGACCGCCGGTATTCGAATCTGACGGTTCAGTCAGATGTACCACGTGCCTGGCCATGCCCACGAAGGGTTCGATCAGAGCTTGAGACCGGTGCCGGGCCAAGTACAACGGCGTTCGCGACCGCGGCACCTTGCGCACGAAATGATCGCGCGCAACATGGTAGCTCGGGTCGAAGCCGAAGAAATTCTGTTTCATTCGCTCGAGTTCCTCGGCCCGATACGTCTCCAGCGGCTTGCGCGCCTCGTCGGCGTGGCGACGCGCGTTCTTCTCGTCCAGCAGACGATCGATCGCGGGATCGGCGGCGAGCGCATTCGCCCCGACCTCAATTTCCGCGCGGAACGCCGTCGGCGTCGCGCCGAAATGGGCGTCGATGAGTCCCATCGCAGCGGCCTGCCGCGCACTCAGCGGCAATCGACCTTGCGTTACGCTGTGCGCCGCTTCGGCACCCACGCGGCGCGGCAACAGGTACGTCCAGTATTCGGAACCGTAGAGATTGCCCATGCTCTTGTAATGCGGATTCAGGATCACGCCGTCACGGGCGAAAACGCGATCCGCCGCGAGCGCGAGAAATGCGCCGCCGGCGCCCGCATTGCCCTGCATCGCCGCGATCGTGATCTGCGCCTCGGTGACGATGATCTCGCGCACGAGGTCGTCGATCGCGTTGATGTTCCGCCACGACTCCTCGGCCGGATGCGCCGCGGCCTCGATCAGGTTCAGGTGAATCCCGTTCGACCAGAAGTCCGGCCCGCCCATCAGCACGATGATCCGCGTCGGCCGTGACGTCGCGTGGCGATAAGCCGCGAGAAGCGCCTCGCACTGTGCGGTGCCCATGGCGCCATTGTAGAAAGGAAAGTGCAGATAGCCTGCCGACCCCCTCTCCTCGTAATGGATCGGCCGCCACGTCGGGTAGTCGACGATCGTCTCCGGCGCAAGCGGCGCGTCGGGCACACCGGCCAGCCGATCGCCCAGCACGCTCGTCGCGGGGAGCTTGAACCGGGCGTCGTCGCCGGCCTGCTTCAAATGCGTTATCCACACGGCGCCATCCAGGGTCGCACGCAGAACGGCGCCGTCGCGGCGCGCGATGATGTCGCCAGGCGCAGCCCGCGGAAAGTCTTCGCGCAGGCGGCCTTCCGAATGCGCGTCGTACAGGTACACACTCTCGCCAAGCACTTCATCGCGCACGCCGGGGGATCCGTCTGCCGCGCGGATCTTGCGCAACACCGTCGCGGTGTCGTCGGCGCGCCAGTCGATCGCGCGGTCAGATTGCCGCATCGCGGGCCGCAGCCGGCCCCGGACGCCGGGCTTCGCATAGTCGAGCCGCTCGGGCGCCTCGCCTCGCGCCAGGCGCTGCAGCGTGAGATCGAGCACCTTCACCGCGGCTTCCGTGACTTCGTTGCGGTAGAGGCTGCTCTTCGTCGCGTCGCGCATCGGGAAAATCGCGCTCGCCCAGATATCGCCTGCATCCATTTCAGCGTTCGCCTCGAGCGCGGTGACACCCCACTCCGTTTCGCCGTTCACGATCGCCCAGTCCAGCGCGGACCCTCCGCGATCGCCTGCGATCCCGGGATGAAGCACGATGCAGCGGTGGTGCCGCCAGACTGAATCGGGGATCCTGCGCTTCAGGAACGGTGCGACGATCAGTTCCGGCTGCCAGAGCGCGACGGCTTCCTGCGTGACACTGTCGGCGATATCGAACTCTATCGACACGTCGTGGCCCGCCGCGACCAACTCCGTGTAGAGTCGCTGCGTCAGGCTGTTGAACGCATGCGTCAGGAACAGGATACGCATCAGCAAATCCGCGGGAGTTGCTCGCCGGTCAGCCAGTCGACGACGCGCCGGCCGCCGAAGCGCGTGTCCATCTGCACGAAACAGTGCGGATCGTCGAAGACCTCGCCGATGATCGCCGCGCCGCTGCCTTGCGGATGCGCACGCATGGCGGCGAGCAGGCGGTCGGCGTCATCCTCCGCGCAGATGGCGACCAGCTTGCCTTCGTTCGCCACGTAAAGCGGATCGAGGCCGAGGAATTCGCACGCGGCATTGACCTCTGCATGCACCGGAATCCGCTGCTCGGCAATCACCATCCCGCAGCCGGACTGGCGCGCGAGTTCATTCAGCGTCGTCGCGAGGCCACCGCGAGTCGGATCGCGCAGGCAGTGGATGCCGGGTGCAGCATCGATCATCGCCGCGACGAGCCCATGCAGCGCAGCCGTATCGGATTGGATGGTCGTATCGAATGTGAGATTCTCGCGCAGCGACATGATCGCCACGCCGTGGTCGCCGATCGTCCCGCTGACGAGGATCCGGTCGCCGGGGCGCGCAAGATCGCCTGAAATTTCCACGCCGATGGGTACGACACCGACTCCGGTCGTCGTGATGAACACGCCGTCGCCCTTTCCTTTCTCGACGACCTTGGTGTCGCCGGTGACTATGGGCACGCCTGCCTCGCGGGACGCCGCGGCCATCGATTCGACGATGCGCTTCAGATCCGCGAGGGGGAAACCCTCCTCGAGAATAAAACCCGCGGCGAGGTAGAGCGGTGTCGCACCCGCCATCGCCACGTCGTTGATCGTGCCGTGGATCGAGAGACTGCCGATGTCGCCACCGGGGAAGAACAATGGCGACACGACATGGCAGTCGGTGGCGATCACCATGCGGCCAGCGCTAACCAGGAACGCGGCCTGATCGTTGGCCTGCCGCAGCCACACATTGTCGAACGCCCGCAGGAAAAGTTCATCGATCAACTGCGCCATCGCGCGGCCGCCGCCGCCATGCGTCATGTCGACGTGCCCGTGTTTGAAGTCCACGGGACGTACGTAATCGCCGCGTACCGCGGTCATGCGATGGATACGATCGGCGTTGCGGGCTTTGCCGCCACGACGGCGGCATCCCTGAACCGTCCGTACGTGTAGTGCGCGGCGCACGCACCCTCCGAGGAGACCATGCAGGAGCCGATCGGGTTGTCGGGTGTGCAGACGGTGCCGAACACCTTGCAGTCGGCGGGTTTTTTCACGCCCCGCAGGATCGCGCCGCATTCGCACGCCTTGTTGTCCGGCACCGGGCGGTAGGTGATTCCGTAACGCGATTCGGCGTCGAATGCACGGTATTTTTCCTTTATCCGAAGCGCGCTGTAGGGCACTTCGCCGAGGCCCCGCCATTCGAACGAGCGTCGAAGCTCGAAGACCTCCGCCACCAGCGCCTTGGCCTTCGCGTTGCCTTCGCGCGTGACGGCGCGCGTGAACTCGTTCTCCACTTCGGCGCGTCCCTCGTTCAACTGCCGCACGAGCATCAGAATGGCCTGCATCACGTCGAGCGGCTCGAAGCCGGCGATGACCACGGGGCGCCGATACTCCTCGGCGAAGTACTCGTACGGCTGACTGCCGATGACGGTGGAAACGTGCGCGGGGCCGATGAAGCCATCGAGCGGCAGGGTACCGAGCTCGCGCACTTCCTTCGATTCGAGGATGTTGCTGATGGCGGCAGGCGTCACGACGTGGTTGCAGAACACGCTGAAGTTGGTGAGCGCCAGCGCCTGCGCCTCGACGATCGCCACCGCCGTCGGTGGCGTCGTTGTTTCGAAGCCGATGGCGAAGAACACGACGTCGCGCGCGGGATTCTCCTGCGCGATGCGGATCGCGTCCGCGCTCGAATAGATCATCCGGATGTCGGCGCCGCACGCCTTTGCCTTCAGCAACGACGATCCTTTGGACGCCGGCACACGTATCGTGTCGGCGTACGTGCACAGGATGAGGCCCGGCCGTGCCGCGAGCGCGATCGCGTTGTCAATGCGGCCGATCGGCAGCACGCAGACGGGGCAGCCGGGGCCATGGATCATGTTGACGTTCGCCGGCAGCAGGTCGTTCAGCCCGTAGCGCGAGATCGCATGCGTGTGACCGCCGCAGAATTCCATCAGGTTATAGCTGCGCTCGCGCCGAGCTTCATGCGCGATCGCGGACGCGAGCTGGCGCGCGAGGTCGCCGTCGCGGAATTCGTCGATGTACTTCACGCGGCCTGCTCCGCCAGTCCGGCCTCGGCAAAGATCCGAAGCGTTCGTTGCGCCTCGATGGGGTCGAGCTTCGTCAGCGCGTAGCCGACATGGACGATCACGTAGTCACCTGGCTCCACATCGTCGACCAGCGCGAGGGAAATCCGCTTCTGCACGCCGCCGACATCGACCAGCGCCGTACCGGGTTCTGGCAGGTCGACCACGCGGGCGGGAATGGCGAGACACATTTTCAGTGGACTCCGATAAAGTCATTCTGTGCAACCCACGCCTGCCCGAGCGCGAGGCCGCCGTCGTTCGGCGGCACGGCGTGCGCCTGGAACAGTGTGAGACTCCGCTGCCGCAGCGCGGCGTGCAATCCGCGCGCAAGGATTGCATTGAGGAAGCAGCCGCCGCCGCCGGCGACAGTCGTCACGCCGAGTTCCACAGCGGTGCGTGCAACCCAGGCGGCGAGCGCGTCGACGAGCGTCGCGTGAAAAAGCGCCGCCCCATGGCCGGCATCGTGCTCGCCGGCGAGACGCATCAACAACGGCGTGAGGTCGAGTTCGTTGCCACGGATGATCGCGTACAGCGACGGATCGGCAGGGACCGGGCCGTAACGCTCGGCGATCCCTTCCAGCAACATTGCCGCCTGTCCTTCGAAGGCCATCCGCCGCTTCAGATCCAGGAGACCGGCCGCGGCATCGAACCAGCGGCCCATGCTGCTTGTTTCGGGTGCGTTGAATCGGCGTGCGAGCATGTCCCTGACAGCCGGCGCCGCGGCTTCGTCAGCATACCGCTGGCCGATTTCGTCATCGCGGCCCGCGAGCGAGAGCGCGGCGGCGCCCATGCGCCACGGCTCCCGCGCGGCGCGATCGCCGCCGGGCAGACGCATCGGGCGCAACCGCCCCAGCCGTTCGCAGTGCGCGCCATCGACATAGAGCAGCTCGCCACCCCAGGCGCCGCCGTCGTTGCCCAAGCCCACGCCATCGAGCGCCAGCCCCAGCACGGCACCCTGCAATCGGTGCTCGGCGACGACGGCGGCGATGTGCGCATGATGATGCTGTACTGGCCGCGTCGGCACGCCCCACTTCGCGGCGAGGCGCGCCGCGTGCCGCGTACTGTAGAAATCCGGGTGCAGATCGTGCGCGACGATCCGCGGCTCCACGTCCAGAATCGAGACCAGGTGCGCGACCGCATCGTCCAGCGCATGGCACGTCGGCGCATTGTCGAGATCGCCGATATGCTGCGAGACGAAGGCCTCATCGCCGCGCGTCACGCACACCGTATTCTTGAAGTACCCACCCAGCGCGACCACCGGCGGTCCCGCGGCCGCAAGCTTGATCGCGCGCGGCGTGTAACCGCGTGCGCGGCGGACGAACTGGAATCCCGTCGCGCCGGCGCCGGGGACCGCGCGCAGCACGCTGTCGTCGCAGCCGACGACGATGTCGCGGTCGTGGACGAGGAACGCGTCGGCGATGCCCGCGAGACGCGTGATCGCCTCATCGTTGCGGGTCACCAGTGGTTCGCCGCCCGGATTGGCGCTCGTCATCACCAGCACGAGGTCGTGCGCCGCGTGCAGCCATCCGGTGCCGACGGGGCGTCCCGCCGCCTCGTGAAACAGCAGGTAGTGCAGCGGCGTGTAGGGCAGCATCACGCCAAGCCATGCGAGGCCCGGAGCGACGCCGGCCAGCATGCGGTCGCTCGCGCTGCGTTTGCGCAGGAGGACGATGCCGCGTTCGACCGACTCCGTCAGCGTCCGCTCGGCGGGTGTGATCTCCACCCATGTTTGCGCCGACGCGACGTTGGCCACCATCACCGCGAACGGCTTTTCCTCGCGCGCCTTGCGTGCGCGCAGGCGCGCGACGGCGCCGTCATTGCGAGCATCGCAGGCAAGATGGAAACCGCCCAGCCCCTTGAGGGCGACAATGTCGCCGCGCTGCAGCCTAACAACGGTTTCCGCGATGGCATCGATGTCCGAGATACGTTGGCCACGCGCGTCGAGAAACGCAAGCTGCGGGCCGCATTCCGGACACGCGTTCGGTTCGGCGTGAAAGCGGCGATCGAGCGGCGAGCGGTATTCCGCAAGACACGGCGCGCATTGCGCAAAGGCTGCCATGCTGGTCATCGCGCGGTCGTACGGCAGGCGCCGCGTGATCGTGTAGCGCGGACCGCAATTCGTGCAGTTGGTGAACGCGTACCGGTAGCGCCGATCGCCGGGGTCGAGCATTTCGCGCAGACAGTCGCCGCAGATCGCGCTGTCGGGCCCGATCGCGGTGGCCGCGCGACCGTGGCCGCTTTCGAGGATGACGAAGCCCGACCCGGCGCGCTCCGGGGCACATTCCCGCAGCGCCAGGCTGTCGACGCGGGCGAGGGTTGGCGCCTGGTCGCGCAAGCTGCGCGCAAGACATTCGATGCGCGCCGCCTCACCCTGGACCTCGATGGTCACGCCCGCGGCATCGTTGCGCACCCAGCCGTCGAGCGCCAGATCCCGCGCCAGCCGATAGACGAACGGTCGGAAACCCACACCCTGCACGATGCCGCGCACTTCGAGGCGTCGCCGGACGATGTCGTTGCGTTCCACGGTTTCCACGATGGGGATCGACAGGCGCAGGCGTCAGGCCGGGTGATCGATCGCTGCCAGCTTCGCTTCCAGATCCGCCACGCGCCGGCGCAGCCCCGCGACGCTCCGATCGCGCGCAGCCTTCGCGGCCGCGACACCGCGCGCGAGCCACGCAAGCCAGGCGTCGAATCCTTCGCCCGTCGTCGCCGACAGACTCATCACTTCGAGTTCCGGGCGCATCCGTTGCGCGTAAGCGACCGCCGTGTCGACATCGAATTGCACATGGGGCAGGAGATCGGTCTTGTTGATCAGCATCAGGTCGGCGGCGCGAAACATGTCGGGATACTTGAGTGGTTTGTCGCTGCCTTCGGTCACGGACAGGATGACGACCTTGTGCGCCTCGCCCAAGTCGAATGCCGCTGGGCAAACCAGGTTGCCGACGTTTTCGATCATGACGAGGCCGCCGTCGGCCGGGTCGAGTCTCGCCAGCGCCTGACCGACCATCTGCGCGTCGAGGTGGCAACCCTTGCCCGTGTTGACCTGCACGGCGGCGGCACCGGTGGCCCGGATGCGATCGGCGTCCAGCGACGTTTGCTGGTCGCCCTCGATCACGCAAACCGGAATGCGGCCCTGCAGCGCGTCGATCGTGCGCACCAGCAGTGTCGTCTTGCCCGAGCCGGGACTCGATACAAGATTCAGCGCGAAATTGCCGCGATCGGCAAACGCCCGCCGGTTCTCGTCTGCGAAGGCATCGTTCCGGGCGAGGATGTCCTGCTCGATCCGGACAATGCGTTCGGAGGGCATGCCCGCATCGTGCACGCCGCCCAATGCATCGGTAACCTCAGGCCCGTGCACGGTCGCGCCGTCATGAACGTGACTGTGCCAGATGCCGTCGGCATGCCGGTGCGCATGCACGGCGCCCGCAGGCGCGTGCAGGTGACCGCCTTCGTGCCGGTGCCAGTGGGTCTGGACCGTCCCGTCCGCGGGTCGATGCTCGTGCTGCTGGTCGCCCGGGTTCGCGATGGTAACGCCATCGACTCTCGTTTCGCCGTCGCCACAACCGCATGTTGTGCACATGTTCATTTCCCTTCGTCTTGACCCGTCCGTCGCCACAGCGGCGTCAGGCAATGCCGATTTCCTTGACCCGCATCGCGTCGCCCTCGAGAACCTGCAACTGGTAGCTGCCGCAACGAGGACACGCGTCGCCAAGTTTCGCGAGCGGAACCCGTTCACCGCACGGCATGCACCATGCCGCACCGGCGGTCCTCGCGATTTCGAGCTTCGCGCCATCCGCGACGCTACCGCGCGTCACCGCGTCGAAGCAGAAGGCCAGTGCATCCGGCTCGACGTGCGATAGCGCGCCGAGTTCGAGCCACACCGTGTGGACTCGCGCGGCCGCGTTGGCCCGCGCGGCATCCATGACGATGCGCAGCACGCCTTCCGCCAGCGCCACCTCATGCATGACCCACCTCGACTCGGAAGGCTACGCATGGGTCCAGCGCGTGCACCGCCAGCCGCGCCGAGCGGAGGAGATGCAGTTCATCGTTGGCCTCGAGGTTCTCGAGGCCGCGCACCAGCGCGCCGCCGGAATGAAAATTCCATTCGGTCGGTGCCACGATCTGATAGTCGACGACGCATTCGTCGCGCACGTGCGCACGGTGCAGCAGCAATCCGCGCGCAGTCTCGACAGCCGCGAGTCCTTCGCCGTCCCCGAGCGGCATGCTCTGGATCCGCGGCGGCATTTCCGTCCGCGGGTCCGTCCCCGACAGTTCCATCGTGAGCAGCGCGAGCTCCACCAGACGCGCGACGATCCGCGTGCCGACGGCGTTCCCGAACTTTCCGTGCAGCGCCAGGACCAGCGGCTCTTTGCGCATGCGGGCCAGCGCGCCGGTCTCGACCGGAGCGCCTGCCCAGGTGGGCGCGCTGGGGAACGCCGGATCGCCGCGCAACGCCGGCACGATGACGTGCAGCAACGCGTCGGGTTGCGGCGCCGGCATCAACGGAATCGCACTACGGCAGAGCGTCGGCTCGTCGGCCAGAATATGGCCGAGCAAGACCGCCGGAACTGTCTGGCGGCGGGCGCACCATGCGTGCAGCGCATCGCCATCGGCAAGTTCGAGCCAGGCGGCAGGCGGCATTCCAAAGATCGCCTGTGCCGCGATGGTGGACAATCGGATTCCAAGTTCGCGCATCGCCGTCGCATCGTTCAGCCGCGGCGTGCCATCGGGCGCGCGGGTAGACGACGCGATCTCATAACGCGCGGCGGCAACCGGTGTGGCGCACGGTGCGCTGCCCATGGCGTTCGGCCAGTCGATCAACAGGTGCCAGAACGCGTCCTGCAGCGATTCCAGCATCACTTCGCGGTCGCGACTGGGGAAATCGGCCTCCTGAACCGTGGCACCCGCAGCAGCGAGCGCGCCAGTCGCGGCCGCACCCTGCGCGCCGCCGCAGATGCTGAACAGCATCGGCACCGTGGCGGCGGCGTCTTGGGCCGTCTTGCCGATCAACACGCGGCGCGCGGCGTCCATCGGGCGCGTCGAGCGCACCGTCACCTGTCGGACACAACGCCCGCGACAGTCGAGGCGCACGATCAGTTCACCCTCGATCGCCACGGTCGTCGCCCGCCCATCTGGCGTGCAGGAAGTCGCGTTTCGATTGCGGCGCGTCCAGGTGAGTTTCCAGGTTTTCGAGCGGTCCGGGACCCGTGGAATCCGGAGCCGGCTGCGGCGAGAGGTTGCCCACCGGCATTAACGGCTTTTCCGCGTTCTCTACGTCGAACAGCGCTTCGCGTGCGAGTTGTGCCACCAGCCGCGCCGTTTCCTGATCCTCGAATTCAAGCACGGGTGAAAACAGCGAGCACAGCTGATATTCGCCCGCCAGGTCGTCCTGCGCGCCGATGAAATCGTAATCGCCCGCGGGGAAACGGTAGCGCCGCTTTCCGCCCTGCTTTAGAGAATGCCAGACGGAAAGGTCACGCGGCGCCAGCGTCAGGTTCATGAACCAGGGCGTCAGCATCACGCCCAGCCAATGACCCTGCCACGGAGCGAATCCGACCGCCTCGACCGCAAGCGCGGGATTGACGAACGACAGACCGTCCATGCGCGTCGCGACCGCGCGAAACGCGTTCACCAGTCGCGGTGACGGGTCCGGCAACAGACCCGCAGCGCGTTCGACTGGCATCGGGACATCGCTCGTCGCTGCGGCCATGCCGCCGGCCGGCGATGAACGAAACAGGGATGGGCGATCGCTATTCATCAGGCAACACCAGAAACTGATCCTTCGTCGCCGAGCAGTTCGGGCACGTCCAGTGCACCGGCAGATCGGCAAACGGGGTGCCGGGCGGTATCTGCCAGACGAGCGGGTCGCCCACAGCCGGGTCGTACACCTGCCAGCAGATCTTGCATTCGCGCCGCGCGTCGGCCGCGAGCGGCGGGTGCTGTATGTGGCGTTCGGTCATCTGCATGCGTTCAGTTCGCGGTCGCGCCGGCGCACGATTCGCTCATCCAGTCGACAAGTTCGGCGAGCCGTTCGCGGCTGTCGGTCAGGTCTTCGACGGCGGCAAGCACCACCTCCGGTACATCGACGACTTCGATCGTGTTGAGGATCAGCGTGTTCATGTTGTTGAAGTACTGCACGCGCCAGACATCGGTGAGACCCGTGGACGTGACGTGGCAGTTGCCGAACCCGCGGGAGATCATCGCGACGGGACCGACGGGCAGCGCCTCCTCGAGCACTGCGTGATCCTCGGGGGTCATCGGAAACAGCGTCAGGTTGATCACGTGCGCTGGATCGCCGCGCGTCCGCATGGCCATCTGACTGCCGATTTCGGCCAGGAGCGCCGGCGAGTTCATCGCGCCTTTCGGCAGGTCGATGCGCGCCGGCGCGTCCAGTCCCAGGTCCTTCGCGATCTGAACGGCGATCTCGGGCAGCATGCCGGCCTCGAGCCAGTCCTGCGCCAGCCGTCCGTCGCCGTCGAGCGCGCATACGCGCCAGAGCCCGGTGAACACGCTCTCCTGGATCCGGAACTTGCGCGGGCCCCCGACCTGGATCGACACTTCGCCCTCGCCTAACATCTGATTCATGATTTCAAGTGCCGGCGCCGAGACGCCGGCCAGGTCGAGGCGCGGGCCCCGCCGCGTGACGGCCGGGTCCCACGCTTCCAGCGACGCGAGAAACCCCGCGAGCAGGTCGCGCGCGTCGGCGAGCGCCGCGGCATTTGCGCGTTCCGGCACGATCGGCATCCGGAACGTGTTCATGCCGCGCGGCATCTCGAGATATTGCAGCTCGTCGTCCTCACCGGGCTGCGAGCCCGAGCCGACCATGCGCACGGGAAGCGGGAAGTCCTTCATGACGGCTCCATCAGGTTACTCATGGCAGCTCCCTGCACCTACGCCGCCGCCTTTGACCGCGATGCCCAGCGTGGGCGGGCGCGTCGGTGCGGCATCGAGCAGGCGGGCCACTTCGGTTAAGTATTCGTCCCAGTTCCGCAGTCCATCGACGGCCCCCACGTATTTTCCGTCCGCGAGCATCACGAATGCCGGCCAGCGGCGGAAGCCGTAGCGCACGCAGAGTTCCCGCGCCGCCTCGGGCAAGAGCACGCCTACGGCGAAACGGCCCGGGAATGCGCGCGCGAGTTCTGGCACGATCACCGCGAGATCGAGCGTCTCCTTGTAGCGGCCGGGGTCCTCGATGAAGAGCAACAGCGTGCGGCCCGGTCGCTCGGTCCACGCCGCGATGTTTGCCGGCGTGACTTCCACGAAACCGTGCTTCGAGAAAAGTTGCGCGATCAGCGGGTACTCCATAGCGCCAGCGCCCGCGGCGAGAGGCATCGCAATAGTCATCGGGGACTTCCTTTCAGATGTTCGGGAAGAGCGGGTTCGCGGTCGACGAGATCCGCGAAGTGGGCGTCGACGTCGCCATCGCCGGCAAGAACGGCCTCGAGCGCGTCGAGCGCGGCATTCGTCTGTCGCGCCTCGACGGCGCTCAACACGCGCACGGCGGCGCCGTGAAACGCGAGCACCCACGTGCCAATTGCCTGGTCGCCAACGAGCATCAGGTCGAGCGTCTCGCGCCGGCCGCGGCCCTCGCCGAGTGCGTGGCCGGGTTCGCGGGAAATGAGCTGCATGGGCACGCCGATGCACATGTCAGCCATCGTCGCGAACGAGACGTTCAAGCAGCCGCGGATCGCCGTCGCGGCATGCCTCGGCCGCGGACGGCCGACCGGATTCGTATGCATCGAGCGCGAGCGGGTCCGCGTTTAATGGTGCGAACGGAACGCCGACCGCGCGTAACGTGCCTGGAAAGCCCCACGCCGCGAGCTGATCCGCCGCGAGTCGCACGGCCTCCGACAGGCGCGCCCTGACCGGCGCGCGCAGGCTTCCGCCAAAGTCGTTCAGCTCGACGGGCTGCACGCCGATCACGACAATCGTGTCGGGAGCGCGCCCGTTGATTTGCGCGAGCGCGAGGACGTCGTTGAATCCGGTCTGGTGCGGTGAGATTTTCGTGCGCCCCCAGGCCGGCACGTCGCCGTCGCGCAACACCCGGAGCGTGCCGGGCGCGAGTCCGAAATCGATCGCGTCGAAGACCAGCACACGGCGTGCGGAGGCCACCGGTTCGTAGAGCATGAGCCCAAGCGTGCCGCCGTCCTGCAAGGTCACGCCCGCCGGAAACCTGTACGCGGCATGCAGTGCCTCGACAGCGCGTACGCCAAAGCCCTCATCGGCCCACAGCAGATTGCCGATGCCCAGCACCAAGACCTCACAGCGCAATTCCACGACCTCACCTGTAACTGCAATGGTTACAGGTGAAGGCTACTTGGGTTCGGGCAAAGCGTATTGCGCTAGATCAAGGCGATGTCTCGAGACTACGGGAAAGCGCTCGACCGGAGGCGTCATTTGCCGCCGGAGGAGCGCATCTGACGGACCGCCGCATGCATGTCCCACGCCACTTGGAGGTGCATCCAGAAAGCGGCGTCGTTGCCGAAGAACATGGCCAGCCGAACGGCAGTGTCGGCCGTAATGGCACGGCGGCCGTTGATGAGCTCGTTGACCCGGCGGCGGGAAACGCCCAGCGCCCGCGCCAGTTCGGTCTGCGTGATTGCGAGCGGCTTGAGGTACCGCGTAGCGAGGAACGCGCCGGGCAGCGGCGGCCGGCGCGACGACACC
>JADGRP010000140.1 GCA_017880805.1 Burkholderiales bacterium
CCGCGCGCAAGCTGATCGACGTGACCAAGGTTCCGGCGATCATGGGCACCTGGGCATCCGCCGTCACCACCGCGGTAGCGCCGCTGTGCTGGGAGGGCAAGACGTTCCTGACCACGGTTTCCGGCGCCGATTCCATCACCAAGTTGCCGCACCAAGGGTATCTCATCCGCACCCAGCCCAACAATTACCTTCAGGCAGCCAAGCACGCGGAATTCATCGCCGCGCTGGGTGTGAAGCGCTGCTACATGATGTCGATCCAGGCGCCGTTTTCGCAGCCGACGCAGGAGCGCGCGACCGAGGTGCTGAAGCAGAAAGGATCGGAGATGGTGGGCACGCTCATCTACGACAAGGACAAGACCACGTATCGTTCCGAGGTCGACCAGGCGCTGAAGAGCAATCCGGACCTGATCTATCTCAATGGCTACGCGCCGGACGTGACCATCCTGCTGCGCGATCTCTATCGCGCAGGTTACACTGGAATGCGCTTCAGCCAATCCTATGCGGTGACCGGCAAGGTGCTGGAGTCGCTGCCGCCCGAAGTCACGGAGGGTGTCATCACGGTGCAGCCGTCGGCCGACGTTTCCTCACCGGCGTACGAGCTCGCAAGGAAACGGCTGGGCATCGCCGAGCCCGACTCCTACGAGACGCAGGCGACCGACTGGGCGAGCCTCGTGTCGCTCGCCATCGCCAAGGCCAAGGCGGCAACGGGCGTCGCCATTCACGACAACGTGCGCAAGATTTCGCAGGGAAGCGGCACCAAGGTCTACAGCGCCGTGGACGGCCTGAAGCTGCTCGCACAGGGCAAGGAGATCAACTACGAGGGTGCGAGCGGGCCCTGCGACTTCACCGACATCGGCGACATTCTCGATTGCAAGTTCCGGTACAACAAGGTCAGCGGCGGCAAGTTTGTATTGCTGAAGGTCGCCTGATCGCGCGATGCCGCCATTGCTCGCGGAGGTAGTGCAGCTCGTCGTCAACGGCGTGATGGCCGGCGCCATCCTGGCGGTGCCGGCCATCGGCCTGACCGCGATCTACGCGGTGCTGCGCTTTCCGAATTTCGCGCTCGCCTCGCATGCGACCATCGGCGCCTTCGCGGGCTACGTCGCCAACGCCAAGCTGGGCCTGCCGATCCTGCCGTCGGTGATGGTGGCGTTCGTCGCCGCGGGCGCCGTGGGCGTGGTGAGCGACGAGACAGTGCTCAAGCAGTTCCGGCCGGCGGGATTCATCACCACCGCCATCGCTTCGATTGCATTGACGATCGCCCTCGAGAACATCGTGCGTTTCGGTTTCGGCAACGAGCTCCGCGGATATGCGTTGCCCATCGAGCGTGATTGGCGCTTCGGACCGATCCGCGTCGGCCCGCAACAGCTGCAGAATCTCGCCATCGCGGCGGCCGCGATGGCAGCGCTGTTCTGCTTCCTGACGTTCAGTCGCACCGGCAAGGCGATGCGCGCGGTGGCCGACAATCCGATGCTCGCGAGCATCAAGGGCATCAATGCCGACATGATCGGCAGACTGGTCAACTTTGTCGGCATGGGCCTGGCCGGCCTGGGGGGCATGCTGATCGGCCTCGACACCACCATCGATCCGCTGACCGGTTTCCGTTCCATCCTGTCGGTGTTCGCGGCGGCGGTGGTCGGCGGTTTGGGCAGCATTCCCGGCGCGGTCATCGGCGCGCTGACGGTTGGCGTCGGCGAGGAATTGTGCCTTTTGTTCCTGTCGCCGGACTATCGCAGCGCCGTGGGCTTTGTTGCGATTTTGCTGGTGCTGACGCTGCGGCCGCGCGGCATCCTGGGGCAGCGAGCGGACTGACGGAAATTCAGTGGAAAACTATCTGATTGCGATGGCCGTGTCAGCCGGCATCTATGCGCTGATGGCGCTGGGTGTCAACGTCATCTGGGGCCTGGCGGGCATGGTCAATCTCGGCCTCGTCGGCTTCTTCGCCGTCGGAGCCTATGTGTCGGCGCTGCTGACGCTGAAGCTGGGGCTGCCGATCGCTGCCGGCATGGCCGCCGCCACGGTGGTCACCGCCGGGGTCGGCGTTCTGGTCGCGCTGATCACCGTGCGCTTGCGTGGCGACTATCTGGCTATCGTGACGCTGGGTTTCGCCGAGACCATCCGCATCGTCGCCAGCAACACGATCTGGCTGACCAACGGCACCGACGGGATTTCCGGCATTGCCGGACCTTATCGTGGCAGCCTGTCGCCCGAAGCGTTCAATCTGACGTACCTCGCCATCGTCACCGCGATCGTCGCGGTGACCTATGTCATGGCGGAACGACTTCGCGCATCGCCCTTCGGCCGCGTGCTGCGTGCGATCCGCGACGACGAACAGGTCGCCGCCGTCGCCGGCAAGCATGTCGCGCTGTTCAAGGTCAAGGCATTCGCCATCGGCGCCGCGGCGCTGGGCCTCGCCGGGGCGCTGTATGCGCACTACACCTCGTACATCGCGCCCGACATCTTCGTGCCGCTGCTGACGCTCTACATCAAGCTCGCACTGCTGGCGGGCGGCCTCGGCAACAATCGCGGCGCCATCGTCGGCGCGTTTGCGGTGGTGTTCCTGCTCGAGTCCACCCGCTTCGTCATTCCGCTGGTGCCGGGAGTGAGCGCGGTGCAGGGTGCCGCGCTGCGCGAGCTCCTGATCGCGACAATGCTGATCGTCATGTTGCGCTACAGGCCGCGGGGCCTGATTCCCGAACAACTGCCGCGGATTCCCGTTCCCCCCGGCAGTGCCCTCTGACACCGCCGCATCCGCCAGGCACTACCACCCGACTGCGTAGCATGGGCGCCTCGGATCGGCGCCGGCGGAGATCACGCCTTGGCTCCGATCCGCGCGCAGCACGCAGACCGCACCGGCGCGCCAGACGAAGTCGGGCCAGTCCTCGACCTTGTGGCCGCGCGCGGCCAGACCGCTGCGCACGGACTGTGGCACGCGGCTTTCGACGTGCAGCACGCCGGGCGAATAGCTGTGCGGTTCGAAGGAGTCGGGGAAGCTGTACGACGCGAAGCGTGGCGCTTCGACCGCCTGCTGCGGATTCATGTCGAACACCGTCATGTTCAGGAATACCTGCAATACCGCCTGCGCCTGCACGTCGCCGCCGGGCGTGCCGAGAGGCATCGGACTGCCATCGGGCAGAATCGCGAGCGCGGGGCTGGGCGTCAGGCGCGGCCGCTTGCCCGGCGCGACCGACGACGCATGCGCCGGCTCGGCCCAGCTCTGCGATCCGCGCGACGACGGACACAGGCCCGTTCCCGGGATGACCGGCGTATCGTAGGATGGATCGCTGGGCGTGGCCGAGAACACGTTGCCGTCCTTGTCCATCACGCAGATGTATGACGTGTCATGCGCGCCGACCGCCGCGGATTCGAGGGTCGGCACCGGCGCGCTGCGACTGGCAAAACCGGAGATCTCGCCGTAGGGCGGCATTTGCGGCCACGCGCGGTCGGGGCGCACCATGGCGCGACGCGTTTCCACATAGGCGTCGGACAAAAGCGTCTCGATCGGCACGTTCACGAATCGCGGATCGCCGTAGTAGCGTTCGCGATCGGCGAAGGCCAGCTTGATTGTTTCAGTCAGCCGATGCGCATAGTCGAGTGAGTTGTGACCCATGCGCTTGAGGTCGATGCCGTTCAGCATGCCGAGCATCTGGGGCAACACCGGGCCCTGACACCACGCACCGCAGGCATACATGTCGATTCCCGCGAAGCGCGTCTTCACCGGCGGTTCGATGGCGACGCGAAAGTCGTCCAGATCCTGCGCGGTAATCAGGCCGCCATTAGCTTTGTGATAGGCGACGATGGCGCGCGCGATATCACCACGATAAAAAGCATCGCGCGCAGCTTTCAGCCCGGCCGCGCGGCCTTTCACGCCCGCCGACCTCTCCTGATCCGCCATGTACTGCAGGGTGCGGCCCAGATCGACCTGGACGAAGATTTCACCGCGCCGTGGCGGCCGCCCATTCGGCAGATAGATCGCCGCGCTCGACGGCCAGCGCGCGTAGTCCGCAGCATGCATCGCGATCATGTCGGACATCAGCCCGTACATGGGAAAGCCCGCGCTCGCGAAGCGGATCGCCGCTGCGGCGCAATCGCCGAAACTCATCGTTCCATAGTTTTCCAGCGCCGTGATCCAGGCGTCGGGCGCGGCCGGAACCACGGTGCGCAGAATGCCTTCCGGGATCTTGCCGCCGTGCCGCTTCTGGAAAAAATCCGGAGTCACCGCGCGTGGCCAGGCGCCCAAGCCGCTGATGGTCAACACGTCGCGCTTGTCGGCGCGATAGATCATGATCGGCGCGACACCGGCGACGTTCACCAAATCGCTTTGCAAGACCCCGAGCGCGATGCCCGCCGCAACGCCGGCATCCACGGCATTGCCGCCGGATTCGAGCACCGCAAACGCGGCGTGCGCGGCGCTGTAATGCCCGGCGACGGCCATGTGGCGCGTTCCAAGCAGCAGCGGGCGCAGGCTCTCGATGCCGGCAACGGGCAAGGATTGAGAGATGGAGTCGCTGGGCATCTTTGGGCTTCCTTCGTGATTACGCCGATCGTGTCACGATACCTAAGATCGTCATTCCCGCGAAGGCGGGAATCCATTGGTTCTCAAGTCAACATGGATCCCCACCTTCGCGGGAATGACGTGAGTATCGCGCGCCTAAGTTGGCACCTTACTTGAAGCCCTACTTGATTGACACCTTATGCAACCTCCGCCTTCAGTTGCGGGCGCGTCGCAAGCGCGCGATCGATGGTAGCCATCGCTTCGCGCAGCTCGTCGCCCTGCAGCGTCAATCGCGGCGGCCTTACGCGGTCGCTTCCCATGCCGACCCGATGCTGCGCGAGCTTGATCAGTTGCACGAACTTCACCACCGTGTCCATGCGCAGCAGCGGCAGAAACCACTGGTAGAGCGCGAATGCCTCCGCCTTTCGTCCTTCGATCGCATAGCGATAAAGCGCCACCGATTCGGCGGGGAACGCGTTGACGAGCCCCGCGATCCACCCGATCGCGCCTGCGTCGATGGCTTCGACGATGGCGTCGTCGACTCCGACCAGGATCTGCATGCGCGCGCCCGCCAGCGCGCGAATCGCCATCACGCGGCGAAGGTCGGCGCTCGATTCTTTCACGGCTTGCAGGTTGGGCAACTCACCGGCGAGCTCCACGATGTATTGCGGCAGGAAATCGGTCTTGTACGCGATCGGGTTGTTGTAGAGCATGCAGGGAAGATCGGTCGCGGCGATCGCCGCGCGGACGTGCGCTTTCATTTCGCGCCAGTCGGTGCTATAGACGTACGGCGGCAGCACCATCAAGCCGCTGCAGCCGATCGCTTTCGCATCCTGCGCGAGCTTCACTGCCTCGATCGTGGAAAGCGCCGCAATGCCCGGGATGACGGGCACGCGGTCGCCAACCGCTCTGACGCACGTTTCCATGACTTTTCGCTTCTCGGCGGCGTTCAGCGTGGCTGATTCTCCGAGCGAGCCGATCGGAACGAGACCGATCGAGCCCTCGTCAACGAGCCAGCGCGCATGCTTTGTCAGAAAGCCCTCGTCGACACTGAGGTCAGCATTGAACGGCGTCGTAATGGCCGGAATGACGCCTTTCCAGTTCACTTTCATTGTGCGCTCCTCGCGGTCAACGTATGCATTTCAGGCGTAGCGGTCGGGACTGAGACCCGCCATGCTGCACGACGGCGGCTCGCCGGACAGCATTTCGGCGATCAGCCTGCCGGTGATCGGGCCGAGACTGATGCCCATCATCGCGTGACCGGTCGCGACCGACAGATTGGCATACCGCGAGACCCGACCGACATACGGCAGTCCATCCGGCGAGCATGGGCGCAGGCCCGTGCGCACGGTCGCCTGCTTCAAATCCGCCGGCGCGACGTCCGGATAATATTCCGCGACCGATTTGATTATGCCCCGCACGCGCGCGGGATCGATGGTCTCGTCGATACCGCCCAGCTCCATCGTCCCGGCGAATCGCAGCGAGCCGTCCATCGGCGTCACCGCGACGCGCGCTTCACTCAGGATGGCGCAGATGCGCGGCAGCGATGCCGGCTTCTCCATGGTCAGACTGTATCCCTTGCCTGCCTGCATCGGAATCCCGATCCCGAGATCGCGCACGATATCCTGCGACCAGATTCCGGCACAGACGACGTACTCGTCGGCGCTGAGCTCCTCGCCATCGGCGCCGTTCGTGCGCACCGCCTCGATTCGGCCTCCCCGCGAGCGCCAACTGTCCACGCCGGTATCGTACGACACTTGAACGCCGGCCCGCTCGACCTCGCGCGCAAGGACCCCCATGAGCCGTCCTGGAGACAGATGGCAATCCACGGGAAAGTACACCGATCCGGCAATGGCCATGCGAAGGTTTGGCTCGAGCTCGGCGGTCGCGGACGGCGTGAGCACCTCTGCGGCCATGCCGAGCCGGCGCGCGTGCTCGGCCGCCTTGGTCTCTTCCTCGAGACCGTGCTCGGTGTTGCACAGCATCAGCATTCCGCACTCGACCAGATTGAATTCGTTGTTCCAAAGCGCGGCCCATTCCCGATAGCATGCGCCGCTCGCGAGGTGCAGATCCCGGAGAACAGGTGCGGCGCGATCGACGTGTGCCTGCGTCGCGGCACGATGAAACTTCCAGGCCCAGCTCAAGAGCTCCGCGCTCAAGCGCGGCTTGACGTAAAACGGGCTCTCGGGATTCCACATCCAGCGCAATCCGAGCTGCACCATGCCGGGACTGGCCAGGGGAACGATGTGGCTCGGGACGAGCATGCCGGCATTGACAAAGGAACAGCCGCCGCGATCCGGCCCGCCCCGCTCGATGAGCGTGACTCGATGACCCTTGAGCGAACAGTAATAGGCGACGCACAGCCCGACGATTCCGCCCCCGACGATGAGCACATGTTTGCTCACATGCGAGAGTCGATGCCCCAGCGCAAGGGGTCCGCGTCGTCGAAAATGAGCGTCGTCTCGCCGGTAACGTAGGCCGACCCGGTAATGTGCGGCAGGACATGGTCGCGGCGCTTTTCGTCGACGGTGACGGATGCCTCGAACACGGTTCCGATCACGCTCTCCTGCCGCCAGACTTCGCCAGGCTGCAGTTTTCCGTCGGCAAAAAGGCACGCCAGCTTGGCGCTGGTACCGGTGCCGCAAGGCGAGCGATCGTACGCCAATCCCGGGCACAGCACGAAACTGCGACTATGCAGCTCCGGCCTGGACGCAGGGCCGAAAACCTCGATGTGGTCGATCTCCGCGCCGTTCGCGCCACGAACGCCGCTTGCTTTGAGCGTTTGACGCACCTGACCGGCGAAGCTAGTGAGTGCGGCAATGTTGTCCACGGACACGCGAAGACCGCGCGCTTCGACCAGGAAGAACCAGTTGCCTCCCCAGGCGACGTCCCCGATGACCTCGCCGTAGCCTGGAACGTCGAACTTCACTTTCGAGGCCAAACGATAGCTGGGCACATTGCTCACGGTGACGCGGGCGCGATCGTGCAAGGTCGCCGTCACGACGCCCACCGCGGTTTCGATGCGATGCGTGCCGACGCCGATCCTGCCGAGGTGCGCGAGCGTGACTACGAGCCCGATGGTCCCGTGGCCGCACATGCCGATGGTTCCGATGTTGTTGAAGAAAATCACCCCGGCCGCGCAGCTTGCATCTTCCGGCTCGCACAGCAGCGCCCCGACCAGGACATCCGAGCCTCTGGGCTCGTTGACGATACCCGATCGATAGTGATCGTGGTCCGCCCGGAAGCGCTCGAGACGCTGAGCGACGCTGCCGCCGCCGAGGTCGGGGGCACCCTCGATCACCACGCGCGTGGGCTCACCTGCCGTGTGAGAGTCGACGACCCGTACCTGCTTCACACTCATGGCGCTAAGTCCTCCCTTGATCTTTTCCCACGGTCCTGCTCAGGTGGATCGGATTCGATACAATATCCTACCTCGGTCGGAAAGCCGCGGGTGCTCGATAATCCCCAATGTCGTCATTCCCGCGAAAGTGGGAATCCATTGGCTTTTGACGGTCGCAAAATGGATCCCTGCCTTCACGGGGATGACGCGACTTTTGCCGGAGTTGTAACCCCCTTCGGTAGTCCAGTAATGCGGAGCGTTTAGCGGAGATCGCCAATGGCAGCGTACCTTTTTCACGGCGGAAAATTTCTCGATCCGCGCAAGGCCGACCTGCAGGACGGGATCGAGGTCCTGATCGAGGACGATCGAGTCAAGGAGGTCTCCGATCGGCCGATCAGCGCCGCAAGTGCTAATCGCGTCGACTTGCGTGGACGCACGCTGATGCCGGGATTGATCGACGCCCATATTCACATCTTTCTCGCCGAGGTCAATCTCGCGCTGCTCGAGGGCATGCCGCTGACGCTGCTGACCACGAAGGCCGTGGTCAACGCGCGCAACATGCTCATGCGCGGCTTCACCAGCCTGCGCGACACCGGCGGTTGCGATGCCGGGACCAAGGTCGCGGCCGAGACCGGGATCATGGATTCGCCGCGGCTGTTCATCTCGGGCATGCCGATCAGCCAGACCGGCGGCCACGCGGATTTCCGCCGCCGCAATCAAACCACGATCGAATGCGCGTGCTGTTCGGGACTTTCCTACATGAGCCGCATCGCCGACGGCGTGCCGGAAATGATCAAGGCGGTGCGCGACGAGCTTCGCAAAGGCGCAGACCAGATCAAGATCATGGTTTCGGGTGGCGTCGCCTCACAGAGCGATCCGCTGGAGAGCATTCAATTCCGCCTGGACGAGATCGAGGCGGCGGTGGAAGAAGCGACGCATTGGCGCTCTTATGTTCTGGCGCACGCGTATTCGGCCGAGGCAATTCGACGCGCGGTCAGCAGCGGTGTGCGCACCATCGAGCACGGCAACCTGATCGACGCCGCCGGCGCGAAGCTCATGGCCGAGCGGGGCGCGTACATCGTGCCCACGCTGGTCGCTTACGATTGCCTGCAACGGCGTGGTCCCGGCTACGGACTGTCCGCCTACAGTCTGGAGAAGAACAAGATCGTGCTCGACGCGGGCTTGCGCTCGCTCGAGCTTAGCCGTGCGGCCGGCGTGAAGATCGGCTTCGGCAGCGACCTCCTCGGCCAGATGCAGGACGATCAGTGCCGCGAGTTCCTCATCCGTTCCGAGGCGATGAAGCCGCACGAAATCATCCACTCCGCAACCATCGTCAACGCCGAGATCGTGCAGCGTCCAGGGCAGCTCGGCGAGATCGTTCCCGGCGCCTACGCAGATCTGCTGGTCGTCGACGGCGATCCGTACAAGGATCTCGGCCTGTTCCAGGACCAGGGCGCGCATCTGTCGGCGATCGTCAAGGGTGGCCGCTTCTACAAGAACCAGCTGCAGCATTGAGGGGTACCAAGCCATGGTGCGCGGTACGCGACTGGGAGAGCGACTCGGACGCATCACGTTTCAGGCCGCGGTCGTCGGCACATTCGTGTTCATGGTGCTGCCCATTGCTCTGGTCCTGTGGCTCTCGTTCTTCAAGAACGAAATCCTGTCGCTTCCGCCCGAGGGTTACTCGCTGCGCTGGTACTCCGAAATGTTCGCGCAGCGCCAGTTCATCAGCGGGTTCTGGACCAGCCTCGATGTCGCGCTGCTGGCAACCGCGTGCGGGCTGCTCGTCACCCTGCCTGCGAGCTTCGCGCTGACCCGCACGCAGTTTCGCGGTCGCGAAGCCATTCTTCAACTCCTGATGTCGCCGCTGATCGTGCCTGCAATCGTGATCGGCGCGAGCCTCTACATGTCGTTCGTCGAGTTCGAGGTTCTGACCGGGCTCCCCGTCGTCGGTTCGGTCTGGGGACTGGCTGTCGGCCACATCCTGATCACGATTCCGTGGAGCATTCGCTTGATCACCGCCAACTTGATCGGCGTCGACCGCTCGGTCGAGGAGGCCGCCCTCAGCCTCGGCGCATCGCCGCTGGTCGCCGCGCTCAAGGTCACGCTGCCGCTGATCTGGCCGGGAATGGTTGCCGCCGCGTTGTTCAGCTTCGTGGTCAGCTTCGGCAACCTCGAGATTTCCCTGCTGCTGGTCACCCCCGGACAGACGACATTGCCGATCGCGATCCTGCAGTACTTGGAATGGAAAATCGACCCGACCATCGCTGCCGTGTCCGCGATTCAAATCGCGGTCATCGGCACCGGGCTGCTAATCACCGATCGATTCGTCAGCCTCGCCAAAGTAGTGCAGCGGTAGTGGCCACCGTCACGCTCGATCATGTCAGCAAGCGTTTCGGCGAATTTCTCGCCGTGGACGATTTTTCGCTCGAAGTCACGGAAGGCGAGCTTCTGGTCCTACTCGGCCCCTCGGGTTGCGGAAAAACGACGACGCTGCGCATGATCGCCGGATTCACCGACGCGAGCGCCGGCGCGGTGCGCATCCGCGAGCGCGACGTCACTCAGGACCCGCCCTACCGGCGCAATATCGGCGTGGTGTTTCAGAACTACGCCCTCTTCCCGCATCTGACCGTGTTCGAGAATGTCGCCTTCGGCCTTCGTCGCCGCCGGACCTCCGAGGCCGAAATCGCAAAGCGCGTGGAGCGCTCGCTTTCACTGGTCAAGCTCGATGAACTGGCGCAGCGCCTGCCGCGGCAGCTCTCGGGGGGACAACAGCAGCGCGTCGCGGTGGCGCGCGCGCTGGTCATCGAGCCGGACGTGCTGCTCCTCGACGAGCCGCTGTCCAACCTCGACGCAAAGTTGCGTCACGACGTGCGTCAGGAAATGCGCCGGCTGCAGCAACTGCTCAAGATCACCACTATCATGGTCACGCACGACCAGGACGAGGCGATGAGCATGGGCGATCGTCTGGTGGTGATCGACCACGGCCGCATCCAGCAGATCGGCACGCCGCAGGATTTGTACCGGACGCCGCGCAACCCGTTCGTAGCGGCGTTCATCGGGCAGGCGAATTTTATCGAGGGCCGGCCCGAGCGCGACGGGTCGCTGTTCGTGACTCGCTCCGGGCTCTCGATCGCCTGCGCCGGTTGCGCGCCCGAGGCGCGTACTGTGATGATCCGCCCCGAAGCAATCGAGCTCCTCGATGCGCCGGCGCCGGGCGCGAACGTGTTTCCCGCCACCGTCGAAGTGGTAACCTATCTGGGGTCGGCGTCGGAGCTCATCTTGCGTTTGACGAGCAGCGAGACCGTGATCGTGACCAAGCCGGCGAGCGCGGCCGAGCCGCGCCATTGGGCGCCGGGACAGAATCTGTATATCCGCGTCGATCCGGCGTCCGCTGTCGGTATCGCGCCGATGTAAGGGTCTGGATTGGGAACACGCAGCATTGCCGATACGATTTGCCGTCTGAAATTACTAACAGAGGAGTCAAGTCATGGTTCAGAAATTGACGCGTCGCCAGTTCAATACCGCACTTGCCGCCAGCGCTGCCCTCGCAGGTCTGGGCTTGCCGCGCGCCCACGCGGCCACCGGCCCGGTCGTCGTCGGCACCTGGGGCGGCGACTATCAGAACCTCCTGCAAAAATACATCGCCGAGCCGCTGCTCGCGCCCAAGGGCGTGGAGGTCATCTACGACACCGCCAACGACACCGTGCGCAAGACCAAGCTGATGGCCGAAAAACGGTTGCCGCACGGCTCGATGGATATCGTCGCGCTGACCGCCTCCGGCTCGTATGAGATGTGGAAGAACGGCACGCTGGAGGACATCGATACCAGCAAGATCCCGAACATCAAGTACGTGCTGCCCAAGCTCAAGACCAAATACTCGGTCCCGCACATCTACACCGGCAGAGTAATTCTCTACAACCCGGCGAAGATCAAGACCAAGCCGACTTCCTATGCCGATCTCTGGAACCCGGAGCTTGCCGCCGCGGGGCGCATCGGCGTGATCGACATTCAGTACCAGACGACCATCGAGTCGGCGGCGATGATCAACGGCGGCAGCTTGAACAACTACGAGCCCGGCAAGGCCAAGCTGCTCGAGCTCAAGAAAATGGGCGTCAAGATCTACCCGACCAACGAAGCGATGGCGCAGGCGCTCAAGACCGAGGAATGCTGGATGTGCATCATGTGGAAGGCGCGCGGCGTGATGTGGCAGAACGCCGGCATCCCGATCGAGATCGCCAATCCGAAGGAAGGTATCGTCCTCTACGTTTCGGAACTGGCGATCCCCAAGAACGCCAAGAACAAGGACGGCGCGTACGCGTATCTGAACGCCATGCTCGAGCCGCAGCCGCAACAAGAGTTCGCCAAGAACATGGGTTACAACCCCACGGCCAACAATTCCGGGCTGGCGGCGGATATGGCCGCGCGCATCGGCTTCGACAAGGCCATCGAGGACCGCTTCATGGTCCAGGATCAGGAATACCTGGCCCAGAACGATCCCCAGCTTCAGGAGTGGTGGAACAAGGTCTTCAAGACCTGATGACGGTTCGCGGGAGCGGTGCATGATCGCTCGGCGGCGCACGGCGCTTGCACTGATGCTGCCGGCATCGATTCTGGTGCTGGTATTTCTCGCGGTGCCGCTCCTGTTGCTGTTGCGCTACAGCCTGAATCGTTTCGTCCCGGGTCAGTACATGGTGGAAGCGCTGACGCTCGACAATTACGTCAAGTGCGTCACCGACCCGTACTATTTCGCGGTGCTCAAGACGACGCTGTGGATGGCGATCGGCGTCACGCTCGCTTGCCTCGTGGCGGGTTTCCCACCGGCGCTTTTCCTCGCCCGAACGACGTCCCGCTTCAAAGCGATCCTGATCCTGGCGGTGATCCTGCCGCTGTTCGTGGGCAACGCGGTGCGAGCCGCCGGCTGGATGGTCGCGTTCGGCCAGAAGGGCGTTTTCAACTACCTCATCGAATTGCTCTTTCCGATGTCCGCGCCGTTGACGATCATGTATACGCCCGGAGCGGTCTTCGTCGGCATCATCGCCGTCAACCTGCCGTTCGTCGTGCTGACCCTGCAAAGCGTTCTGGAGGGGATCGACCGCTCCTCGGAAGAAGCGGCACTGAGCCTCGGCGCAACGCCGTTCGAAGCCTGGCGCCTGGTCACGTTGCCGCTGGCGATTCCAGGAGTGCTCGCTGCCGGCGTGCTGTGTTTCATCCTCACCATGAACGCCTACGCGACACCGGTGCTGCTCGGCGGTCCACGGTTTCAAATGATGGCGCCGGTCGTCGCCAACGAAGTCCTGAATCAGAACAACTGGCCGTTTGGCGCCGCGCTGTCGTTCATGTTGATGATTGTGACGCTGCTGCTCACGGTGATCGCCAACGTGGTCGTGGCGCGTCGATATTCGCGTTGAGCGCACTCCAAAGAGAGGGCGCGAGCCAACTCAGGCTTGTAAGCGTTGCCACCGGCGTATGATTGTACGTAACTTGCGTATATACGCAACTTGCGTATAATAACGTTTGTGAAGGCTGTCTTTGTCGAGTTGCCTGCATTTGAACGCTATCGGGCAGAGTATTTCAGCGATGAGGCGTTCACAACGTTGCAGGCCATCTTGATGAAGAGCCCGGATGCCGGTGCAGTCATTGAAGGTACAGGTGGATTGCGCAAACTACGCTTTGCGGACGCGCGACGCGGCAAAGGCAAACGCGGAGGCCTGCGTGTAATCTATTACTGGTGGGAAAGCGGGTTGCAGTTCTGGCTCTACACGATCTATGACAAGAATGAGCGAGATGACCTGTCGCCACAGCAGCGAAAATTATTGAAGGCGATGCTAAAAGCAGAGCTAGAAGTAAGGGGAAAGGCATGAAGACGACAGTTAAAGTTCAAGCCAAGCGCAAGTCCAAGCGTGACGTGTTTGCCGAGTTATCCGAAGGCATGGCAGCTCTGGCCGAGAGCCGTCAGGGAAAGCGGACGCTTCGTACCCACGCGGCAGAATTCAAACCAGTTCCCGCAGTAACCCCGAAAGACCTGATTAGACTGCGCGAAAGCCTGAATCTCTCGCGGGCATTGTTCGCCGTGTACCTGCGAACCAATGTGCGAACTTTGGAAAACTGGGAGCAAGGACGCGCAAAGCCGAATGCTCAGGCGGCGCTCCTGATCAAGTTGGTTAAGCGCTTCCCCGACACCGTCCAAAGGCTCGCTACGGTTTAGTGCCACGCAGGGTCGCGCGGCTCGAATAATGCAAGGCTGGAGCAGTCTCGAAAAATATATACAGAACTGAACCTGAGTAGTCGACGGCCGCAGGCATCGCCCTCGCGAGCCGCGCCATAGCAGCCATTGATGGGCGACGCCTGACAGCAAGCTGAGTAGTTGACCCGGGAGCGTACAACAAAGGGAGGACACGATGAAACTAACACCGGTGAGGCATTGGCTGATTGCCGCGCTATTGATGTTGGCGAGTGCCAGCGCCCTCGCCGCGGACACACTCAAACTCGCGATCGGCCAGCGCGGCAACTGGGAAAACGCCGCGCCGGAGCTCGGCCAGAAAGCGGGCTTTTTCGCCAAGCACGGCATGACGCTGGAGCTCCTCTACACCCAGGGCGCGGGCGAGACGCTGCAAGCGGTGATCTCGGGCAGCGTAGACATAGGCCTCGGTGTCGGAACCGCCGGTGTTCTTGGCGCCTTCGCCAAGGGCGCGCCCGTGCGCGCCATCGCCAACTCGACGACCGGCGCCGACGATCTGTTCTGGTACGTCCCCGCGTCATCGCCGATCAAGACGCTCAAGGACGCGTCAGGGAAGACGATTGCCTATTCCACCAACGGTTCATCGACCAATTTGGCGGTTCTGGCGTTCATCAGGGAATTCGGCGTTCAGGCGAAGCCCGTGGCCACCGGGAGCCCATCGTCGACGTTCACGCAGACGATGTCGGGCCAGGTCGATATCGGCTGGTCGTCGCCTCCGTTCGGTGTCGAAGCGCTGCAGCAGGGCCGCATCCGGATCGTCGCCCACGAAAGCGACGTACCGGCTTTTCGCAACCAGACCGTTCGGCTGATGATCACCAACACCGCGACCGCGGAGCAGCGGCGCGAGGTCATCGACCGTTACCTTCAGGCCTATCGCGAGACACTGGATTGGATGTACTCCGATCCCGCTGCGCTGAAGGCCTACGCCGAATGGGTCGGCATTTCGGAAAACCTCGCGAAGCAGGTGCGCGACCAGTTCTTTCCGAAGGAGAATCTTCGCCTCGAGCGACTCTCCGGACTCGACGAGGCGATGGCGGATTCCGTCAATCTCAAGTTTCTGCCGGCGCCGTTGACCAAGCCGCAGCAGGATGAGTTGTTCAAGTATTACGCGCGGGCGAAATAGGATTTATTGGGCATGAGGCATTGTGAAGATGCGTGACGCTCGATTCCTGAATACCGTCATTCCCGCGAAAGCGGGAATCCGCTGACTTTTAACGGTCGCAAAATAGATCCCCGCTTTCGCGGGGATGACGATAGCTCTGTGGAAGCTGTCTCCCATTTCGGTAATCATCAGTAAGTCCTATTCGATAGTTCCGACTTGGCGCAGCCACAGCTCCCATGTTCGGGCCAACTGCGTATCGTTGGTCGATGCAGCTTTTGCCGCTTCGTTCGCGTTGAGATAGGTCACCTCGCCCAGCGTCACCGCCTGTAATTGCAGCTTGGCGTTGACCTCGGCGTAGATCGCGCGGTATACGGCCTGCTCGATCGAGGTGCCGACGACCGTCGACCCGTGCCCGCGCATCAGCACCGTCGATCGCGCCCCGAGCGACGCCGCCAGCGCGGCGCCGAGCCGGTTGTCGCTAATCAACATGTTGGTATCTCCAGCGATTTCGCGTATCTCGAACATCGCGGCGCCTTCTCCCAGAAAGCCGCTCATGTGGAAAATCGGCCGCAGCGGCTGCGCAGTGACGCCAAAAGGAATGACGCTCGGCGAATGACTGTGGACGATCGCCTGAACATCGGGGCGCGCGCGATAGATCTCGCCGTGAATGAAGCGTTCCAGGTACACGCGGCGTTCGCCGGCATCGAGTGCCGCGCCGTCGAGATCAAAGGTCACGATGTCATCGCGCCGGACGAGGCCCGGCGCCATGTTGCGCGCGAGCAGGAAGTGCGCCGGCGACTTGTCGTGCCGCACGCTGGCGTGACCGAATCCATCGACGACGCCCTGATGGTACAGAATGCGATTGGCGGCGACCAGCTTGTCGACAAGCTCGGAATCGGGCGCAGGTAGGGTCACGGCGTCAACCATGTTCGATTCCTGAAGGACCGGAGGTAACGCCTGAACGAAGCGCGCGAGCGAGAATGGCGTGGAGAAGCACATTGGCGCCAGCCTCGAGGTGCTCCGGACGAGCGTCCTCGATCTCGTTGTGACTGATGCCGTCCTTGCAAGGCACGAAGATCATCGAGGTCGGGGCGACGCGCGCAATATAGATCGCATCGTGGCCTGCGCCGCTGACCATTTCGCGATGCGGAAGCCCTAGCGCGCGCGTCGCGGCGCGCACCGCGTCGACGCAGCTCGAGTCGAAACGCGACGCCGGCACGTGGTCGACTTGTTCCAGATCGCATTCAAGACCAAGGTCGCGGGCGATCGCGGCTGCCGCGTCGCGAAGCTCGCGATCCATCCCGGCGAGATGCGCGTCATCTGGATGCCGCATGTCGACGCTCATCTTGACGCGGCCGGGAACGACGTTGCGCGAGTTGGGGCTGACCTGCATGAACCCGACCGTGGCTCGACCGTCGGGCGCATGGCGCATCGCCAGCGCGTGGACCGCCTCGACCATTTGCGAAGCGCCGCGCAGCGCGTCGCGGCGAGCTTCCATGGGTGTCGGCCCGGCATGTGCGTCCTGGCCGGTCCAGACGCAGTCGTACCAACGCAAGCCCAGTGCGCCTGTCACCACGCCGATGATCTTGTCCTCACGCTCGAGAATGGGGCCCTGCTCGATATGCGCCTCGAAATAGGCATCGAGCGCGCGTTCGCCGACGAGCGTGTCGCCGGTATAACCGATCGCGTCGAGCGCATCGCCAAACGAGATGCCGTCGACGTCGCGCTGCTGCCGCACGTGTTCGAGCGTGTACACACCGGCAAACGCGCCGGACCCACCCATTACCGGGACGAACCGGCTGCCCTCCTCGTTCGTCCATATCGCGACGCCAACCGGGTGCTCCGTGACGACGCCAGCGTCATTGAGCGTTCGCAGCACTTCCAATCCGGCGAGCACGCCGTAATTTCCGTCGAATTTGCCTCCCGAGGGTTGTGTGTCGATGTGGCTTCCGGTCAAGACCACCGCCGCCGTGCCATCTCGACCGTCGCGCGTCGCGAAGATGTTACCCGCACCGTCGATTTCGATGCTCGCACCCGCGTCGCGCAGCCATCCGACGACGAGATCGCGTCCGTGCCCGTCGAGGTCGGTGAGCGCGAGCCGACGCACGCCTCCCTTCGGCGTAGCACCTATCTGCGCCAGGTCCATAAGCGATCGCCACAGGCGAGCGCCATCGACTCGAAGCGCGCCTGGGGCACTTTCCGTCGAAAGACTCACATCGGGTGGTGTCGTCATCGTGAAATGTCCTCAATCATGTCCTTGCTCGCTTCCGCCGAGTTGCGCATGGATCCATTCCGCAGCTCGCAGCGTCGCACGATCGGCGCCGACCATGCCCACGACACTGACGCCGACGGGTAATCCATGCGGCCCGTGAGCGACAGGCACGTGCACGACGGGCACGTGCAACAGCGTCCACATCCGGTTGAACAATGGATCGCCCGTGGCGATTCCCGCAGGCGCCTCGCCCACGGTGCTCGGCGCCACAAGCACGTCGAACCCGTTGAAGATCTCCGGAAGCATCGCGCGGCACGCCCGGGTCAGGGATCGCGCTGCGTCATATTGCTGCGGCGACACCGCGAGGCCCACGTCGATCATCTTGGTCATGTCCGCGCTCAACTCCTTACGGTGCACCAGATTTTCGTGCGCCAAGGATTTCGCGACTTCGGACACCATGATCGTCGTCTGCGCCGCAGCGAGGCCCGCAAAGGGTGACGGCAGTGTCACATCGCGGACGCTCGCACCGGCGGCACGCAGCCCTGCGCCCGCGCTTTCGAACACGGCGACCGTTTCGGGCTGCGCACGGTCCCATTCGTAGGTTCTGCACATGCCGATACGCGGAACATCGGTTGTCGGCCCGTCGCTCACGAGCTCGCGCCGGTCGGTGAGCGCGGCCACGAAAAGCGCAGCATCGGGAACGCTGCGGGCGAGGACGCCGATGGTGTCCAGTGAATCGGAAATCATCTTGACTCCCACGCGAGTGATCAAGCCGAAGCTCGGCTTGTACCCCACCACGCCGCAAAACGCCGCGGGACGCACGATCGAACCCGCCGTCTGCGAGCCGAACGCCAACGGAACCTGACAGTCGGCGATCGCCGCGGCGGAGCCCGACGATGAACCTCCGGGCGTGTGTTGCACGTTTCGCGGATTGCGCGTTGGCCCAGGATGGAACGTCGCGAACTCCGTCGTGACCGTCTTGCCGACAATGACCGCGCCCGCCGCTCTCGCGAGCGCGACACACGCGGCGTCCCACGCGGGCCGATGGTTGGCATAGATCGGCGAGCCGTAGCAGGTCGGCATGTCAAAAGTGTCGAACAAGTCCTTGACCGCGATTGGCAGCCCGTGCAGCAAACCTGCCGAGGCCTGCGAGTCGAGCATGCGCGCGCGTCGCATCGCCGCGGCGGTGTCGACGAACGTCCACGCATGCAGCGTGGACTCGCGCTCGGCAATGTGCGCAAGGCAGTCTTCGAGCAGCGACACTGCCGTGATCTCTCGCGTCGCCAGCTTGCGCGCCGCAGCGGTTGCGTTCAGAAGATTCAGGCCGCCCACCTTGTTCACTCCTTTTGCGCGCACCCTTCACAGATGCGCAATGCTTGCTGTTGCGATGGGAACGTCGCGCAGGTGACACGCAACCAGGTGCGCCGGCGACGCCTCCTTGAGTATTGGTTCTTCGACCCGGCAGCGATCGAACGCATACGGACAACGGGTGTGAAAGCGGCAACCGGTGGGTAACTCTACAGGGCTCGGC
>JADGRP010000141.1 GCA_017880805.1 Burkholderiales bacterium
ACGCGTTCCGGCGAGGCCCTCGAGCGTTTTGAGAATGACAGGCGCGAGTCCGGCGGCGAATCCGATCATCACGATCGTGGTGGCGCTGCGCCCGAATATGACCAGGAACAGCGGGTACATGAGCACGATCGGCGCCGCGGCGAGCGCGCCCACCCACGTCTCGCAAGCCAGCCGCATGATCCTGAAGCGGTGGAGCAGGGCGCCGAGCGGAATGCCGACGCCGGCGAGCAGCAGGCTCGCCCACAGAACTTCCTGCGTCGTCTGCCAGAAACGGTGCAGCACGTTCTCCTCGACGATGATGCGAGGAATCGCGAGCATGATTTCCGACGGCAGCGGCACGATAAAGCGATTGATGATTCCCGCGCGGATCGCGAGCTCGACCCATCCGATCAGCGCCAGCGTGGTTGCGGCACCGATCAAGCGGGCACCGACACGCGATGCCGACACTGAAATGAGCCACGCACTAAGCGGCGCCCGGCTCATCGTTTGGGCCGGCCTTCGAGCACGCGCGACTCGTCATCGCGAATTCCGCGGCTCGCTTCCTCGCGCAGGTCGTGCCAGATCTCGGCAACATAGTGTCCGAAGGCATCGCTGCTGACGACTTCGGAATCGCGCGGATGCGGCAGATGGATGTCCACGACCCGCTTCAGCCGTCCCGGCCGATACGTCATCACCAGCACGCGGTCGGAGAGCTGGACCGCTTCGGTCAGATTGTGGGTGATGAGCAGCGTCGTCTGCTTAAGCGTCTGCTGGATCTGGAGCACCCTGTCGCCAAGCAGCAGCCGCGTCTGCTCGTCCAGCGCGGCGAACGGCTCGTCCATCAAGAGGATACGAGGCTCGGACGCGAGCGTTCGAGCCAACGCGACTCGCTGGCGCATGCCGCCGGACAGTTCGGCCGGATAGCGCCGCTCGAAGCCGCGCAAGCCAACCATGGCGACGAAGTGCTCCGCGCGCTCGAGCCGTGCCTGTTTCGAGGCTCCGACGACCTCAAGCGGAAAGGCGACGTTTTCCACGACGGTGCGCCACGGAAACGTGGATTCTTCCTGGAACACCATGCCGATCGCCGGGTGCGTGCCGCGAATGGTGTCGCCGGCAACGGTCACGCGGCCGTCGTAATCGCCGACAAGCCCGCCGACGATGTTGAACAGGGTGGATTTGCCGCAGCCCGACGGCCCGATGATCGACACGAACTCACCCGGCGCGATCGAAAACGACACGTCGTCGACGGCAGTGATCACTCCTTCGCCGGTGACGAAGCGCTTGGTGACCCGTTCAACGTCGAGCAGGCGCGCGTCCCGCGAAAGTGCCGCGTCGGTGGCAGAGGAGGGCGACCGAGCAGGCTCGACTATCATCGGATCAGTCGGAGGCGCGCCGACTTTGCACAAGCGCGGCGCTCATCGCAGGCGTATAGCCCCCTTGCACGCGCACGTCGACGACCGCGACGCCACCGTCGAGCACCGCGCGGAGGGCTTGCTCCAGCGCCGGTGCGAGCGCGTCGAGCTGCTCGATCGGGCCCCAGCCTTTTGCACCCTGCGCGCGTCCGATTGCGGCAAGATCCACATCCGGATCGGCGATGCGCTGGCCGATCCATTTGTTCTCGACCGGCCGGTCGCGCATGCGGGCAACGCGTTCCTGATGCACCTCGTCGTTGTAGAACGAGCGATTGTTGGCGACGATCAGCAACAGTGGAATCCGGTAGTGAGCCGCGGTCCAGAGTGCGGTCGCGCCCATCAGAAAATCGCCGTCTCCGCACACGGCCACCGACAATCTGCCGGAACCCTTGAGCGCGAGCGCGGCGCCGACGGCGATGCCGGGCCCGGCACCGATGCCTCCCCCGCCATCCGATCCGAGAAAATCGAGCGGATGGCGAAATGGCCAGCTCGCGCCGTTCCACGATAATGGTAGATGGCTGAACGACGTCGGACGATTGCCGATGACGTTGCGCAGTGCGACGGCGACATCGTCGGTGCCGATGCGTCCGTTCTCGCCGGGCGCGGCCGAAAATGCATACTCGCGCGGCGCGAATCGTTTGGCGCGGTCGCCAGGCGCCGCTGCTTCCATGGGTCTCGGCGTTAACGCGTCCCTGTGACTCTGCGCAAGTGCTGCCCCGTGACTCGGCGCAAGCGCTGCCCCGTGACTCGGCGCAAGCGCTGCCCCGTGACTCGGCGCAAGCGCCTCGGTGTGCCTCGACGCAAGCGCCTCGAGCAACAACGGGACCACCGCGTCGGGCTCTGCCGCGATAAAGAGATCGATCGGCGGCAGGCCCTGGTAATCCATGCTCCAGCCGCCGTGGAGCAGGTGATCGAGCGACACCTGAATGATCTTCGCCGACGACTCACCGCCGCAGGCGATCTTGAGCGTCCCGGCCAGGTCGACCCAGTCAAGGCTCAGGATCACGTCGGATTCCGCGATCGCCTTGGCGGCGTCCGGACGCAGCAGGACCCCGGGGGCGTCGATGTGAAGGGGATGGTCGGTTGGGAACGCGGCGCCCACCTTGAGGTCGGTGAGCACGTCCGCGTTCAGCGCTTCCGCGAGCGCGACACGCGCGTCCCACGCCGCAGGATCGCGCGAGACGCGGCCGATCAGGAGCAGCGGACTCTTGGCCCGGCGCAACATTGCGGCGGCCTCGCGCACCCTATCCATGGGAGGCGCGCTCGCCGCACCTGGCGTGTAACGCGCCGCATCGATCGGTGGCAGTGCGGCGGCAAGCGGCGCTTCCTGCATTTCCGCGTCGAGGTTGACGTACACCGGACCCTGCGGCGCCGAGCTCGCATGCCACATCGCGCGTAACATGGCCTCGCGCGCCGCTTCGGGCGACGCCGGCTGGTCGTCCCATTTGACGTACGGACGCACTATCGCGCCCTGATCGCGCGCGGTGTGTATCCAGTCGATCCATGGCCGGCGCTTGACGGCATCGACCGGGCCCGTCGCACCGAGAATCAGCACCGGCATGCGATCGCACCAGGCGTTGAAGATCGCCATCGTGGCGTGGAACAGGCCAACGTTGGAATGCAAGGCCACCGCCATCGGACGCCCGGTCACCTTGGCATAACCATGCGCGATCGCGACCGCGTGCTCCTCGTGCAGGCACAGAAGCAGCGTCGGATCGCGGTTGCCGAGGTAGTTGACCAGGCTGTCGTGCAGGCCGCGGAAACTCGCGCCGGGGACCAGCGCGATGTAGGGAAGGGCGAGCACGCGCAGCGTTTCGGCGACGACGTCGCTGCCAAACTGCGGCGTGGCCGCCGGCGTTCCGACCGGCTGCTCCATCGCGGCTGGCTTGCCCGGACTCACGTCGGTGAAGCCCGCACGCGCAGCCGTTACTGCCGCGGCGGAATCTGGATCAGCTCCGCCAGTTGTTCCCTGGTCAGCGGCGTCGCCGTGAACTTGAGCGCAACGGCGTCCTGAACGATGGTGTCGAGCCCGACCACCTTGTCCGGATCCACCGCCACCCTGGGAAAGAAATCGTCGCGTGTACGCTTGGCAACAGCGACCGGGATGCCGACGAAATCGGCGTAGGTCTGAAGCGCAGCCGGATCATTCGAATACAGCCAGTCGATCGTCTCGCGATACGCTTTCATGAAGCGATCGATCGCCGGCTTGTGAGTCTGCAGCGTCTGCACGTTGGTAATCAGCAGGCGCACGGTCTGGCCTTTGAAGATGGTGGCGTCGTTGCCGCTGGCGATGATCCGGATCTTGCCTTCGTCCAACTGCTGCAGGCCGAAGGGCGGCGCCGACCAGCCGATGTCGATCTGATTCGACATGACTTGGGTCAGCGTTGGCGCGGGACCGCCGGTCGCGGTGGGTTTCGCTTTCAGGTCGTACTGCTTCATGAACGCGGTCACGATCCCGTGTGTGGACGAGCCCACGGTCGAGTAGGCGATCGTCTTGCCCTCGCTGTCCTTGAGCGACTTGATCGGCGAGCCCACGGGAACATACCAATAGAGATCGGAGGCGCCGGTGGTCTCGGCGCCGATGATGCGCACCGGTGCGCCCTTGGAGTACGCGGAGAGCACACCCATGATCCCCGGCGCGACACCGATGTCGACGCTGCCCGAGATCACCGCCTGTTGCGTCTCACCGCCGCCTTGCGTGTACAGGATCTCGAGCGTCAATCCGTGCTTCTTGAAAATGCCTCCGCGCTGACCGACCTCGGCGATGGTCGTGTCCCAGTTGCCGCGCTGACCGGCGGCGACCTTGAGCGTGTCCTGTATCTGCGCCATTGGCGAAGAGGTGCTGAGTGCCGATAACGCTACGGCACCGCAGAACAGTTTGAGCTTGCTCATCGATTCATCCTCACGTGGTCGTCGGGTGCGTTACCCGCGCACGCACCCATTGAATTATTGCGGCCTGCGAAATCCCCCGAGCGCCGCAGTGTGGCGTGCGGTTGCGGGAGGCGTCAAGCGCGCGACCTCTTTGACCATAAAAGACAGGTGTAGTGTCGCGCGTCGGTCGCTGGCGCCGATTCGCGGGCGCTTGCACCCCACTCGCTTCGCGAGCGGGACCTGGCTCGCTGCTCACAGCGCCGGATCAGCTGGCCGGCACGCCTTGTCGAAAGGCAAGCTCCTCCTCGGCTACGGCAAGGGTTGTCCACTGGGTCGATTTCGGAACGATGCCCTCGAACGATTTGAGCTTTACGTGCGGAACATGCGTGGGCGAGGTTCCAATCGCCGGGCCACCATCGCGGAGTTTTTTTGCGGCCTCGATCATGGTGCGGCGGAATTGCACGATGGCGATGTCGCTGGCGCCGAGGCGTTCGCGCGAGCGATCGGCAATCGGGCCCATCGTCTCCCACATCGCGACGTCCTGATTGGGGATGCCGGTGATGCCGGTGTGGCTTCCCTGTTTCATCGCGTCACGATCCTGCAGGTAGTTGTTTGCCCGTGTGCGAACGGGACGGAAGCTGCTGTCCAGATCGACGCCGACCTCTGCCGCGCAGAACTTTCGCCACGCATCCTGATCGATGCCTTCCCCGTCGCTCCAGGCGATGAAGTAGAACATGGTGTTGGCGTCGTCCAGGGGGATGTTGAGTATCGAAAGCTGGTACAGATTGTTCGGCGGGATCAACACGGTGAACGGCGCCACAAAAAGCGTGATGCGCAGATAATCGTGCGTGTCGGCGTCGTTGATCGGATGCCGGATCGCCACATAGCGAAAGCCGAAATCCGTGCGCTGGACCCGCAGTCGCGGCGCCTTGTCGGTCGACGGCCGCAGCCATTCGCTCGAGGTCGCGCTGGCGCTGTCGACCTGCGCGGGCACCATGTCGGTTGTGTGCAGGCTCGAGCTGTGTGCGGAATCGATCGCCCCCTCGAGCACCTGCGCCCAATTGCATCCGACGTGCATCTTGACGATGCTGGTCCGGATCGCGGGAGATGGCGCCCAGGCCGGCGGCTCGAACTCTCGCATCTGGTCGGGAGGGCCCATCCACGCCCAGACAAATCCGCCCGCCTCGCGACAGGGATAGGCCTTTTGCCTGATGGGTTTCGGCGCGCGGTCGCCCTCGTAGATCTCCGACGGTCGGTCGACCACGTTGCCTTCGACGTCGATCTTCCACCCGTGATACAGACAGCGAAGGCCGCACTCCTCGTTGCGCCCGAGCGCAAGCGACGCGCGCCGGTGCGGGCAATGTTCGTCGACCAGCCCGAGCCTGCCTTTGCTGTCGCGAAACGCCACCAGGTCTTCGCCGAGAAGGCGAACGCGTACGGGAAGGCCATCCGGCTGCGCCACTTCTTCGGACATGCAAGCGGGAATCCAGTGACGCCGCATCAGCGCGCCCATCGGAGCGTTGCCCTCGACGCGGCAGAGCAGATCGTTTTCTTCGGCGCTCAACATCGTTGCCTCCGATGGCTCGGGATCACCAAATAGGCGCCAGCGTCCGTAACCCTTTCGTCATTCGCGCGACGATCTAAAGTATTGCCCGAGCGGTCGGGCAAGAATAATATTAGACGTCTAAGCTAATAATAATCATTTCGATGTTCGCTGTCGAGCGAAGCCGCAGCGCTCGCGGCGGATGACATCGAGCAAGATCACCGAAGGGCATGAGCGATGGCTGAACGCCGGTTGAGGATGGGTATCGCCGGACTCGGTCGCGCTTTCACGCTGATGTTGCCGACGCTCGTTGCGGATCCGCGCGTCGAATTGGTTGCCGCCGCCGACCCCAGGGCCGACGCAACGCGACGTTTCGCCGCGGATTTCGGCGCTCGCACCTACGACACGGTCGAGGCGCTATGCGCGGATACCGATATCGAACTGGTCTACGTCGCCACGCCACACCAGCATCATGCGGCGCATGTCGCGACCGCCGCGGCGCACGGCAAGCACGTTCTGGTGGAAAAGCCGATGGCGATCACCCTGGCGGAATGCCGGCAGATGATTGCGGCCATCGAGCGCGCCGGCGTGTGCCTGATCGTCGGCCACAGTCACAGCTTCGATCGCCCGATCCTCCGCGCGCGCGAAATCATCGCCAGCGGCGCGGTCGGCGCGGTGCGCATGATCAACGCCCAGTACTACACCGATTTCCTGTACCGTCCGCGCCGGTCGGAGGAACTCGTCACCGAGAAGGGCGGCGGAGTAGTGTTCAGCCAGGGCGCGCACCAGATCGATATCGTCCGGCTGCTGGGCGGTGGACGGGTCAAGAGCGTGCGTGCGCTGACGGGGGCGTGGGATGGCGATCGCCCGACCGAAGGCGCGTTCGCGGCCCTGTTGACCTTCGACGGCGGCGCCTTCGCGTCGATTCTCTACAGCGGCTACGCGCATTTCGACAGCGATGAAATCTGCGGCGGCATCGGCGAGCTTGGCGCGCCCAAGGATGCGAGCCAATACGGAACGGCGCGCCGCAATCTCAAGCGTGCCGCGAACGCCGACGAGGAAGCGGCGCTAAAGAACGCGCGCAGCTACGGCGGCGCCGACTATCCGAAGCGGGCGTCCGTCGGCGGCACCACGGAAGATGCGCGCTGGCACGAGCATTTCGGGTGGGTGCTCGTTTCCTGCGAGTGCGCTGATTTGCGGCCGCTGCCGACCGGCGTCATGATTTACGGCGATGCCGAAGCTCACTTGGATCCGTTACCAAGGCCCCGAATCCCGCGTGCCGAGGTCGTCGACGAGATCTATGACGCAATCGTTCACCGGCGCGCTGCCTTGCACGATGGCAAATGGGCGATGGCCACGCTCGAAATCTGTCTTGCCGTGCTGCAGTCCGCGCGCGAGCAGCGCGAAATCACGCTCGTGCACCAGGTCGCCGTGCAATCGTAGCGCGGCAACAACTGCGCCATGCCAACACTTTCGAAAACCGCCATCGCACGAAAGCGAGCCAAAGCGGCCGCACGATCCGGGCCGGGCACCGGCCCCGAACAAAAGGCAGTGGCGGCTGGTGACACGCAGCGGCTGCTTCAGCATTGGCGCGACGCGGTCCCAAACGATCGCATGGCGCATCTGGTCAAGGACGCCACGCGTGCGTTGGTGCGTTCGTTGCAGATGCGGCTGGCGGAACATGAGGTGTCGTTCGGCCACTGGACCTATCTGCGCATCCTGTGGGAAAGCGACGGCCTGACCCAGAGCGAGCTCAGCCGTGAGGCGGGCGTGATGGAGCCGACCACCTTCACCGCACTCAAGGCAATGGAAAGCCGCGGCTATATCGTGCGGCGCCATTTGGCGGGGAACCGGCGCAAGGTGCACATATTCCTCACCGCCAAAGGGCGCGCGCTCAAGCGCTCGCTCGTGCCGCTTGCCGAAGCCGTCAACCACGTCGCGGTGCGCGGCATTGCGTCCTCCGATATCGCCGCCACGCGGCGCACGCTGGTGGCGGTGCTCGCAAACCTCGCCCAGGATGAGGAGCAGTCGCTGCAGGCAAAGTCGATCCGGGAGTGACAGTACGCGGCGGGGATCTGTCAGGTTCCAGCGTTCGAACTCGAAGCGTTCGGCGCACCATCGCTCGCATTTGAACCGGTATGATTCTCAGTTCATCAGGAGAACCACGTGGCAAAACTGCGGCTGACCTTGGCGTGTTGGGATTACGACCGCACTCGCGCGCTCGCCGACGGCGGCGTCCGGGCCGAGGGCATCGAGCTCAATTGCCTGAACCTGCATGTCGAAGAGACCTTCTTCCGCATGCTGCGCAACCGCGAATTCGACGTGGCGGAGATGTCGCTGTCCTCGTACGCCATGTCGATTGCGCGGGACCAGCAGGCGTTCATCGCGATTCCGGTGTTCCCGTCGCGATTTTTCCGGCAGTCGTGCATTTTTGTTTCGTCCAAGAGCGGCATCCGCGAGCCCAAGGACCTGATCGGAAAGCGCATCGGCACTCCGGAGTACCAGATGACCGCTCCGGTATGGATCCGCGGCATCCTGCAGGACGAATATGGTGTCGATCCGGCAAGCGTCGAATATTTCACGGGCGGCGAGGAGGAGCCCGGCCGCGACGAAAAACTCAAGCTCGATTTGCCGCCGAAGTTCAAGGTCACCCGTATCGGCGCGACACAGACGCTGACGCAGATGATTGCCGACGGAGAAATCGATGCAATGCACACCGCGCGTATTCCATCGACGTTCCAGACGCGGCCGGGCGCGGTCAGGCGGCTGTTCGAGAACCATGTCGAGGTCGAGCGCGCCTACTACCGCAAGACCGGAATCTTTCCCATCATGCACACCGTGGTGATCCGCCGCGACGTCTATCGCGCCAATCCGTGGATCGCGCAGACACTGTTGAAGGCGTTCACCGAAGCCAAGCGCAAGGCCTACGAAAATCTGTACACCACGTCGGCGCTGATTACGATGCTGCCGTGGCAGATCGCGCAGGTCGAAGACGTGCGGCGGGCAATGGGCGATGACTGGTGGCCCTACGGTTTCGAGACCAATCGCAAGGTGCTCGACACCTTCCTGCGCTATCACCACGAGCAGGGGCTCTCCAAGCGCAGGCTGGTGCCCGAGGAGCTCTTCGCACCGGAGACGCTCGAGGCGTTCAAGATCTGACGGCGTGGCGGCTCGAACGGTGTACTGAGTTACACCGAGGCCATGACGCGGGAGCGTTTTTTGTCCGGAACGGTCCCAAATGTGGCATCGCGATCAAGCCTAAACCATGTACCTTACAAATATATGCCAAATGCATATTGTGCAGAAGGGCCTTTTACCCTAAGCTCGAACTAAGTCGGCGTCGCCGCTGCGATTCGGGAATGCATCCTGGTTCCTGCAGAACCGTGGGACAAGCCGTCGCACAAAGACGAGCGCGGCTCGCGCAATTTCGCGGGCTGTCCCGAAGGGACAGAAGTGAACAAGCTGACCAGGGGAATTTTCGCGGCCGTGGTGTTGGTGACGGCATCGACCCTCGCGTTTCCCGCGTGGGGGCAAACTGCGCCGACACTGACCGGAGCAGTATCAAGGAAGGTGCATGGCGCTGCCGGCACGTTCGATCTATCCCTCGCGACTGACCCGGCCAACCCGACCGTCGAGCCTCGCTCCGGCCCGACGCACACGATTGTATTCGCGTTCGACAAGGCAGTGACGGCGGGCGCGGCATCGATCGCCCAAGGCGTGGCGACGGTTTCTTCGCCCATTTTTGCCGGTGTCGAAATGCGCGTCGCGCTGACCGGCGTAGCCAACGCGCAATACGTAACGGTGACCGTGAGCGGCGTCGTCGCCGCTGACGGCGGAACGGGGGGCAGCGGGTCGGTGCGGGTCGGATTGCTGCTGGGTGACGTGAACCAGAATCGCGTCGTTACGGTGTCCGACTTGGTACTTGTCAATGCCCAACTGGCGCATGTCGTGACCCCTGCGAACTACCTGCGCGACGTCAACGCGAGCGGCGCTCTGACCGTAGGCGATAAGGTGATCGTCAATAGCAAACTGGCCACGCACCTGCCGGCGCCGGTGAACCAGCCCCCGGTCGCTAACGCGGGCCCCGCGCAAGCGGTTACGACGGGCGTGCTGGTGGTCCTCGACGGCAGCGGCAGCAGCGACCCGAATGGCGACCCGCTGACCTACAGCTGGACATTGACTTCGAAGCCCCTTGGCAGCACGGCCGTGCTGTCGGGATCGGCCACGGCTTCACCCAGCTTCATCGCGGATATCGCCGGCGTGTACGTGGCGAGCCTGACCGTGAACGACGGCATCGTGAGCAGTCCTGCGGCGACCGTCAACGTGACCGCCACCGGATCGACCCCCGCGGATCAGCGCAGGGACGCCGCGCGCTTCCTGCGCCAGGCCACGTTCGGCGCCACGCGCGACACCATCGACGCGCTGGTGAGCCAGGGATATAGCGCGTGGCTGAGCGCGCAGTTCGCCAAGCCGATCGTTTCCCACGTGACCACCGTGAAGGCGGACCCCAATCTGCTGCCGAATCCCTGGGCGGTGACGATGCCGTCGCTGTGGAAGCAATACTTCGAGGGCGACGATCAATTGCGCCAGCGCGTCAGCTATGCGCTGTCGCAGACCTTCGTCGTGTCGATGAACAACAACACCGTGGGCGACGCGCCGTGCGGCACCGCCGGCTATCTCGATATCCTCAATCGCAATGCCTTCGGCAACGCCAAGACCTTGCTAAGGGACATCACGCTGAACCCGATCATGGGTGAGTATCTCAGCATGAAGGAGAGCGCCAAGTCCGATCCGGTGCTGCAAACGCAGCCGGACGAAAATTACGCGCGCGAAGTCATGCAGCTTTTTTCCATCGGCACCGTCATGCTCAACACCAATGGCACCGTGCAGTTGGGAATCGATG
>JADGRP010000142.1 GCA_017880805.1 Burkholderiales bacterium
CGTCGCTGGTCCAGTTGCCGCGGCAGATGTGAACCGCGGTGCGGTCCCGCGGAAAACCCGCGACGACCGCGTTGAGCAAATCGCGCGCAAATGCGAGCTCGACCAGCGGATCGCCTTTTTCCGACAACGCGCCGCACATGAACGAGCGTTGCGTCTTCGCACCGGTGAACACGACTTCCGTCAGGACCGGCTCGTCGAATTGCACCAGCGCAGCGCCCCCGGCCAGCAGGAACGCAAGTTCTTCCCGCAGCACGCGCACGACATCGGCGGCGAGGTCTTCGCGCGTCGCATACGCGCGATCGGAAATGCATTCCATCCACATCGTGCGCGAGAGCAAATACGGTCCCGGCAGCGCGATTTTCACGGGTTTCGGCGTAAGCGTCCGGACGAACTCGAGTTCGTGCACGGCGAGCGGCTTCGATCTGCCGAGCGGTCCGAACACGGCCGGATGGCGGACGTCGCCGGCCGGCACGTCGAGCGCGCGCAGTTCGCGCTCGAATTCCTCGGGATCGTCGACCAGCGGGAGCAAATCGGTGAGCGGTATCAACTGGCAATTGTCGAGGATGCCGGCGACGAAGCTCGAATAGCTGTCGCGGCGTTGTTCGCCGTCGGTGACGACATCGACGCCGGCGCGCAATTGCGCTTCGACCACCAGACGTACGGCGTCGTCGGCGGTGGCCTGAAACTCCGCGTCGGACAGCCGCCCCTCCATGTGTTCGTGCATCGCGGCGAGCATCCAGCGCGGCCGTGGCCAGCTGCCGATGCCCATCACGGAAAAAGGGGCGATGCCGGGAGCGGGGGCGGGCGGGGGCAGCGTCGCCGGGATGACGATGGACTTCACGGCCTGAACCTGCGGCGTCAGCGCTGTTTTTTCAGCGGGCGCCCGCACGCGCTCGGCGATAGTGCCCTTGCACACGAGATAGCTGCGCCGGCGGCCGTGCTCGACCATCGACACGAGCTCGTTCTTCGTCATGCGGCACCACGCGGGCAGGTCTTCCTTCACCGACGTGTCGGTGGATAGAATTTCGAGAAGACCGCCGCGGTCGAGCGGATCGATGTGCTTGCGGATCAAGAGCAGCAGGCCGTTGCCGCAATCGAGATCGCCGCCGTCGAAACTCACATCGGCGGCGTGCGGGTGCTGGTCCACCGGTTCCATTGCAGCCTATTTGAACGCCGAGCGCGGTTGTCCCTTGATCTCGCCGAGCGGCGCCTTGGCCTTCAGTTCGGCGAGCGCGCGTTTGAGCGGTCCGTCGTTGATCGCCGTCGGTGGCATGTCCCCGCGGTCGATCGCCTTGATCTGGTACAGAAAGGCGTAGCCGCGCTTCATGAGGTCCAGCACCTCAGCGTCGAACACCATCTTGCCGACGTAGTTGACCGGGTCGCCGCCGATCAACGGCGGATTGACTTCATACAGCGCCGACCATGCTGTCTGCTCGTTGTAGCCCGTCATTTCCTGCGCGAGGATCTTCGCGGTCTCGCGCGGATTGTCGATCATGAAGCGCACCGCTTCGATCTCCGCTTTGATCCAGCCGGCAGCAGCTTCGGGATGCTTGTCGATGAAATCCTGGCGCATCAGCGTGAAATCGGCATCCGGTACGTTGTACGGCGCGCCCGTCGAAACGTAGCGCGCGAATCCCGCCTCGACCATGCGCCGCGCGTGCGGTTCCCACATCATCGCCGCGTCGAGTTTTTTCGCTTCGAAGTTGGAGGCGATCACCTCGATCGGCGTGTACACGAGTTCCGACGGCTTGAACGCATCCTTGGCGATCATGGCTTCGACCGACGCGTTCGCGCAGGTGCCGCGATGGACCGCGAAAGGCTTGCCCGACAGCCATTTCATCGCGTCGGCATGGGTCTTGAATTCCGGCGCGTCTTTGCGCACCACGATTTTCGGGCAGTTCTGGCCCCTCGAATACATCGGGACGGATACGAGGCGGATATCGCCGATCGCGCCTTTGGTCGTCGCGACGAGCGAGGGCATGTCGCCCATCGTGCCGATCTGCATGCGGTCGGCGAGCATCGCGTTGATCATGGGCGGGCCGGTCAGGTGCGGCTCGAAGCGGACAGTGCTGCCCGGCGGCAGGTATTTCTTCCAGAGTTCCTTGGATTTGATGATCACGCCGTTCCAGCCGCCGGTCCAGTATGGATGGTAGCCGTAGGTGATGTTGACCGGCTCCGCGGCGCCGGCGATGCCCGCGCTCGCGAGCAGCAGCGCCGCGGCCAGCCATTTTGTGAATTGTGTCTGCATTTTTGCTCCCTGGACATGAATCGGGGCCGTCATGTTACCTCGAATGCGCCGGATTCGTTCAGAATCGCGGTCGCGCGCCGCTTGATTTCCAGATAACGCTCGGTCTCCATGGTCTCGAAAGTGCGCGGATGCGGCAGGTCGATTGCCATCGACTCGATGATCCGCCCCGGCGAAGCGCTCATGAACAGGAGCTGATCGGCGAGGAATATCGCTTCTTCCAGTTCTGATGTGACGAACAACGTCGTCGAACGCGTGCCTTCGAAAAGCTGCATGTAATACTCCTGCATCAGCTCGCGCGTCATGACGTCGAGACCGCGGAACGGCTCATCGAGAATCAGCACTTTGGGCTGATTGATCAGCGCCTGCGCAATCTCCGCGCGCCGCTTCATGC
>JADGRP010000143.1 GCA_017880805.1 Burkholderiales bacterium
ACCGAGGAATCGACCTGCGCGAGCAGCGTCGTCGGAATCTGCACCAGGGGCATGCCGCGCTGATAAGTCGCGGCGGCAAACCCCGCGAGATCGCCGATCACGCCGCCGCCAAGCGCAATCAACATCGTCGAGCGCTCGGCCTTGAGCTCCAGTAACCGGGTGTGGATCCCGTAGAGCGCGGCCCAGTCCTTGTGCGCTTCGCCGTCTGGGACCACGATCACGTCGTAGCGCATGCCGGCGCGCTCGAGTCCCTTTTGCAGCGAATCGAGATGATGTGCCGCGACCACGGGGTTGGTCACGATGACGGCGCGTCCCGACCGCGTGCTCGGCAGCAGCTCCCCGATCCCGGCCAAGAGCGCTGCGCCGATATGGATCGGGTACCCGCGCCCGGCAAGAGCAACCACCAGCGTGCGCCTCGGCGCCCCCCGCAGCGTCGTCTCCTGCATAGTCGGCTCCTGCATTGTCGTCCCCAGCATCTTCGTCATCACGCCCGCGCTGCCGCGCGAAGCTGCTGCTCGAGTCGCTGGGCCAACCGGATCACTTGCTCCTGATCCGACTCGATGACGAAATCCGCGGTTTCCCGGTAAAGGGGATCGCGCACCGCATAAAGATCTTTCAGGCGCTGAAAGGGATCGAGGGATTGCAGAAGGGGCCGATGCTTGCTGCGGCGCGTGCGCTCCCACAGCGTTTCCGGGGTTGCATGAAGGTACAACACGGTCCCGTTTTGCTTGAGGCGCTCGCGATTGGCGGGGCGCAGCACCGCGCCGCCCCCTGTCGCCAGCACGGCATTCATGTGCTCCACGTACTCTGCCAACACGGCTTCTTCCCGATCGCGAAAACCGGGCTCGCCTTCGAGCTCGAAAATGACCGCGATCGACACGCCCAGACGCCGCTCGAGCTCGACGTCGGCGTCGTAGAAGCGCTTGTCGAGCCGTTTGGCGAGCAATCGACCGAGCGTCGACTTGCCGCTACCCGGCATGCCGATCAGAAATAAATTGCCCCGATGCATCTGCATCGGGGCATTTTATTGCAATCGTCGGTGCGGCGCGAGCCAGTGAATGGGACAGAAATGAGTCAGAACAAGCTAGCGTACCGCCGTGACCGATTCCTTGACGACTCGCGGCGTCAGGAAAATGAGCAGCTCGGTCTTTTCCACGGCCTTGTTGGTCGTCTTGAAAAGATACCCGACGAGGGGCAAGTCGCCAAGGAATGGAAGCTTGGTAACGTCGTTGTTGACCGTTTCTTCGTAGATGCCGCCGATCACAGCGGTGTCTCCGTTGTTGACGGCAATCTGCGTGGTGACATTCTTGGTGTCGATCGCGGGCACGGTGAAACCGTTGCCCAGATTGACCAGCTGCCCGACCGAATCCTTACGAATTTCCACCGTCATTATGATCCGGTTGTCCGGCGTGATCTGCGGCGTCACGTCCAACCGGAGCACCGCTTTCTTGAACTGCACCGTCGCGGGACTATTGGCGGAGCCCGGGGTCACGTATGGAATCTCGGTGCCCTGCTCGATGCTCGCCTTCTGGTTGTCCGCGGTTACGACGCGCGGGCTGGAGACGACCTTGCCGCGGCTGTCTGCTTCGAGTGCGGACAACTCGAGATTGATCAGGTTGCCGCTGCCCAGGTTGATCAGCGTCAGCGCCACCTGGCCGGCCGGGTTCGGAACCGGCAAGTTGACGTTCAGTTGCGGCGAGTCGGAATAGCCGGCAGTTGCAATTCCCGATGCAAGCTCGTACGGGGTCTGCGTTCGGGTATCGCGGGTCACGGTGGTGGCAAGGCCGGTGCCGGTGGTGGTTACGACTGGCTGCGAGGCAAGGCTGCCGCCGATTCCGCCCGCGTAGCGCTTGTTGAGGGTGAAGCCTGTCTGCATTCCGAAACGCACGCCAAGCTGCCGGCTGAATTTATCGTCGGCGACGACAATCCGGCTCTCGATCACGACCTGGCGCACGATAATGTCGATCTGCCTGATGAGTCGGCGCACTTCTTCCAGCCGTGCCGTCGTATCTTGCACGAACAGGATATTGGTTCGCGCATCGACTACCGCGTTGCCGCGCTTGGAGAGAAACTTCCCGTCCTTGTCGGACAGGAGTTTCTGGACTGCGTCGGCTTTTTGATAATTGAGCTGGAACATCTCGGTTTGCAACGGCTCGAGATCGCTGATCTGCTGCTGGGCCTCGAGCTGCTGCTTTTCCTTGACCGCAAGCTCTTCGCGCGGCGCGATCAGAACGACGTTGCCGTTCTTGCGCATGTCGAGACCCTTGGTCTGCATGATGATGTCCAGCGCCTGGTCCCAGGGAATGTCTTTCAGCCGCAGCGTGAGGCTGCCGGTCACCGTGTCGCTGGTGATGATATTCAGGCCGGTGAAATCGGCGATCACCTGCAGTACTGCGCGCACCTCTACATTCTGGAAGTTGAGCGACAGCTTCTCGCCCTTGTACCCGGCGCGCGTGCCTTGCGTCAGCTTGTTCGGATCTTCCTGGATGGGCTTGATCTCGACGATGAAGCGATTGTCGGTCTGGTAGGCCGAGTGCTCCCAGAGGCCCTTGGGCTCGATGACCATGCGTGCGTTGCCGCCCTGCGAGAACGTGTCGACGCTGACCACCGGCGTGGCGAAATCGCCGACATCAAGTCGGCGCTCGAGGTTGCGCGGCACCGTCGTCTTGATGAAATCGACGATCAGCACCTTGCCTTGCTGCCGGATATCGATTCCGGTGGTGTTGTCCGACAAATCGACGACGATGCGGCCTTCGCCGTTCTTGCCGCGCCGGAAATCGACGTCGCGGAGCACGTGTGTCGCCTCACCCGGCCGCGCTTCGGCGAATCTCGATACCGTCGGTGTATCCGCCGCAAGGCCGGCCTGCTCGGTCAGCGTCACCAGCACCGTATTGCCCTCGATCTGCGTTTCGAAGGTCTGCGGCTTGTTGAGATTGAATACCACGCGGGTGCGGTTTCCGGCTTGAACCACGTTGACACTGCGCAGCGCCGCGTCGCCAACCTCTTGCGCCGTGCGGCCGAGCCCGTTGCCGGTCTCGGGAAAATCGAGTGCAATGCGCGGCGGATTGTTGATCGCGAATCCAGCCGGAGGATTGGCGAGCGGGGCCGTCAACGTGAACTTGACGACCGTGCGTCCGGAGCTTCCCTTGGCCACGGTCAGCGCCTCGATGCTGTTACCCGCCTGGGCGAGCGCCTGGCCGATTCCCAGAAAAACGAAGGCAGCACCTAGGATGGCGGCGCCTCCCCATGCGCGCCAGCGCGGTCGATTCAATGTAGTGGATGGCACCGGGCTCATTTGCGTCGCTCCTGTCTTTGGTCCGCCTCTGCGAGCTGGATGGTGCTAGATCGCTCCGTCCAGTCGCCGGCGCCGTCCTGCACCAGCTCCTTGAGCCGAATTTCGGCGTCTTCGATACCGATGACGACTCCGAAGTTCGTCCCCATATAGTTGCCGACCTTGACCTGATAGACGTCCCTGTCGGTCGTGCGCACGAGCGCAAATCTGTTCTTGCCGCGTTGTAAGGTGCCGACCATCGCCAATGACTCCAGCGGGAATGCTTCCAATGGCTCCTTGCGCCGATTGAGGTCCGGTGCGAGCTTGCTGGCGCCCTTTAACGGTTCGATCTTGCGCGGACGAAACGGATCGGGCAGATCGAATGCGTTGTATGCGAAAGGCTCATAAGGCTTTACTTGCGGTAGCGGGTCGAGCTTGCCCTTGACCCCCTTGCCCTGCTCCTGCATCCACGCCTTCAGGTCCTCGTGCTGTCCGCCGCACCCTGCGATGGACAGGGTTACCGCGAGGCAAATGGCAAAACGCGTGGCAAAACGCGTGGCAAGCCGCGTGATCATTTCTTGGCCTTCGCGTCCTTCGCCGCCTTGCGCTGTTTCGCGACTTCGTCCTCATCGAGATAGCGAAAGGTCTTGGCCGTCGCTTCCATGGTCAGCGTGCCCTTGTCGTTGACGATACCGACGTCATTCAGCGTAACGATCCGCGGCAGCTGAGCGACGTCGCTCGCGAACGCTCCCATGTCGTGATAATTGCCGGTAATACGAACGCTGATCGGCAGCTCAGCGTAAAAATCGGCCATTCGCTCCTGCGTCGCCGGCCTGAACAATTCGAATTGCAAACCGCGTCCGAGCCCAGCCTGGTTGATGTCTGTCAGGAGCGCGTCCATCTCGGATTTGTTCGGCAGTTGCTTCAGGAGCGCGCCGAAAGATTGCTCGATTTCCTTGAGCTGCTGCACGTACAGGTCGAGGTTGACCGCCTTGGCTTTCTTTGATGCGTACGCCTCCCTGAGCTTGACTTCCTCGTCCTGAGACTTGTTCAGCGCCTCGATCTGATCGCTCCAGTCAAAAAACGCTCCGGCTGCGAGGATAAGCAAGAACAGGACGCCGAGAATAACGAGCTTGGGCAGCAGCGGCCAATTTCCGGCATCGCGGATGTTCAGCCGGCGAATGTCGTCGAGCGTCATGCCTAGCTCCCTTTGGCCGCCGAAGCTTGCGCGCCCGGCGCTTTTCCGGGCGCGCCGGGGTCGGTCGGGTCGGTCGGCCGTTTCACTTGAAGGTTGAGGGTGAACTCATTGATCTTTTGCTTTTCCAGCGGAACCGACTTGATCTCGACCAGCTCAGGCAAGGTAAGCCATGGCGAGCTTTCGATGTTGCGCATCAAGGTCGATACCCGGGCGTTGGACTGCGCGTAGCCAACCAGCGTCACGCGGCCGCCGGTCTGCTTCACGGACCTGAGATACAACCCGTCCGGCAGCTGCCGCACCAGTTGATCGAGCAGGTGCACCGCTTCGGTACGATTGGCTTGCAGCGTCTCGACGATCTGCTTGCGCGCCAGCAGCGCCTGCGTTTGCTCGCGCAGCTTGTCGATTTCCTTGATCTGCTCGTCGAGCTTCGCGATTTCGTCCTGGAGCAGCTTGTTGCGGCTGCCCTGGTTGTCGATGCGCGCGGCGATCACAACGTGAACCAGGCCGACCATCGCGATGCCCAATACGGCGAGTCCAATCGCCATCGAGATGAACTGGCGCTGCCGCGCCTGGCGCTTTTGCTCGCGGTGAGGAAGTAGGTTGATGCGGACCATGATTACTCGAAGCTTCTCATAGCCAAGCCGCACGCGATGAGCAGCAGCGGCGCGTCGGCGGCAAGCTGGCGCGGGCGAACGCGGTCGGACCCGGCCATGCTCGCAAACGGGTTGGCAACAATGGTATTGACCCCCGCACGCTTGGCCACCAGTTCGTCGAGGCCCGGCAGCAGAGCACAGCCGCCGGCAAGCACTACCTGGTCCACCTGGTTGTAGGAGGTCGAGGTAAAGAAGAACTGCAATGCGCGCGTTACCTCGAGCGCAAGAGTCTCCATGAACGGCTGCAGCACATCGGCGTCATAATTCTCCGGCAAACCGGCATTTTTCTTTGCCGATTCGGCTTCTTCCGGTGATAAATTGAACGCGCGCTGGATATCGTGGGTAAGCTGGTTGCCACCAAATGCCTGATCCCGCGAAAACAGGATCTGATTGTTGCGCAGGACATAAAAATGCATGACATGCGCGCCGATATCGACCAGAGCGATGTTCTGGTCGCGGCCGTTGGCCGGAAGCGACGGCGAGATCATCACGAACGCTTCTTCCGTGGCATAGGACTCGACGTCCATGACCCTGGGCTTGAGTCCGGCGGCATCGGCGATCGCCACGCGGTCCTCGACTTTTTCCTTGCGCGAGGCCGCAATCAGAACTTCGACTTCCTCGGGATTGTTGGGCGCCGGCCCAAGAATCTGGAAATCGAGGTTGACCTCGTCAAGCGCAAAAGGGATGTACTGGTTCGCCTCGGCCTCGACCTGGAGCTCCAGCTCCTCCTCGCTCTGGCCCGCCGGGACGATGATTTTCTTGGTGATCACCATCGCAGTTGGCAGGGCCATGGCGATGTTGCGATTTCGGCTGCCAAGGCGCTTGTGCGCCCTGCGCAGCGCCTCGGCCACTTGGTCCAGGTTGGCAATATTGCCGTCGGTGACCACATCCCGGGGCAGCGGCTCGATGGCGTACCGCTCAAGCCGATAGGAGCCTTTTCCCGTTTCCGAGAGCTCGACCAGCTTGAGCGCAGACGAACTGATATCGACGCCGATCAGCGGCGGCGATTTCGTCTGGAAAATAGCAAACGCGGAATCGAGTTTTTCCTTCAGCATGGGAAGCTTAGGCAGATTACATATAAACTACATTAAATAGTAGCAGCAAGTATAAACCATGTAAAACTGTTTTTTTCAAGTTTATTTTCGCGTCTAACCCTGCATATAATCGCGGCTACCGCCCCGCCGCCCAGTAACTTTCATTCACCCATGCTAAAGCGCTGGCTCATCTATCTGGCGTCCGTCCTGTTTGGGTTGGCGCTTGTCGGGGCCCTATTGGTCGCGTTCGTCTTTGCGCTCCTTTATCCCACTTTACCGTCGCTTGAGACGCTGACTGACTATCAGCCCAAGATCCCGCTGCGGATCGTCTCGACGGAAGGCGCGCTTCTGGGAGAATTTGGCGAGGAACGGCGGGCGATCGTCAAGATCAAGGAAGTTCCGGACTTGATGCGCCAGGCGATCCTCGCCGCCGAGGACGAGCGCTTTTACCAGCACGGTGGCGTCGATTACCTGTCGGTCCTTCGGGCCGCTCTGGCCAACATGAGCGGCGGCACCCAGCAGGGGGCGGGGACCATCACCATGCAGGTCGCTCGCAACTTCTTCCTGACGCGAGAGCGAACGCTTACTCGCAAGCTTCGCGAGGTTCTGCTTGCGTACAAGATCGAAAACAACTTGTCGAAAGACGAGATCCTCGAACTTTATATCAACCAGATTTTCCTCGGCCAACGGGCCTACGGCTTTGCTGCGGCGTCGCAAATCTATTTCGGGAAGCCTCTGTCGCAGGTCAGCATCGCCGAAGCCGCGATGCTGGCGGGATTGCCCAAGGCCCCATCGACCTACAACCCCGTGGCGAACCCCAAACGCGCCCAGTTGCGCCAGTTCTATGTACTTCGTCGAATGCACGAATTGCGTTTCATCAACGACGAGCAATTGAAGCAGGCTCAGGACACGCCCCTGGTCGTCCGGCAGACGCTCAAGGATAACTCCGCGCATGCCGAGTTTGTCGCGGAAATGGTCCGCTTGGCAATGGTCGAGGCCTATGGCGAGGAGAGCTACACCCGCGGCCTCACCGTCTACACCACCATCCGCAAAGCCGACCAGGACGCGGCGTACGCCGCCGTTCGCCGCGGAGTGTTCGATTACGATCGGCGCCACGGCTATCGGGGACCCGAAGCCTTTGTCAGCCTTCCCACGGATCCGACGCAGCTCGACGATGCGGTCGACCGCGCCTTCGAGGACACGACCGACAGCGAAAACCTGGCCGCCGCCATCGTCCTGGAAGCAACACCTGCCGAGGTCAAGGCGGTGCAAAGCGATGGCGAAACGATCTCTATCACCGGCGACGGACTCAAATTCGCCGCGCGTGCGCTTGGCGACAAGGCTCCAAACGCAATTCGCATCCGCCGCGGCGCGTTGATACGCGTCGGCCAGGACGACAAGAACCGGTGGCAGATCGTGCAGGTGCCGCAGGTCGAGGCCGCGTTCGTGTCGGTCCGGCCCAGCGACGGAATGATCTATTCGCTGGTAGGCGGGTTCGATTTCGATCGCAGCAAGTTCAACCACATAACGCAAGCATTTCGACAACCCGGGTCCAGCTTCAAGCCGTTCATCTACTCGGCCGCACTGGAAAAAGGCTTCAGCCCGGCAACGGTCGTCAACGATGCGCCGCTGTATTTCGATGCGAGCCAGACCGGCGGCGAGGCGTGGGAGCCGAAAAACTACGGCGGCACGTACGACGGGCCGATGCGCCTTCGCACTGCGCTGATGCGCTCGAAGAATCTGGTGACCGTGCGGGTGATGCAGGCGATCGGCCCCCAGTACGCTCAGGATTACATCGCGCGTTTCGGCTTTGATCCCAAGCTCCATCCCCCGTATCTGCCTATGGCGCTGGGAGCCGGCGCAGCAACCCCGATGCAAATGGTCGGCGCGTATTCGGTGTTCGCCAACGGTGGCTACCGAATCGCCCCCTATCTCATCGAGCGTGTCGTCGACGCTCGGGGAAGCGTTCTGTCGAAAGCCGAACCCACGGTGGCCGGCTTGAACGCGGAGAGAGCGATCGACCCTCGCAACGCATTCATCATGACCACGATGCTGCGCGACGTCGTCCGCGGCGGGACCGGCGCCAGGGCAATGCAGCTCGGACGACAGGATCTCGCCGGCAAGACGGGGACAACCAACGATAGCATCGATGCCTGGTTCTGCGGCTACAACGCGGCGATGGTGGGTGTCGCCTGGATTGGCTACGACCAGCCGAAGACGCTTGGGCCCCAGGAGACGGGCGCCGCCGCGGCGCTGCCGATATGGATGGCATTCATGAGCAAAACCCTGAAAGGCGTTCCCGAGGTGCCGCTCAAGCCGCCCGACGGTATAGTCGTCGCCCGCATCAATGCGGAGACGGGCTTGCGCGAGGCCGAGGGAGCCGGCATTCCTGAATATTTTTACGCAGAGTTCACGCCGCACCGGGACGAAACCGCCGCGACGCCGGGCAAGGAATCTCCGCGGGAAATCCGCAACCAGCTATTCTGACCGCCGGTTCTGATCTTCGTGTCTCGTGCAGACTCGTTAGCCAAAGAGCGCATCCGCGCGCGCATCGCGCAGGCGACCGCGCGGCTGATCGCCGAGCACGGCCTAACCGACTGGGCCGCCGCGAAGAGAAAGGCGTGCCGTGAGCTCGGATTGCCCGAACGGGCGACTCTTCCCGCGAACGACGAGGTCGAGCAGGCGTTGCACGATTACAACAGTCTTTTCCGGCA
>JADGRP010000144.1 GCA_017880805.1 Burkholderiales bacterium
GCTCGACGCCCCCAAAGCGACGCTGGCCGACGCCCTGTTGAAGACCGTGCGCGAGCACGCCGCGCGCGCCGATCGGGAAACATCGGATCCGTATGCGCGGCAAGCGGTGATCAGCGGCGCGGCGGAAGTCCTCGCGGACGCGGGCCTTGGCGCCGAGTCCGACGCGCTGCTCAAGAGGGAACTGACGCGCACGCACTATCCGTACTATTTCATGCTCGGGCTGGCCGCGAACGCCAAGAAACGCGGAGAGAAAAGCGCGGCGGTGGATTGGAGGGAAAAGGCCTACGCTTCAGCCGAAGGCGCCGCCACCCGCTTGCAGTGGGGCGCGGGGTACGTCAACACCATGATCGAGCTCGCGCCGCAGGATTCCGCGCGCATCGAAAAAGCCGCGCTCACGGTCATCGGAGAGCTCGATCCGACACCCGACACATTCTATGAGCGCAACCGCCGTTCGCTCGAGCGCATGGGCGAGAAGCTCGCCGCATGGAACAAGGACCGCCGGCACGACGAAACACTCAAGCGCATTCGCGCGCAGATGGCAAGCGTTTGCGCGAAGCTGCCCGCGTCGGATCCGGCGCGCACGACGTGCAACGGCGTGATGCGTCCGGCGAGCAGCGCGAAAGCGTAACGATCATCTCAAAAGAAACCGCGATGCGACCCAAACGTTCAGCGCGCCACTCGAGGATACCCTCGCCTGGCGGCAGGGCACGGCATTGCCTGATCGCGCTCGGATGCACCCTCTCGGCCACGATTGCGTTCGCGAGCGCCCCCGCCCACGCCGACGGGGCCAAGGGCACGATCACCTATCAAGGCAAATCCGGTGCAATCGTAGTGAAGCTCAAACACGCCTATCTGGTCACAGGCCCCGATGTCGTCAGCGGCAAGACGATCCGTCGCGTAGTGCTTTCGGTCGCAGACGTCGGTGCCAAGCTGAGCGCATGCGCGACCATGTTGTGCTCCGACGGCGATATCACCGAAGGCATGACCATCGATTTCGATGCCGGTCCGCGGCTCAACTACTGGTTCGTCGGCAACGATCAGCTGGTGCAATATTCCGGGACTGCGGAACCCGCATCGCTGAAACTCACCGCGGACACGCCTCAGCGGCTCGCTGGAAAATGGGACTACGATGGGAGCGCCGCGGGCGGACCGCGGGTGCAGATCGAGTTCGATGCTCTCCTGGTCAAGGAAGTCACCAAGCTGCGATAGCGCCGGAACCGGGCGGCAGTGGCCGCATTGCCGCGGCGAATTCGGCGCTTAACTGCCGTGGGCGGCGGCGCCGACGCCCTTCGCACCGAGGACGCCCAACCCGAACAGTTGGCCGAGCGCCTCCCGGTACTGATCCGCGCCGGTTCGCATGCTGTTGTTGTGACTCCCGCCTTCGACCAGCAACAACTTCTTCGGCGCCGTCGCCGCGTCGTAGAGTTGCCGGCTGAAGCGCGAAGGTACGAAGCGATCCGCCGCGCCGTGCACGACCAGCACCGGCATCTCCACCTGCGCCATCTTGCTCATCGAATCGAATTTCTGCGACAGCAGGAGCCCGACCGGCACCCAGCCGTACGTCACCTCGCGCGCCATGTCGGCGAGGGTGGTGAAGGTCGATTCGATGATCAGGCCGCCTGCTGGAGCGCCACGCCGCGACGCCGCTCCGGCAGGCGCCGTCGCAGAGGCCATGGCCGGTACGCTGAGCGACGCGGCCAGATCGACCGCAACTGCCCCGCCGAGCGAATGTCCGTAGATGAAGCGCCGCACAGGATCCTGTTGCTGCGTGACCAGCCAATCCCACGCCGCATGCGCGTCTTCGTAGACAGCCTTTTCCGAGGGCACGTCGCCATCGCTTTTGCCGAAGCCGCGATAATCGATCGCCAGCACCGAAAAGCCGAAGTCGCGCAACTGCTCCAGCCGGAAGACCTGTCCGGTCAGGCTCCAGCGTGTGCCGTGCAGATAGAGCACCGCGGGCGCGCCCGGATTTTCGGCCGGCCACCACCAGGCGTGGATGCGCTGCGCGTTGGCGCCGCTATTCACCGGAATATCGAATTCATGAACGCCGTCGGGCAAACCGGCATACCACCCGGGCGTTTCCTTGACGACGCGAAAGGTGAGACGCTCTTCCTCATGCTGCAGCGCCGCCGTGCCGCACGCGGTGAGCGCTCCCAGCAGGGCAGCACCGACGAGCAGGCGTCTGGCAAGCGGATGGCGTTCAGCGAAAGACAATCGGACCATGATCGAGGCATTCCGGCGGGGCGCATTCACAACGAAAAACTCGCCGTGGCCGTTGACAGCGCCTGGGTGAACCCTGACAGACCATTGCCGCCGCCAAGGGTTCCGCATTGCCCGCGCGAAGCAGGCCGTCGATCACCTATAATCCCGGCGTGCGCACCACCGAGTGCGCGGTCATCCGTTTCCGCGAAAGGAACATCATGAGCACCATCCGTAATGTAGCGGTCATCGTGGGGAGCCTCCGCAAGGAATCCTTCAATCGCAAGATGGCCAAGGCCATGATCGCGATCGCGCCTCCGTCGCTGAAGCTCGAAATCGTAGAGATCGGGCAACTGCCGCATTACAACCAGGACTTCGATGCCGACCCGCCGCAGGAGGTGAAGGATTTCAAGGGCCGCATCCAGCAGGTCGACGCGGTGCTGTTCGTCACACCGGAGTACAACCGCTCGGTGCCCGGCGCGCTGAAGAACGCGATCGACGTCGCATCGCGTCCTTACGGCAAGAGCGCCTGGAACGGCAAGCCGGGAGCGGTTCTCAGTCTCTCTCCGGGCGCGCTGGGTGCCTTCGGCGCCAATCACCATCTTCGCCAGTCGCTGGTGTTCCTCAACGTTCCGGCGATGCCGCAGCCCGAGGCCTACATCGGCGGCGCCGCCAAGATGTTCAGCGATACGGGCGCGATCACCAGTGACGACACGCGCGAGTTCGTGAACAAGTTTTTGCAGGCATTCGCGCAGTGGATCGAGAAAAACATCGCGAGTTGACGCGCCTGAACGGCCGTGCGGCGGCACGCTGGCCGCAACGCCCGGAGCCGGTGCCGCTAGACCACGCGGCGCAGGTTCGGTGCTTCGCTTGTCGGCCGTGTCCATACTGATCCGCGCATCCAGACCGCCGTTTCCGCCGCGCCCAGCGGGCGGCTGAGCAGGTAGCCTTGCACCATGTCGCAACCCATGGTGCGCAAGCGCTCGAGCGTCGCGTCGTCCTCGACGCCTTCGGCCACCACGGACAAGCCCAAGTTGTGGGCCAGATCGATGGTCGAGCGCACGATGAGGGCATCGCTTGTGTCGCCGGCCATGCCGAGGACGAATGATTTGTCGATCTTGAGCTCATGTACCGGCAGCCGCCGCAGGCAGGTCAGCGACGAATAACCGGTACCGTAGTCGTCGATCGCGAGCTTGCAGCCCAGCGCGTGAAGCCGCTCGAGATTCCTGATCGCATGCCCGGGATCGTCCAGGATCGCGCTCTCGGTGATCTCGAGTGCGATCCACCGTGCCGCGCACCCATGCCGCCGCAGCAGCGCCGCGACCCGGTCCGGCAACGTGGCATCCATCAGGTCGCGTGCCGAGAGATTGATCGAGACGTTCATCGACAGACCGTCGAAGCGCCATTCCGCGCACTGCGCGATCGCGTGCGCCAGCACCCACTGCGTGATTGCGCGGATGTAGCCTGTCTGCTCGGCAAACGGGATGAATTCGATCGGCGCGACCAGTCCGCGCGTCGGATGCCGCCAGCGCACCAGCGCCTCGGCGTAGTGTTCGCCTCCGGCGCCGCGCAGTGCAACTTTCGGTTGATACGCGAGCGTCAGCTCGTCGTTGTCGACGGCCTTGCGCAGATCGCTCAGCAGCGAGAGGCGATCGCTGCTGTGCTTGTCCGCGACCTGGTCCCAGACAGTGACACCGCAGTTGTGGCGCTTGGCCGCATACATCGCGATGTCCGCGCGGCGGAGTAGCGTCGGGCCCTCGCCGCCATGCTCGGGAAACACCGCGATGCCGATGCTGGCGCGAACGTCGACGACGTGACCCTGGAGCGTCATGGGCAGCTCGAGCGTCTGCAGTATCGCTTCAGCGAAGCGCTGAGCATCGGCGACATTTTTCCCCGGCAGCAGCAAGGCGAACTCGTCGCCGCCCAGGCGGGCCACGACATCGACCTCGTCGGTTCCTAACGCCTGCAGCCGCGCGGCGGTCTCGCGCAGCAACAGGTCGCCGATCGGATGACCAAGCGTGTCGTTGACGTACTTGAAGTGATCCAGATCCATGAGCAGGACGGCAACAGGCGCGACGGGCGCGCCCGCAGCGGCGGTTTCGGCGATTGCCTTGTCGAGCAAGTCGGCGAAAAGCGCGCGATTGGGCAGGCTGGTCAGCGTGTCGCGGTACGCGAGATCCATGATGCGCGATTCGCGGCTGGCGATGTCCTGCTGCATGTTCTGAAATGCCTTTGCGAGATCGCCGATTTCATCGCGGCGCGAGGCCGCCGGCACTTCGCTGTAGTTGCCCGCCGCGATGCGCCGCGCGACGCGCGCAAGATCACGCACCGGACGCGCAATGCCGCGCGCAATCACAACACTGGCGATTAACAACACGACTACCGCCAGTAGCGAGATCCACCCGAGCTGTTTCTGCAGCCGGTGAAACGGCTCCAGCGCCGACGACAGCGGTTCCTGAAGGACGGCGATCACGGTCTCGCCGGAGCGCGTCGGCAAATCCAGAACGCGCGTCACCGAGGTATCGCTGAAGTTCGCGTTGCCTTCCTCATCTCTGTCAGAGTAGCGGCCGGCGGCGATGTCGTTCAAGAGCGTAAGCCGCTCGGAGTCGGTCAAGGTAGTGCCCTGGACGCGCCATGGTTCGTTGCTTTGCCGGCTGAGGAACGATACCTGGAGTTGCGTCAACCGCTTGAAATCCTGAGCCAGCGTATCGTTGACGGCAAATCCGATGGCCACCCAGGCGACCGGTACCGGCGCCATCACCGGCACCACCACCAACTGATAGAGCTGGCCGTGGATGAGCACCATTGCCGACGATTGCTGGTTCTGTTCCGCCTGAGCGATGAGATTGGGAAACGGGAATGGTTTGTCGACCGTGACGCCGAGCGTATCGCCCAACACCTGCTGATCGAGACCGACCACCATCATCAGCGAGGCGTCGATCCGTTTGCCGTAATTCACAAGCACCGAGCCGATAGTCTGGCGATCACCGGTCGATATCACTTCGCGAAAGGCGTAGTCCGCCGACATCAGGCGTGCGCCTTGAACGATGCGTCGGGTGTCCTGTTCGAGCAGACGATCGAACACGCGCGCTCCCGCCACCAGGGCTTCGCCGACGGTCTTGCGGGCCGCGGACATGCCGACAGTATTGATCAGCACGAAACCGCCCACCTGCACGATGACCATCAGCAAAAGAAAAAGCGCCAGAATCCGGCTCTGCAGGCTGAGCATCGGCACGGTTCGAAACAGATTCATCGGCGACGGGGGTTCGCGGTGAGATTCATTTGTGCGCCCGGGTCAACGACAGCAAGAGGCAACTCGCCCGCGTGCATCGGACAGGAACTTCGCAGCGCGGGCGCGGCGCCGTTTTCGGCCGCGCCCGTCGACCGCAAGGCCATCGGAATTTCGAGGCAACAATGCATGTTTCTCCAATCGAACCGCTATGCTGCTCTGCCGAAAATGGGCACCTGCGCAGCGGAATTGAGCGTCGATGACCACATCGCATGCGCCTGTCATGGTCCGGCGGCGCTGACAGACGTCGAGGTTTCTCATAAAACTACTTCTAAAACAGCAGCTTGTAATATCCCGCCAGCCGCGAGTGCTTGCCGCGACCGGCTCGCATCAAATATGCTTACCTGAGCTAACCTAGCGGGTCAGACTAAGCAAGTTCCCTGCCGCTCTTCGATGGATACACCCGTAATAGTTGCGCATTGCCGCGCGGTGGATGCCGCGCTCGTTCGTTTTGCGCGGTGTGCTGCCTTCCATCCGGTGTCGCGCCTGGCTTTGCGTCTCGCGCTGGGGGGCATGCTCGCTTTGAGCTGGAGCACAGCGGCGCGCGCCGAATGGCTGTTCGATGTCGACGCGGCAGCGCGTTACGAAAGCAACCTGACCAGGGCGCAGCAGCGTCCGGACGTTCGCGGCGATGCGGCGGCCACGCTGATGGCATCGGGCGGATACTTTTTTGCGCTGAGCGGCGCGGACGGACTGACGCTTGACGTCGACGCTGCAAGCGAAACGTGGCACCGCTTCCATGGGCTCGATCGGATCTCGATCGGTGGAAGCGCCTCGTACAAGCACAAATTCGGCCTCGGCTATTCCGTACCTTGGCTCGCGCTGGCGCTCTCCGGCTCGCACGACAATTACCGCAATGCCATTCGCGACTCGGACAATTTCGGAGCGCGCGTCGAGTTTGGCCAGCGCTTCAGCGAAGGATTCGACGCGTCAATAGGGGCCGTCTACGACCGGCGCCATGCAGACAACGACTTGCCTGTGGTTCCCGGCATCTCCGGCAGGGTCTTCGACGTGCGCGGCAAGAGCGCATTCGTACGCGCCGGATACGCGCTCAGCGAGCGGCTTCAGGTCGGCGCGAATTTCGCGGTGCGCCGCGGCGACGTGGTATCGACCACCCGGCAGAATCTGGACATTTTTCTTGCGTCGGATGCCATTGCCGCCGACCCGGCCTTCGGTGACGACTTTTTTGCATACCGGTTGCACGGCACGACGCGGGCCGCGGCAGTAACGTCGAGCTGGGCGCTTTCAGATCGTTCGTCGCTGAATCTTCGCTACGCCGACGAGCGCACACGTGCGTACGAGGGACTGGATTATCGCGGTCGCGTCACCGCGCTGTCGTTCGCGTTCAGTTATTGAGGAGAAGCGGGTCATGCGAACATGCAAACTGTTGGTGGCGCCGGCTTTGGGGCTCGCCTTCGCCGCCAGTCTGGCGCATGCGCAAACCGCCGAGATCGCGGCGACCGTGACCGACCAGCAAGGCCGCCCCGTCGCCGACGCGGTCCTGATTGCGATACCGGTCGACGGCAATTTGCGCTCCCCGCAGCGGCCGCGCGAAGGATCGGTGGACCAGGTCGACAAGGAGTTCTTCCCCCGCGTAACCGTCGTACAACTTGGCGCGTCGGTGACCTTTCCAAATCACGACGACGTGCGCCATCAGGTGTATTCGTTTTCTTCAGCCAAACGCTTCGAGCTCCCTCTTTACGCCGGCGTGCCTGCGCAACCGATCGTTTTCGACAAACCGGGCGTGGTGGTTCTTGGCTGCAACATCCACGACTGGATGGTGGGATATGTCTACGTATCCGAATCGCCTTTTTTTGCCAAGACCGGCAAGGACGGCAAGGCGGTGTTGGCCGAGCTGCCGCCGCGCGCGTACGTAGTCCGTGTCTGGCATCCGCAGCTCGAGATGAGCGAGGATGCGACGCACAAGACGATCGACGTATCGCGAGATCGGCGAATCGAGGCTGCCTGGACGGTGAAACTCAAGCAGGAAGTGCGCGTGCGTCGGGCACCGACTTCCGAGCGCGGAGGAACAAGATACTGACTCGTGCGGGGCTTTCGTCGCGCCGGCGAAAGAAACCCGCGTCCGGCGAATGAATCCGGCCATGCTCCAGCCACTCGTCAATCTTCGAATCCGCCGTTCAAACGAAGCTCGCGCGCAGTCTCTCCGCTTAGCAGCTCGACAAACCGGCGCGCCAGTTCCGGCTGATGCGCCTTGAAGAAGACGCCAACGGAGTAGTTGGTCGCCAGCTCGAACTCGGCTGGAAGCGGTCCGACCAATGAGACTCCCGGCGTGTACTTGATCTCGGTCACCTGGGTGCAGCCGATGGTGGGAGACTCCGTGCTTTGCGCGAGCTCGCGCATGGCCATCGCACCGTTTGGGTAGGAGCGCAACCGCGGTTCGACCGTCTCATAAATGCCGAGCGTATGCAGCACTTTCACGAAATGGATTCCTGCCGTCGCGCGCTCGGTATCCGGCACGTGGACCGTTGCCGCGGCGAGAACCAGCTTGCGTAAGGCATCGCGGCTGGAAATGTCCGGCAGCGCATCGCCGTTACGCACCGCGATCGCGGTTCGCACCCGTCCAAGCGGCGCGACGGTCTCGGGAAGCACCCGCCCGAACCGCGCCAGCTCGTCGATCATGGCGGCAGTGAGGATGATGACGTCGCACGCTTCTCCGGCGAGCGCCATTTCCTTGATCGCTCCTACCGCTCGAAAGGTACCGTGGATGCCGACACTGGTCCCGGCGCTGAATTGCGCCTGGAGCGATTCGACCAGACCTTTCGAAGCCCCCGCGCTGAGAATATTGAGGTCCATGTTGTTCCGTTATATTTTTTCGGTGTCGAATTCATTCGGCCACCGGACTTTCACGAATTGCGTGCGTGCGAAGGCGTGCTAACGAGTTCGCGCCGATTGCGCATTACGAATGTGCGTGAAGCCCGGATGCCTGAAAGCCTCGCGAGTCTTGCCGAAGCCTTAACCCGCTGCGGCGATTCTGAGCAATGCGCATGGGTTTACTGGTCCGCCTTGGCACCCGAGATCTTGACGATCCGCTCCCATTTCGCGACGTCGTCCACGATATAGCGGCCGAACTCCTCCGGATTCATTTTCATTGCGACCGCGCCTTGCCGGGCCCACTCGTCGCGCACCTCCGGACGCCCAACAATGGCGGTGATCTCGGCGTTCAGGCGCCGTACTATTTCCGGCGACGTGCCCTTCGGGGCCATGACGCCAAGCCAGATCACCGCTTCGTAGCCCGGTACGCCCGCTTCGGCCATCGTCGGCACGTTGGGCAGCACCGACGAGCGATTCTTGCCAGTGGTCGCCAGGGCCCTGACCTTGCCGAGCTTGGCGAATTCGCTCATGGTCGTGACCGCGTCGAACATCATGTCGACCTGTCCCCCGAGCGTGTCGGTGCGCGCCTGCGCGCTGCCTTTGTACGGAATGTGCACGATGTCCAGTCCTGCCATCGCCTTGAATAGTTCGCCGGCCATGTGATAGGGCGTGCCGGGTCCCGACGATGCGTAGTTGAGCTTGCCAGGCTTCGCCTTCGCGAGCGCGATCAGCTCGGCCAGCGTGTTCGCCGCGACCGCCGGATGCACGACGAGCACCAGGTCGGAATAGTTTACCGGCGCCACCGGAACGAAATCGCGCACCAATGCATAAGGCTTGTTGGGCACGAGCGACTCGTTGACAGTTTGCGCGTTGGACATCAGCAGCAGCGTATATCCGTCGGGCGTGCTCTTGGCCGCGGCGTCGGTGCCCATTACCGATCCGGCACCGGGGCGATTGTCGACGACGAATGGTTGCGCGAGAGCGACCTCAAGCCGTTGCGCCAGGAATCGCGCGTAAATATCCGCCGGACCGCCGGCGGCGAACGGCACAATGATCTTGACCGGCCGCGCAGGGTATTCCTGTGCCAGCGCCGGAACGCCGGGCATCACGGCGAGCCCAGCAACGAGCGTCCATACTGCACGTAACATGAAACCTCCTCCGACGGCGCCAGGTCAGCGCTTACGCAGCGCGCGAACAGCGCGCAATCTACTACACCGATCGATCATTGAATTATTTCGTCTGCCCGTACGAGCAGCGATTGCGGAATCGTGAGTCCGAGCGCCTTCGCGGTCTTCGCATTGATGACTAACTCGAATTTCGTTGGCTGCTCGACGGGTAACTCACTGGGCTTGGCTCCCTTCAGAATCTTGTCAATGTAATTCAAAGCACGGTGCATCAACTCCGGCAGGCTCGCTCCGTAGCTGATGAGTCCGCCTGAAACAACGTAATCCCGGTAACCATAGATCGCGGGCAACGCGTGCGCCGTCGCGAATTCGATAATGCGGCTTCGCTCCAAATAGGTAAGGGAATCCTCTTCGACAATGAGCGCGCCGATCCGGTCACGCGTCGCTGCTTCGAGAGCACTACTGAAATCGCCTGGACGCCGCATCGGAAGCGATTGCACTTGAATTCCCAGTGCACGACCCGTCTCCTCCGTCTGCTCCAGCCCCAGCTGCGCAGGTCTGGTCATTTCCGGCCCATCGGTTCTCGCGGCCGGAGTGGCCGGATTCCACAATACCCCAATGCGTGACAGGCGAGGAATCAACTCCTTGAGAAGCTCGAGCCGCTTACCGCCGAGGCTGGAGCCAAACGCGGTGATCCCCGTGGCGTTCCCGCCAGGATGCGGCAGGGACGCGACCAGGCCCGAACGCACCGGATCCCCAATAACCGCGAACACGATCGGAATCGTTGTTGTAGCCTTGCTTGCCGCCAGCGCGGCCTGTTCCATTACCGCGTAGATCACATCGACCTTGAGTCTGACCAGATCCTCTGCCAACGCAGGGAAATCGCCATATGCGCCGCTGCGGTACTCGACAATGCTATTTTTTCCATCGACATATCCAAGGTCGCGAAGGCCGCGCAAGAAAACCTGCGGAAGCGGCGCCTCGCGTGGCAAGGCGTTAAGAACTCCAATCCTTCGAATCTTGGGCGCGGGCTGCGCGAACGCGCCCAGCGGGGCGGCAACGGTCCCCGCGCCGAGGAACCAGACCAACGTCCGTCGATCCATTACTGAATGACCTCATCGGCGCGCTGCAGCAGCGATTGTGAATTCGCGATCGGCTTTGTAGTTCTTAGATTGCTTCGCATGAAACTTTCTCCTGGCTGCGCTTGGGTCATCGCTCACCCAAGGCTCGATCAGCGCGTAATCTACTACGGTCCGTCCGCGCCGGGGTGCGCATTCGCTGTGCCGGACCTAGTCGAACAAGAATGACGTCGGCTCTTGCGCGGAAACCTGCGCTGAACCATCGGCCACTTCTGCCATACATAGCGCACCCACTCTCACGCCCAGGAGCCTGATCCGGCGGTCGAGCGGCACGCGCTTGAGACATTCGCCGGCCGCTCGCCGAATCGCGCGCGCGTCCTGCGTCGGTACGGCAATTGTCTGGTCGCGAGTCACCGTCTTGAAGTCGTCATAGCGAAGCTTGAGGCCGATCGTCCTGCCGACGTATCCCTTGCGCTGAAGGTCGTCGGCGACGCCCGCGCAAAGCCCGGTGAAGATCTCCGACAACAGGTCGCGATCGCGCGCGGGATGGAGATCGCGCTCGAATGTCGTCTCGCGGCTGATCGATTTGGGCTCGCTGAACGTCACCACCGGCCGGTCATCGCGTCCGTTGGCTGCCTCATGCAGCCAGGCGCCGTAGCTCTTGCCGAAATGTTCGAGCAGCCAGAGGGGATCGGAGTGCGCGAGCTCGCCGATGGTGCGCACGCCCAGTGCCTCGAGCCTGGCGCTCGCCTTCGGACCGATGCCGTTGATCTTCCGCGCCGGCAGCGGCCAGATACGCCGCGCGATATCGCCGGCGGCGAGCATGGTCAGGCCATCGGGTTTATCGAGCTCCGAGGAGATCTTGGCGAGCAGCTTGTTGGGCGCCACCGCGATCGAGCACGACAGTCCGGTCTCCGCGCGCACGCATTCCTTGATCGCTTTGGCGACGTCGCGTGCGCGCCACCAAGCTTCTCCCGGTGTCTCGGCGCCGGTATCGTGCTCCGGCAGCCGCACGCCGGTCAGGTCGATATAAATCTCATCGATGCCTCGGTCTTCGATCTGTGGGGCGATGGCCTGCACCGCCACCTTGAATCGCCGCGAATAGTCGCGATAGCGGTCGAAATCCGTCGGCAACAGAATGGCATCGGGAGCAAGCAGCGCGGCCTTCATCAAGCCCTGCGCCGAATGCAGGCCGAGTGCGCGTGCCTCGTACGTTGCGGTCGTGATCACGCCGCGGCCGACATACGCGCGCAGCGTGGCAAACTTGCGCGTGACCTGACCGCCGACCGGATCAATTGTCTCCTCGGGCTGATGCCGGCGACCGCCGCCTATCACCACCGGCTTGCCGCGCAGCTCGGGATAGCGCAGCAGCTCGACCGATGCATAAAAAGCATCCATGTCGAGATGCGCGATATGTCGGAGCGGTTCGATGGACATGGTTCATTCCATGGTTCGACGACGGCCTGAAAGATGCACGCGCGGTCGAAAAACCTTGCGGTAAACTTCGCTAGATGGCAATCACGGACATCGATGCGCAGGACGATTCACGGAAACTCGCAGCAAGCTTCGATCTGAGCAAGCTTCCGCCCGACTTCTACGCCGATCCCTACCCGTATTATCGCGCACTGCGCGACCATGAGCCCGTCAAGCACATGCCGGACGGTTCTTGGTTTCTCACCCGCTACGACGACATCGTGCCGGTGTACAGGGACTTCAAGCGCTTCAGCTCGGACAAGAAGAAGGAGTTCGGCGCGAAATACGGCGCGACGCCGCTCTTCGAGCACCACACCTCCAGCCTGGTCTTCACCGATCCGCCCCGGCACACGAGCGTGCGACGCGCGATCGTCGGCGCAATTAGCCAGCGCCATATCGCCGCCATGGAGCCCGGCCTCGTCACACTGGTCGACGGCTTGCTCGCGGCGATGAGCGAGAAGCGGGAAGTCGACCTGATCGAGGACTTCGCGGCGGCAATTCCGATCGGAATCATCGGCAATCTGCTGGGCGTGCCGCACGACGAGCGCGGGCCGCTGCGCGGTTGGTCGCTGGACATTCTGGGCGCGCTCGAGCCGGTGCTCACGGCCGAACGCGCGACCAAGGGCAATCGCGCGGTTACCGACATGCTGGCCTATCTGAAGATCCTCGTCGACGAGCGGCGCGCGCACTTGCGCGACCCGGACACCGACGTGTTGACGCGCCTCATCGTCGGCGGGGACGACGGTGAGCCGCTCGCCGAAAATCAGCTCCTGCATCAATGCATTTTTCTGCTCAACGCCGGTCATGAGACGACGACCAATCTCATCGGCAGCGCGCTGCATGCGCTCTCCGGGTGGCCGGACCAGAAGGCGAAATTGATTGCGCAGACCGGGAACTTGGAAGCGATGAAAACGGCGGTCGAGGAGTTTCTTCGCTACGAAAGCTCGGTCCAGCTCGGCAACCGCATCACGACCGAAGACGTTGAAGTCGGCGGCTTCAAGCTCCCTCCAGATTCACGCATTACCATAGCCATCGGCGCCGCCAACCGCGATCCGGCCCAGTTCGCTGATCCGGACCGACTGGACATCGCGCGCGAGCCAAACCGACATCTGGCATTCGCTTTCGGCATCCACACCTGCGCCGGAATCAATCTCGCACGCATGGAGGCGCGCGTGGCGCTGTCACGGTTTTTGGCACGATTTCCCGACTACGCTCAGACCGCCGATCCCGTTCGTGACCAGCGGGCGCGCTTTCGCGGATTCCTCCATCTGCCAGCCACGGTTGCTGCCTGATCTACTTCCGCCGCTCGAGGTCAATGTCGAGATACTTCCAGTAAGTGGAGAACACCGGCGAACTGAATCCGCGCAGCCACGGCTGCACGAAATCGTTCTCGAGGCGGAAGATCGCCGGCAGCAAGGGCATGTAGGTTCGCGCGAGATCGGACATCCTGCGCGCGGCGGCCATCTGCTCGGTGGGAGTCCCGCTGCGCAGAAATTGCTCCGCGGCGCGGTCGTACTCGGCCAGCTTGAACAGGCCCGAGTTGATTCTCCGCGGCTGCTTGCTGTAGAGCTGAAGGAGCTCGGGGTAGCCTGACGGCGTGCCCCCGAAGCCGCGAAAAATGATCTGGAATTTTCCCTGCTCCATTTCCTTGATCGCGTCCTGGAAGGGAGTCACATGAAAATCCATGCGCAGACCGATCGCGTCCATGTTCTTGTTTACCAGCGTCTGTATCTCGCGCGAGATGGCGCCTGAACGCAGGGTCAAGGTCAGCGTCAACGGTTTGCCGTCGGGGCCTTTGCGGAAGCCCTCCGCGTCCTTGCTCGCATATCCGAATCGATCGAGCAGGGCCTTCGCCGCCGCGGGATCGTACTGCGGTCTGCTGGCGATGGAAGGATCGTATCCCGTGACACCTGGCGGCGCGATCTGATTCGCCGCCAGCGCCTGTCCGCCGTAAACCACCTTGACCAGCGTGTCCAGGTCGACCCCCATCGCAATCGCCCTGCGCAGCGCGATGCGATCGTTGCTCATCCCGCCGATGACGGGATCGACGACGTTGAAATTGAACGAGAAGAGATAGGGTTCGGGGAAAACGTAGCGTGTTACACCGCGCGCGGCGTAATCCGGCTTGAGCTGTCCGTTCGCCAGCAGCCTGCTTGCGATCTCTCCCCTGAGCACGAGGTAGTCGAGGCCGCCCTGCTCGAATTGCAGCAGGCGCGTGAGCTCTTCTTCGATGATATTGATTTCGACCACGCCGACCTGCGGCACGGTTTTGCCGAGCATGCTCCTGACCAGCGCCGCGCGCGCCGGATCGTCGCTCGAGGGAAAGTACGCCTGCCGGTAACCCGGATTCGCGTCGAGAATGATGCGCGAGCCGCGCTTCCAATCCCGGAGACGAAACGGTCCGGTGCCGACGGCACGGGTCTTAATGTCGGCGCCGGCCGCTTCGACGACTTCGCGTGCCGCCGCGCCCACGAAGCCGACCATGTCCTGAACGTTGGCGTAATCCACCTCCGTCAGGCGCAATTGCAGCGTGTAGCGATCGAGCGCGCGCAGGCCGTCGATCGGCCGGTCATAGTCGAACTTGCCGCTCGCTCGGGCAGCGTCGACCACCGCACGCGCGCCGACGATGAGGTCGGTGAGGATCGGCCCACCGCCCCGGCGCCCGTTGGGATCGAGCCAGCGCTTGTATGAGTAGACGTAATCCTCGGCAACCAGCTCACGCGGTTTGCCCTTGAAGGCCGGGTCATCGGTGAAAAAGATTCCCGGCTTGACGCGCATGGTCCAGATCTTGCCGCCGTTGGTGATCTCGATCGGCCCCTTCGCTGTGAGCGGCGACAATTTCGGCGGCGACTGCAGATAGTCAAATTCGTAAAGCGGCTCGAAGATCGAAATCAGAACCTCGAACGACGGATTATCGCTGTATTGCTGCGGGTCGAGCGTGTCGATGTCATAGCTCGCCACACGCAAGACCTTGTTCGGGTCCGCAGCGGCGGCCGCGCAAGCAAAGGCGATCGCTGCGATCGCCGATAAACATCGCACTCCTTGCGTGCCACGCTTCATCGTGTCTCTCCGCGCGGGTTCAGCCACGTGGCCAGCCCGGCGCGCAGCGATTATGCATCAAGCCGCGTCGCCGGCCGTCCGCGAGTCACGGAGGTTCCGCTATCATGCGCCTCTGTACGGGATTAAAAACGAGGAGGCTCGATGAACAAATCCATTACGCGCGGTGCAGCGGCGGCGACGATATTGGCAACGATGGCGCTGATGAGCATGGCGCAAGCGCAGATCAAGATCGGCGTCACCGTGTCGGCGACGGGACCCGCGGCGTCGCTCGGCATTCCGGAGAAGAACACTGTCGCGATGTGCCCAAAAACCATCGCCGGAAAAAGCGTCGAATACATCGTGCTCGACGACGCCACCGACACCACGCTCGCAGTGCAGAACACGAAGAAGCTGATTTCCGAGAGCGCCGTCGATGCGATCATCGGCTCGACCACCACTCCCAACTCGCTGGCCATGACCGACGTCGTGGCGGAAAGCGAAACGCCGACCATCTCGCTTGCGTCGTCAGCGCGCATCATCGAGCCCGTCGATGCAAAAAAGGCGTGGGTGTTCAAGACGCCGCAGACCGACGTCATGATGGCCGGTGCGATTCTGGAGCACATGGCAAAAAACAACGTCAAGACGTTGGGTTATGTCGGCTTCAATGACGCTCTGGGCGAGGCGTTCTTCGCCGAGATCGACAAGGCTGCCGCCGCCCGCAAGATACCGCTGACCGCCAGTGAGCGATTCTCGCCCAAGGACACCAGCGTGACCGGGCAGGCATTGAAGCTCATTGCCGCCAAGCCGGACGCGATCGTCATCGGCGCATCGGGAACGCCGGCCGCGCTGCCGGCGCGCACGCTCATCGAGCAGGGTTACAAGGGCAAGCTCTATTTCAATCACGGCGTGGCCAACAACGATTTCCTGCGCGTCGGCGGCAAGGACATCGAGGGAGGATTCGTGCCCGCCAGCCCGGTCATCGTTGCCAGCCAGTTGCCGGACGCTCACCCAGCAAAGAAGCGTGCTCAGGAGTACGTCAAGATGTACGAAGCCGCGCAGGGCGCCGGCAGCGTTTCCGCATTCGGCTCCTACACCTGGGACGCGTGTCTCGAGCTTGCCAACGCGATCCCCCAGGCGCTCAAGACAGCGCAGCCGGGAAGCAAGGAGTTCCGTAGCGCGCTGCGCGAGGCGCTGGAGCAAACCAAGGGGCTGGAAGTGACCAATGGCGCGGTCAACATGAGCAAGACCGACCACCTCGGGCTCGATGCACGAGCGCGGGTGATGGTGCAGATTCAGAACGGGAAGTGGGTATTGCAGAACTAACAGAGCGAGTGAACCGCGTGCGACATCCATCGCACGCGGCTCGACTCAAAGCGATCAGCCCGCGGGTGCCATATATCCGGGCGGCGGCGCCATGCGTGGGCGGTGATAACCGTCGCGCACTGGAACCTGATTTCCCTTGGCGTACATGCATTGCACGTACGCTTGATCGTAGCTACGCTGCATCTGGTAGTTCGAATAACCGGCGGAGTTGCTGCCCGCGGCGCTGCCGTAGAGCAGACCGGTTCCCGCGCCGATCGCGGCGCCCGCGCCGGCGTTGCCGCCCACCGAACCGATCGCTGCGCCGGCAGCGGCACCCAGCAGCGTGCCGACCGCCGCACTGCCCGCAGCATTGTTCGCTGCAACCTGGCCAGCATTTCCGGTCATCTGCTGCGCGTACTGGTTGCAAGCGAAACCGTCGGCCTGGAACTGGTCGAAGTTCTTGTTCGTTCCCGGCAGTACCATGACACTGGGACCGCTGGGCACGGTGACACAGGCGCTGAGCAGCGCAACGCTGCAGAGCGCTCCGGCCAGCGCAAGACGTGATGTCGAAGTTTTCATGGGGCTTTATCCGTTTCGGTTACGTTTGGGTTATCGGGGCGGCCGCGGCGAATTCTCAGGAACGACTTTCAGCCAGCCCTTGGCACAATTCGGCACCTGCGGGTAGTAGCCGGCGGGGTCGGGGCAATAATACAAATACTGACCTTCACCGCGTTGCGCGCCCTGGGCGCTTGGCGCGCCGCTGTTCATGTCGCGCTGGATATAGGTACTCGGTCCCGGCTCGACATAGGCCGGATCATCCGTATAGTAGGAAGTGTAGCCGGAATAGTAGGGATAGGAGTACGGGTAGCTCGCGTAGTACGGGTAGCCCGCGTAATACGGATAGCCCGCATAGTAGGGATAGCCGAATCCCACGCCCCAGAATGCCGGGAAGCCGAACCCGAACCCGAAGTGCGCACCGCCGTGAAAGCCTCCATGTCCGCCGTGAAAATTCCCGCTGCCGCCATGAAAGCCGCCAGCGGCGTGCCCACTACCGACATGTTGAGCGAGTGCGGTTCCACTTCCGACGGCGAGGCCAAGCGCCGCAACGACTGCCAATGCAATACGTTTCATGACAACCTCCTTGGTGACGTTACATTAGACTTAACGCAGAACGCGAAGTTCGGCTGACAGTCCAGTTTCACAACGGCGTCGAATCGATTGAGATGTAACGAAGTATTACGGGATACGCCGCCATTTCATCTTAGATATACGTTTTCGGGACTGGCGCGGATGCTCGATTGCCACCATCAAAAGAGGTCTGTCTGCGACCCACGGCGATCGACGCAAACCGCGTATAGGTCCCCGGCTCGCGCAGCAGGTGCGCAATCGGCTCGCAGTTTAGTATCCTTGCAGACTGGCAAATCGTAAGGAATGTCATGGCAAACGAACTTGGCGCACGCCCGGAATCCAAAATGGACGCCGCGTCGCTCTATCGCGAGGAAACCTATACTGATCGCGCCGCGGGAACGCTTCGGGTGCTGGTGCCGGTGACCCGCGACGGCGGGCCGGACCAGACGCGGCCGCCTGTCTACGTCGGAGAAGCGCAGATTCTTACCAATATGGGCCCGCTGCCGATCAGTTTCGAAATCGACGCCACCACGCTTGGTGAAGCCGTGCAAAAATACGGCGAGGCGTCCAAGGAAGGCGTCGACCGCGCAATGCGCGAGTTGCAGGAGCTGCGGCGACAAGCGTCGTCGTCGATACTCGTCCCGGGCTCGACGCCGGGGCTGGGCTCGGGTCTTCCTACGGGCGGCGGCAAGCTGAAGCTTCCCTGAGGGGTTGCGCCGCCTAGGCCGGGAGCCGTGGTTTCTTGCGGCCGCGTGTTGCTTCGGGGGCAATCTTCGTAGCGAGCAACCACTCTGGTTGCGTGAATCGCGCAGTGAGGAAGTCGGCGAAGGCACGCACTTTCGCCGACAAGTGCCGCCGGCTGGGATAAGCCACATAGATATTGGCGGGTGCCGCTTCGAACTCCAGAAGCAACGGCACCAAGCGTCCCGCGCGCACCTCCGGGCCGACGATGAAGTCCGGCTCGAGGGTGATCGCAACGCCCGCGACCGCCAGCGCCACCAGAAACCTGCCGTTGTTGGCGTGCACGGGGCCATCGATGCGCACCGAACGGTCGCCGCCCGAGCCGTCCTGAAACGGCCACACGTTCTTCTGCGGCGAATACTCGTACGCGAGGCACGGATGCGCAGCCAGGTCCTCGGGTTTTTGCGGCGCCCCGTGGCGCTCGAGATACGCGGGCGACGCGCAACAGACCATTCGCGTTTCTCCGATCTTGCGTCCGACCAGCTGCTGACTGCCGATTTTGCCGATGCGCAGCGCGGCATCGAAGCCTTCGTCGACCAAGTCCACGGTGCGATCGGATAGCTCGACATCGAAGTGCATCTGCGGATGCCGGGCAACGAACTCGGCGATCGCCGGAGCGAGGTGCCGAACGCCGAAGGTGGTCCCGCAGGTGAGCCGGAGCGTGCCACGAGGCCGGGCTGTTCCCGCGCTCGCCGATTCCTCCGCTTCCTCGAGATCCGCCAGTAACTGAATGCAGCGCTCGTAGAACGCCCGTCCACTCTCGGTCAGCGAAAGACGGCGGGTAGTGCGATTGAGCAAGCGTGCGTCGAGATGCGCTTCGAGCTCGGAAACCTGGCGCGAGACGGAAGACACGGAGACGTCCAGCCGTTCGGCCGCCCGTGCAAAGCTGCCGCTTTCGACCACTCTGGCAAACGCGGTGATGGCTTGAAGTCGATCCATGACAGACTATTGTTGCACAGTACGCAATAGTCTATCCACAACAGCCACCTTTATCTCGCCTAGTGCAAGACATAGCATCCTTTGTTCGTCCGCCAACGCGCGGGCCGCTACCCAAGGAGATGTCATAAAGCTTTACTACGCACCGGGCGCATGCTCGCTGTCGCGCCACATCGCTTTGCTCGAAACCGGACTCAAGGCAACGTTGGTCAAGGTCGACACCAAGACCCACAAGACCGCGGACGGCGCGGATTTCTACGCCATCAATGCGAAGGGTTAAGTACCACCATCATGACGCTGCCCACTGTCTTCCTTTCGCACGGCTCGCCCATGCACGCCATCGACGCAGGCGTCGCGGGACGCGCCTGGACGGAACTCGGCCAGAGATTGCCGCGCCCGCGTGCGGTGCTGATCGCGTCGGCGCACTGGGAAACTTCGATACCGATGCTGACCGGAAGTCCGCGCCCGGAAACGATCCACGATTTCGGTGGCTTTCCGGACGAGCTCTACCAGGTGCGCTATCCCGCGCCCGGCGCTCCCGAAGTCGCATCGGAAATCGTCGCGCGGCTCAAGGCGGCGGATATCACGGCAGGCATCGATGGCTTCCGCGGGCTCGATCACGGCGCCTGGGTCCCGCTGCGATGGATGTACCCTGAAGCCGACGTTCCGGTTGTGCAGCTTTCGGTGCAGCCGGACTACGATACCGGGCACCACCTGCGGCTGGGACATGCGCTTCGGCCGCTGATGGACGAAGGCATCCTGATCATAGGGTCTGGCCACGCGACGCACAATCTACGCGACTGGGCATCCTCCTCGCGCCGTCAGGAACCGTTGCCTTATGTCGACGCCTTCTCGCGTTGGCTGCAGCAGAGTCTCGTATCAGGCGATGCCGATGCATTGACTCATTATCGCGACCGCGCGCCGGAAGCTGCGCGCGCGCACCCGACCGAGGAGCATTTTCTTCCCTTGTTCGTCGCCTGGGGCGCCGCGGGACCGGGCGCGATCGCGGAACGTATCGTCGAAGGATTCGAGGCAGGTGCGTTGGCGTTGGATTCGTATTTGTTTCATCCGGCGACATCGTCGAATCGCTGAAAGGCTGATCGGCGCGAAACCCGGTGCCGTGTGCCGTCCAAGCGTTTGATCTGCATACAGTGACCTACGCCTCGTCGGACCGCGCCCTACACGCAAATCGGCAAATGACCGATTTTCGGCAGCTGACGATGCGTCTACATTGACATCGTGATCAACGCGAACAGGAGATGGCGATGACCAAGCGCAATGAAACCTTGAAACGCGCAGGACCCTTTGCCGCCGGCGTGCTTATCGGTCTGTCGGTGGTAACGCCGGTATTTGCGGCGACCTTGGACGTGGACACCGTGCAACCGCTGGTTCTGATCGGGTCGCTGGTTGTCCTGCTGGTCGGCTACGTATTGAAAACCGTGGTGACGTCGCGACCGTCGACGCGCGCCAAAGCGCCGGCCTCGCAAACATCCAATCCCAACGATTTGCGGTGGTGCGGGACCAGTCCGATGGCCGACATTGCCATGCCGGCTTTCGCGATCCACTGAACGGCGTTCAAGCTCCAGGTGCGCGGGCGCGCAAGTTGATCCTGATCCCCCTGATCCGCGCCCGCGAGCCCCGTCAATGCAGCCGCTGGCGACCTTTGCGCGAGGCTTCGCGCCGCTGCGCGCGCCGCTCGGCCCGATTCGGGGTATCGGTGCGATTGCGCTCCTGCCAGAATCGGCAGATCAACACCGTTGCGATGGGAAGCTCGTCGATCATGCCGAGCCGCTTTTCCTCGCTGTCCACCCAGCCTAAGTACTCCGGATCGTGATCGCCGTAGGCCAGCGCTTCGATCGGCAACATCCAGTCGCGTGAGGATTCCTCCGCGTAGAGCGGCTCCCACTCCTGCTCGCGAAGCAGCACGCCGGTCATGAATCCTTCGCACCACGCACTTGCTTCGGGCGGGCTGCGTTCGTCCTTAGCGTCCGTTTCCGCGTGATACAGGAGCGGCTTGAAGCGCGTCGGCGATTCCGCGAGCGTGCGGCGGATGCTCTGCTGCAGACGAAGCACCAGCGACAGAATGCGTTCCGCCTGCTCGTTGTTCTGGAATACCGGCGTCACGCTGCGCTGGCTGTCGCTCCACAACACGGGCAGCCATTCCGACGGCTGGATCAGGTCGGGCCCGCTGACGATCGCCGTGAGGAATCCGTCGAGCATTTCCAGGTCCATGCAGTCCTGAGGAACTACGTTGGAGCCCAGGAACGCTTCGAGCTCGTCGTAATCGGCGTCGCTCAAGGGTTCGTCGAGCTTGTTCGTTTCGGTCATGGACACGCTTTTAGTCGCGCCGCTCAATACGCGGCGGGACGGTAATCATCGTCCCAGACGCCGCCGAAAGCAAATCATCGCGGTCTTCAGGCTTCCCGGCGCAGCGCGTGCGCAGCATGCAGGGCTGCCGCAAAAAGCAGCACCGCGCCCGCTTGGTGTAGAGCCGCGAGCGGCAGCGGCACGACGAGCAGCAGGGTCGAGATGCCGAGCGTTACCTGAACGAGAAGCATCACAAGAAGGATGTGCGCTGCGACGCGCGCCCGGGCGGGGATGCCGGGCGTTGCGTGGACTCGCCACCACCAGATCGGCACCAGTGCCAGAAGTGTCCACGCGAGGAGCCGATGATCGAACTGAACCGTCGCCATATTGTTGACGAAGTTCATGTACCAGGGCCGGATCAGCATGATTTCCGGCGGCACGAAATCGCCGTTCATGAGCGGAAAGGTGTTGTAGGCGAATCCCGCACGAATGCCGGCAACGAGGCCGCCGGAAAGTGCAATGACCAAAATCAGCGCAGCAAGCGACGCGGCGGCGCGAAAGAGCGGTTTGATCCGTGCGGCGGCGGGTCGTGCGGGCTGCAATAAGGTGAGCGCGGTCCAGAACATCGCCGCGAAGATCAGCAAGGCAAGGCCCAGATGCGCAGTCAGTCGGAGCTGCGAAACACGCGGATCGTCGATCAGGCCGCTTTGCACCATGTACCAGCCCAATGCTCCCTGTAAAGCGCCGAGCAGAAAAATCCCAAAAAGCTTCGGCACCAAACCCGGAGTGGACGGAAGTTTTCCGCATGCGGCGAGCCACAACAGCGGCACGATGAACGCGAATCCGACCAGGCGTCCGAGCAGGCGATGGACATATTCCCACCAGAAGATGCCTTTGAACGCGTCGAGGCCCATTCCGCGATTGACTTGCCGGTATTCAGGCGTCGTTTGATATCTGGCAAACGCTTCGTTCCATTGTGACTCCGACAACGGCGGCAGCGTGCCGACGATGGGCTGCCATTCGGTGATCGACAGGCCCGAATGCGTCAGACGCGTCACGCCTCCGACCACGATCAACGCAAACACGAGGATGCAGCAGCCGAGAAGCCAGGCTGCGACAAGCTGCGGTTGCGCGCCGTCGACCGCTCCCGCGGCAACGGGCATATCCGAAGATGCGGTCCGGCCGCCAGGCGTCCAGGAAGTCATCCGGGCATCTTACTATCGGCAGCGGCGCAGATGCGGCGTGGCATCGTGTTCAATGAACGTGGCCTTCGGATGTCATCGAAGGAGTCCCCTCACGATGCAACATGTGCACGGCAGGCATCGCGACGCCGAGCGCGGCAACGATGCCGACAACCGCGATGCCGCCCGCCATCTCCAGCAAAGTGTTGCGCCTTAGCTGAGCAAGCGCGCGGCGGCTCGGCGAACCGATCGTCGTCGGGGCTGAGGTCGCGAGCCGCGGCGCCAGAACGAGGCGATTGATCGCCGCCAGAGCGATCATCATCGCGACGAGCAAGAGCTTCCACAGCAATAGCCGCCCGTAGTCAGTGCCAAGCAGCGTCGCAACGCTGCCGACGAGGTACCACGTGTTGACCAGACCGGTCACCACCAACGCGCTGACGCTGAACATGCCCAAGGTGGAAAATCGCCCCGTTGCCGAAACCGCAAGAGTGAACCTCTCCGGGCGCGTCAAGTCGCCGGCGCGCTTTAGAAGGGAGGTAAGCCCAGGCAGCGCGCCGACCCAGGCGCCGGCCGCTATCAAATGCACCGCGTCGGAGCCCAGGTGAATAAAGCGGTCGGCTCCCGTGTCTGCGACAGCGTGGCCCGTCCACGCAAGTGTTGCCGCATAGGCCCCCGCAAGCAAGGTTCCGCCGATTCTCAGGATCGCGTCTTTGCGTCCAGACTGCTGGCGCCAGGCGAACCACAGTGCCGCGCTCAGCAATAGCGAGAGTGCAAGGCGAACGACCCAGATGCGACCGAAAAGCGTTTCCCGGACCACTACATCGAGCGTGTGGCCGCTTATCGCGACTGCGAGCGGCGTGCCGCTCATGTTGGCAGCTTCCAGCAGGAGCCATGCGATCGACGATGCGACGCTCATCGCCACGCAGCCGCCCGCGACGCGAATCAATCTCCGCTCCAGCTCGCGGCTGCCGGTGGATGCGTGCTCTGAAACGCTTCGTAGAGCAGGCCCGGCCACGACGGCATAGAGCACGAACTCTCCGAACAGCCACAACACCGCGCCAAAATGAATCGCGCGGGTCAGCACGATAAATTCGCTCATCGACCGCTCATAGTTGTGCTGATCGCAATCGGCTAAGGCACGACATCGAAAGTGAAATCGCCCTCGGTGACGTGGGTGTCGACCGAGAGCGCCCGCCACACCACGCGATACCTGCCGGGGGCGAGTTGCGGCAGCGAAACTTGCAGCAGCGAGGGGTCCGCGCGGTCCACCTGCTTGTCCTGCTTGTCGACCTGGCTGCCATTAGGATCGAGGACCTTGACCGTGCTGAAGGCCGGCTCGAGGTCCTGCGTGAACCACAGCCGTACCTGCGCGGGCGAACCGTGAATCGCACTGCCGACGGCCGGCGCGGCGTGGTCCAGAAACGCGTGCGCGCCGGCCTCGGGTGCCGCCACCATCATCAGCAAAGCAGACACGCGCCAGACGCCTTTCATCGTCACTTTCCGAAAAGCGGCTTGCCGATCGTCGTCGGGAAAAGATCGTCCAGAAAGAAATGGATCTGCGCGATCCAGCCCACCCTGGAACCGGTCTGACGGTTGATCGGCACCATCGCTTCCAGGCCCAGCTGCATGTATCTGCCGGCCCAGAGGATGCCGGGATTCACGGTTCCGGTGGTCGGCCCGCGGCCGCGGTCGAGCGGCGTACTCAACGCGAACTCGACGACGGGAATCATCTGATTGAAAGGCTCCCGCAATCCCACATCCTTCACGAACGCCTGCAGGTACGGAAGGCTGTACTCGACGGCGAAGCCCCATTCGAGCGTGTGTGGATGACGCTCGATGACGATGTCGCCGTCGTCGGAGAGCGAAGTGTCGCTCGCCCGGCTTGGAATGCCGATGCCCACCGACCCGGTCAATGCGAGCGGGCGCAGGTACATCGCGTTGTCGGGCAGATCGCCGAAGCCCTTGCCGAAGAACAGCGCTGGCGTCACGGTGCTGAACGACTCCGCGCCGACGCGCTTCGAGCCGGTTCTGCCGATGTCCCAGTCGGCACCGACCGACAGAATCGTTTCGTGGTCATCGTTCTGGTAGAACTTGTATTTGATATTCGCCGCGACATTGTCGAAGCCACGCTGCGTGCCGCCGCCGTCCGGGCGCAACTGTTTGTACGTCGCACCGAAGCCGATGCCCAGATTTTCGGTGATGCGTTTCGACACATCGACCGAGAAGTCGGTCTCGCGCGTTGCCGGCCCATCATCGCCTGCCGGTGTCTTGATCGTCGAAATCGTTGGCAGCGACAGCTCGTCGGCCACGAAGGGATCGTCGGTCGTCAATGTCGCGGGAAAGAATCGCTTTCCCGCGAAACCATGTGCGAATGCGGCATCGGCCGCGGCGACGGATGCAAGTGCGACGGTGACCGTGAGCAGCGACAGATTTCCTTTTCTCATGATTTCTTCTCTGTTATTTCGCGGCACGCTGCACGATCTCACCGGCCGTCGCCCCGCAGCAGTTGGCAAAAGGTCAACGTCCATGCGCGGCGCTGCCTCCGGCTCCCATCTCCTCGACCCAGACCGACACTTCGACCGCGCCGGCGTTCTCGAACCTGAGCGTCAGAGGAAACTTGTCGCCGACCTTGAGCGGCTGCCTCAGCTCGCTCAGCATCACGTGATAGCCGCCGGGCTTGAGCTGCAGGGTTTGGCCAGGTTTCACTTCGAATCCCGCAACACTTCGCATCCTCATCACGCCCGCGTCGACGCTCATTTCGTGCAGCTCGGCGACGCCGGCCACCGGCGACGACACGCTCAGCAGCCGATCGGATTGACTTCCTGTGTTCTCGACCGTCACGAACACCCCGCCGGTCTTGGCACCCGGTGGCGTTGCGCGAGCAAACGGGTGATCGATTTTGAGCGACTTGAGCGCATAGTCGTGCGCCAAGGCGAAGCCCGTACCGAACGCGCAGGCAAACAGAATTGCGGCGAGCATTTTCATGGACATTCTTTCCAGACCGAGCAGCAGAGCGAAGTGCAGCACAGC
>JADGRP010000145.1 GCA_017880805.1 Burkholderiales bacterium
CTTGCTGCGCCCCGCGGCGATCGTGTTGCCGCGGATGTAGAGCAGCGAGGTGAAGGTGAAGAACACCGCCAAGACGGGCAGGCAGAGCGACGCCAGCGGGCTGAAGTCCATCGTGTACACATGGTGCCCAACGGTCGTTAAGAAGACCGAAGCGGTCGCTATGGAGAGCGCGACAAAGGCGTAGTGGCGGAGGGGTATGGGTCGTGTTTGCATGCCGCGGACTTTCAGCCTTGCCACGATGTCAAGGTCAAGCCACCAGCGCGGCCCGCTCGATTTGCGCTTCGGCGCGGAGGATGCGCTCGGCTTGCACGGCCATGAGCTTCTCGACCCGCTGCATTCCCGCTTTTTCCGGCGAGCCGCTGTCGAACGGTGGGTGCGGGTCGTATTCCAGCGCGAGCTGCAGCGTCCGCGCAGTGTCCTCGCCCGCGAGTTCCGCCGCCAAGGCGAAGCCGAAGTCGATGCCGGCCGTGACACCGCCACCGGTGATGCGGTTGCGGTCGTGCACGACACGGTCGGCAACGGGAATGGCGCCGAAACGCGGAAGGTATTGGCGCCAGGCCCAGTGGCATGCGGATCGGTAGCCCTGCAAGAGGCCTGCTGCCCCAAGCAATAGCGAGCCGTTGCAAACGGAAGTGACATAGCGCGCCCCGCGGCCCTGGCGTCTGAGGAAGTCCAGTGTCTCCGAATCGGTGAGCTGGTCGGCGAAGCCGAAGCCCCCGGGCACGCACAGCACGTCGAGGGGCGGGCATTCCTCGAACGTCGTGGTCGGGACGATCGAAAAGCCGACGTCGGTCCGCACGGGATCTCGGGTTTTCCAGACCAGGTGGACGTGCGCGCCGGGCACCCGGCTGAGAACCTGGGCAGGCCCGGTGAGATCCAGTTGCGTGACGTTGGGGAACAGCAGGAATCCAATGTCGAGGGCGGCGTTCATGGCGAGGAGTTGAAGTTGACGTGAAGAGCATCCCGTACTACCGTTGTGGCAGCAACGCCAACTTTCCCACCAATCCTGCCATGCGCCGCCGCGTCCATATCCTCGTGTTTCCTGGGTTCCAGCTGCTCGACGCAGCGGGGCCGGTCGGCGCCTTCGAAGCTGCAGGCGCCTACGACGTGCGCATCGTCGCCGCGACACCCGGGCCGGTTTCCAGTTCGTCGGGCGTTGAGTGGATGGCGCGAGGCCTGCCCCGAAACACCGAGGGCGGAACTCTCGTCGTCTCCGGTGGGTCGGGCGTGGAGGCGGCGATGCGCGACGCGACCTTGCTGCGATTCATCCGCAACGTGCACCAGCGGAAACTGCGCGTCGCGAGCGTGTGCTCGGGCAGCATGCTGCTCGCAGCGGCAGGCCTGCTCGACGGCCGAACGGCCACCACGCATTGGTCGCGCACAGGGCAGTTCAAGCGGCTCTTCCCGGCGGTGAGGCTCGAAGCCGACCGGATCTTCGTGAAGGACGGAGACACGTGGACAAGCGCGGGCGTCACCGCCGGCATCGACCTCGCGCTCGCGATGATCGCGCAGGACGTCGGCGAGACCGTCGCACGCGCGGTCGCGCAGGAGCTGGTGGTGTATTACCGCCGCCCCGGCGGGCAATCGCAGTTCTCGGCGCTGTTCACGCTGCAAGGCGCGCAAGGCCGCTTCGATCCGGTGCTGGACCACATCCGCCGCAACCTGCGCGAGCGGCACAGCGTAGAAGAGCTCGCGAACCGCGCGTGCATGAGCCCGCGCCACTTCGCACGGGCCTTCCACGCCGAAACGGGCGTGACGCCCGCCAAGGCCGTCGAGAAGATCCGTGTGGAAGCTGCGCGAACCGCGTTCGAAGGCGGCGCAGCATCGGTGCAACGCGTCGCGGCCGAGTGCGGCTTCGGCGATGCCGAGCGCATGCGCCGCAGCTTCGCGCGCCTGCTCGGCATGGCGCCTTCGGCACTCCGCCGGACGAACGGCGGTGTTCGCTCAGGCGGCTGATCTCGGGCATCCTCGCGAAGATCCGTTCGTAGTACGAAGGTCAAGGCCGCCGCGGCCTTGACCTTGACATCGTGGCAACTCCAAACATCTGGGCTTCCTGATCCAGAGACCCGGAGACTTCCATGCCACTTTCCTCAGCGTTCCTCCGCACGGCGCTCGCGACCTTGCTCTCCCTCGCGGCGGCCGCGACGATCGTCACGTGCCAGCCCGCCACCGCCGCAGCGCAAGCCGCAACGCCTCCCCTCGTGCAAATGGCGGCTGCGTGAGGATGACTGCCAGCAGGATCCACGATGGCAGAAAAAGTGGTGAACACGGCATTGCGGCCAAAGGCGGCCGAGGCGACAGTTCAACACAACCTGCGAACCCACCCTTCAAGGAGCTGCAAATGTCCCCCATGAGCATCAGCCAGGCCGCCGCCGCAGCCGCCGTGACGCCCAAGATGATCCGCCACTACGAATCGCTGGGCCTCATCCCCCGGGCCGAGCGCACGGAATCGGGCTACCGGCTCTATACGAAGCGAGAAGTAGACATGCTGCGCTTCGTGCGGCAGGCGCGCGCGCTGGGTTTCCCGATCCCGCAGATCGATGCGCTCTTGCGCTTGTGGCGGGACGACCATCGCGAGAGCCGCGCGGTCAGGGAAGTCGCACGGGCGCACCTCGAGGAACTTCAACAGCGCCGAACAGAGCTGGAAGAGATGACGGCAACGCTCGAGGCGCTGGTGGACGAATGTGCCGGCGACGACAAGGCCTGCTGCCCCATCCTGACGCAGCTGTCGGCGCCGCTTCCTGCGCGTCTGGCGCTTGCTCCTTCGGCTCGGCCGAGCACGTTGAAGGAGGTCAAGCCAGGATCGCGCGCCAAGGGAGTGAGGCGGCACACAGAGCGGCCATTGCACCACGCCCACTCCGCGCTCGAGATGTGGAGTCGATCGGCGGTGTCGCCGCTGTAACGCCACCGGAGCTGACTTCACTCCATTTCATTTCATCTTCAAGGATTTCCCATGAGACAAGCACCAACCATGCTGCAGGCCGCCGCTGCCGCACTGACCGCATTTTCTTTGAGCGGCTGCATGACACCGCCCCCCCGCCTCGATCTGGCGCTGGAGCACACCACCGCGCAGGGCCGCTACGTCGTGACGCTCGTCCCGCCGCAGGAGGCCCCCGCGATCAACCAGATTCACGCCTGGAAGGTCAAGGTCGCCTCCCCCGATGGCAACCCCGTGACAGCGGCCCGGATCGCCGTCGACGGCGGCATGCCCCAGCATGGCCACGGGCTGCCCACGCAGCCGCTGGTGCGCAGGCAAGTCGCCGAAGGCACGTACTTGCTCGAGGGCATGAAGTTCAGCATGACGGGCTGGTGGGAAGTGAAGCTCGCACTCGAGGCGCCGCAAGGTCCTGACAAGGTGACGTTCAACGTCGTCGTGAGCGACCCCGCGGTGTCGCGCAAATAGCACCAAACCAAGGAGTGAACGCTTTGAGCACCCGCTTCATCAACCTGGCAGGCATCGCCTTGCTGCTGCTCGGCCCCTGCAGCGCCAGCATGGCAGCAGGGAGCGACGATGCCGCGTTGCGCGACGGATGGACACCGGAGGAAGTTCGCACGCTGGCCACGATGCGCATCGGCGCCCTGCCGCCCTCACCTGCGGACCCATCGAATGCGGTCGATCAATCTCCCGCCGCTGCGGCGCTGGGCAAACGCCTGTTCAACGATACGCGTTTCAGCCGCAACGGAGCGGTCTCTTGCGCAAGCTGCCATTCAGCCGAGAAGCAGTTCCAGGACGGCCTGCCGGTGGGCAACGGCGTTGGAATCGGGTCGCGCCGATCCATGCCGATCGTTGGCGCGGGACAAGGCGCATGGCTGTTTTGGGACGGCCGCAAGGACAGCGTGTGGTCGCAAGCGCTCGGACCGCTCGAGGACTCGGTGGAACACGCAAGCAACCGGACTCGCATCGCGCGGCTGCTGGCGGCAAACTACACACGCGAGTACGAGGCGAATTTCGGCCAGCTGCCGGACCTGTCTGGCTTGCCGCAAGACGCCACGCCGAACGGAGACGCCAATGAGAAGCTGGCATGGGAGTCGCTGCCCAGTGCGCGCCGCGCCGACGTGAGTCGCGTCTTCGCGAACATGGGCAAGGCGATCGCCGCCTACGAAAGGACGCTGCACCACGGCGAAGCGCGCTTCGACGAGTATGTGAAAGTCCTGGCCTCGCGTGAAGCCCGCAGCCCGCAGGTCTTGACCCCCGCGGAAGTGAATGGCCTGCGAATCTTCATGGGCAAGGGCCAGTGCGTCACATGCCACAACGGGCCGCTGTTCACGGACCAGGCGTTTCACAACACAGGCGTGCCGCAACGCGATGCGACCAAGCCCGATCGGGGACGCGCCGCAGCGCTCGCGAAGGTGAAGCAGGACGAGTTCAATTGCCTCGGCGCCTTCAGCGATGCGAAGCCCGACGCGTGTGCGGAGCTCACTTTCCTGAGCACGAGCAGCAAGGAGCTCGAAGGGGCTTTCAAGACGCCGAGCCTGCGCAACGTGTCGCTTCGGCCTCCGTACATGCACGCCGGCCAGTTCGCGAGCATCGGCGAAGTCATTCGTCATTACGTGAAAGCGCCCGCGGCGACGGTGGGACATACCGAACTGGCCCACGGCGAGCCGGGCCACACCCAGCGCAAACCCATTGCGCTCTCCGAGCAGGAACTTCAGGAGCTTGCCGCTTTCCTCGGCACGCTGTCAGCACCGATCGTCGAGCGGAACCCGACCCACCCAAGCCCAGCCCGCAACCAACCATGACACTTCTTCATCGCTTCCTGGCCCTGTCGCTCGCCGTTCTCTGCGCCACCGCGCCGTTGGCATCCACCAGCGCCACTGCACCGCCGTCGGGTGCACAGTCCACTGCTACGGAAAAGATCGCGCCCTATGTGCCGCGATTCGGCCGCAGGCATCCGCTCGTTGCTGTCATCGGCGAAAATAGCGGCACCGTCCTCTCGGATTTCGTGATTCCCTACGGCGTTCTCGCAGCCTCCGCTGTTGCGGATGTGGTGAGCGTTTCCACACAGGCCGGCGTGTTGAAGCTGGGCCCGATCCAGGTCCGTGCCGACCATACCGCGGCGGAGTTTGACGCGCGCTTTCCCGAAGGTGCCGACTACGTGTTCGTGCCCGCGGTTAGCAAACATGACGATCCCGTGCTGACCGCGTGGGTGCAAGCGCAAGCCGCCAAAGGTGCAACGATGATCAGCATCTGCAACGGCTCGCTCGTGCTCGCGCATGCGGGGCTCACGCGCGATCATCGCGCGACGGGCCACTGGAGCACGCACGAATCACGGCAGAAGACGTATCCCGATACTCGATGGGTCAAGAACACCCGCTACGTCGCCGACGGCAAGATCGTTTCGAGCGCCGGCATCACCGCCGCCATGCCGACGGCCGTGGCGCTGGTCGAGGCGATCGGCGGCCGCGTCCGCGCCGACGAGGTCGCGAAGCGAATCGGCCTGTCGTACTGGGGCCCCAGGCACGACAGCGATGCCTTCCACATCACTGCGAGCGACTACGTCGTCGGATTCAGGAATTCCTACTTGAATGCAACGCAGACGGTGGGCATCACCGTGGACGACGGCGTCGACGAGATGGCGCTTGCGCTGATGGCGGAAGCCTATACCGATACGCTGCGCAATGAGGTTCATATCGTCGCGAAGACGCCATCCGTACGCACGCGAGGCGGCCTGCTGCTCGTGCCCGACACGCTCGAAGGCCGGGCCACTCGCCTTGACATCAATCTTTCGGCGGTCGATTCGATTCCCGCGGGGCAGGTCCCCGACAAGGTGCTGAAAGACATCGCAGGACGCTATGGACCGCGGACTGCGCGTTTCGTGGTGCTCGACTGGGAATACCCGACGACAGATCGTTAGGCCCGAACGACAGGAGAATGCATGAGCAGGACCGCGCCTTTGTTTCGCCCATGGCTTGCAGCCATTGTGCTGGTCGTGTGCTCGGTTGCGCGCTCGCAGCCAGCAGCGGATATCGCGGACTTCTTCGTCGGGTATCTGACGGCGCAGCCTTAGTGGCTACTTTTGGCCGGACGCGGACGGCGACTTCAAAGCAACCGGAATTCGGTGCGCAACCGGCTCGTCAAACCACCGACATCGTTGGTGCTGTCATCGAAGTAGATCGCGTGCAGTCCAGCGGCCGAAGCCACCGCGATGTTTTGCCGATCGTTGTCGATGAACACGGTCCGGTTTGCCTCAACCCGCGCGGAATCGAGCGCATGATCGAAGATCGCACGGGACTCCTTCGAGCAACCGAGCTCCGCGGAGACGACAATCGGATCGAACGCGCGATCCAGCTGCTGGACATGCCGCAGGCGCTGCATCCGGTCGGCCTTGTTGTCGGTGATGATGCCGACGCGGCACTGTGATCGCAACCGATGCGCGAGGTCGAACATCGCCGCGTTCGCAGGCGTGCTGTCGAACGCCTGAATGAGCAACGCCAGGGGGAGTTCGCGACCGAGGGCAGCACAGATTTCGGCCCAGATGATCTCGTGAGTCGTGAGCCCAAGTGTCAAGCGCCTGTTGTGCGGCGCAAATGCAGCGCGTACGCGCTCCAGTGGAATACCCGCCGCTTTGCTGATGTACCGGCACGTGGTGAGTGACCCTGTGCGATCTGTCGTCAGGACTCCGTCGTAGTCGAAGAAGACGCACTCGATCATCGTGCGCAATGATAAGCAGGTCCGCTTTCGCCCCAAGCGCTTCTCAAAGAATGCGCCAGGATCAGATGATCGCACAGCCCCTCGGCGCGAGCAGTTGGATGGCGGGGGCACGCAAGGCTGTGTCTCCTACGGCGTTTCACGCATGGCGCCTACGGCCCATCGGGAGACTGACGTTGAAGATGGTGAAGGGCATATCGCCCTTCGAAGAACGGGGAGACCAGCATGCTCAAGACCGCCGTTGTGCTGTTGGCGCTGACCGCCGTAGGCGGCCTCATCATGGCCTTCATCCGGTTCGCCGGCGCCGAACGGCCGCCTTCGTGGTTGGCCATGGGCCACGGGCTGCTCGCCGGCAGCGGCCTCACGTTGCTCTTGTACCAGGCCTTCACGGC
>JADGRP010000146.1 GCA_017880805.1 Burkholderiales bacterium
ATGACGTGCTGCTCTACGGCCTCATTTCGCGGGCGAAGAAGCCGGACGACTTCGCGGTGGTGGGGAAGTACCTGTCGGTGGAACCCTACGCCATCATGCTGCGCCGCGACGAGCCGCAGTTCGAGCGGATCGTCAACCGCGCGCTGATCGATCTCTTCACGTCCGGGGAAATCCGCCGAATTTACGCGAAGTGGTTCAACACCCGCGATCTTACGGTGCCACTCAACCCGTATCTCAAGGAAGCATTCGCCGCGCCGAACACCTACCCTGCGTGGCCCTGACGGCGACGGCGCCTGCCGTCACGCTGCGACTGCGCCTTCCGCGTCCTGCGGATCGAGATCGCCGTCGCGCGGCCAGAGCGCCATCAGCGTCGTCAGCGCGAGCTTCTCGAATTCGGGCGCGAAGCGCACGATCACCCGCTCCGGATCGGGGCACAGGCCGCGATCGGTGATGAGGCCGAACTGCACCTCGTTGTTGTAGGAAAGAATCGAGACGCCCATGCCGATGTTGCCGGATTGCGGCACCCAGAACAGGAAGCGTTCGATCTTGCCGCCCGCAAGGTACAACGGCTGCTGAGGTCCGGGGACGTTGGTCATCACAGCCGTCGCGTTGCGCGCGAGCACCGTGACGAGCTGGTCCTGCAGCATTTTCGGCCCGGCGCCGGCCGCGGCGAGCAGTCCCAGGGTAAGCAGCGGCTGGAAGCTGCCTTTCAGCGCCGCCATGTTCGCGCGCACCGCGTACAGCCGCTCGACCGGATTCTCGATGCCGATCGGCAGCTCGAGGAACACGACGCCGAACTGGTTGCCGAGCTTGTATGCCTTCTCCATCGGCCGCAGGTTGATGGGCACCAGCGCGCGCACCATCACGCCCGCGACGTCGTCGCCCTTGTCCACCAGGTAGCCGCGCAGCGCGCCGGCGACGCAGGACAAAAGGACGTCGTTGACCGACGCGCCGAGCGCCTTGCCGATCGCCTTCACTTCGGTCAGCGGCAGCGGGTCCGCCCACGCAACCCGCTTGCCGACCGAAGGCTTGCCCTTGAAGCGCGTTGGCGAGTCTTGCGGCATCAGCGCCAGCTTCGCCAGCTCCGCGGTGATTGCGGTGCCCTGGCCGGCGAGCGCGACCGCCTTCGCGGGGTCGTCCCAGATCTCGGCGCCCTTTTCGATCAGCGTCGCGCCGATCGACCGGGCCGCGCTCATCACACCCGACAAGGGCGCCAGCAGATGGCTCAGCGAGTCCTCGGGGTCGCGGCGCCGGCGCGGCTGCGGCTCGAACGGCATCGCCGGCGGGCCGTGCGCGGTTGCGTCCGTCATCGACAGCATCACCCGCACCAGCGCGATGCCGTCGGCGTAGCTGTGATGCATCCGCATGACCAGTGCGCTACCGCCGGTGTAGTTGTCGATCAGGTGGAACTGCCACATCGGCCGCGACGGGTCGAGCGGCGTGCACGCGAGACGCGAGACGAACGCCTGCAGTTCGCGGCGGCCGGCTCGGCCGGGCAGATCATGGCGGACGATGTGATGATCCAGGTCGAAATCCGGATCGGTCTCCCAGAACGCGCCGGCTGCAGTCTCGACGGGACGCTGGCTGAAGCGCCTGAAGACCAGAAAACGTTTGGTGATCACCTTTCTGAGGCGCGCAAGCGAGAGCTTCTCACGGAACATCAGCACGCCGCTGATCGTCATCAGGTTGTGCGGCCGGTCCATGCGCAGCCACGCGGTGTCGACCGCGGACATCTTCTCGCGCTTTGCGCGTTTAGGTGAGGCGGCCATGTTCGACGTAGGTAGGGAAACGGTGGGCTGGCGTTGCGCGCGCCTTTGCGTTCGCGCTAAAGTAGCACGAAGACGTCAAATCGGGATAGAAGGAGGAATGCCCATGGCCACCAAGCCGGCAAAGGACGACCTGAAGGCGCATTTCGAAGCCGCCGCTGCCGCGGCCAAGAAGACGAAGAAGAAGCCCGACAACGCGACGCTGCTCAAGCTCTACTCGTACTACAAGCAGGCCACCGAAGGCGATGTCAAGGGAGCCCGGCCCGGCGGCTTCGACTTCGTCGGCGGCGCCAAGTACGACGCATGGGCCAAGCTTTCGGGAACCAGCGCGGACGAGGCGATGACCAACTACGTGAAGCAGGTCGACAAGCTCAACCGGGACTGAAATCGCCGACCCATGAATGCGCAAGGCCCGCCGGATTGCGGCGGGCCTTGTCACGTTTGCGGCCGGCTATTTCTTGGCGGTGCGGGCTTTCCCGGTCGCCTTCCTCGCCGCGCGCTTCTTCGCCGCAGCGGGGCGCTTCGGCGCAACGCCCGTCGCCTTGATGAGCTCGTTGACCGCGTCGGACAACGCGTCGACGCGCTGGGACAACCGCACGACATCGTTCTGCGTGTAGACGCCGAGCTTCGACAGCGCGCGCTCCACGCGGTCCTCGAATACCTGCTCCAGCTTGTCCCACGTGCCGCCGACACCCTTTTGCACTTCCCTGACCTTCGCCGTCGCGGCGCCGCGCGCCATCGCCGCGGTTTCGGACGCCGCCTTGCGCGTCTTCGACTCCAGCGTTTCGCCCTGCTTCACCAACGTCTCGAACACCTTCGTCCCTTCCGCCTGCGCACGGGAAAACGCACCCAGTCCGGCCAGCCAGATCTGGCGTGACGAGTCGAGCACCGACTGCGAGAGATCCTTGCCCTCACCCGCCGGCTTGCCGGTTGCTTCAGCCTTCGCTTTCTTCAACATCGTGTCTTCTCCCATTGTCCACGCCGACCAAGGCGGCATGCTTCCGAACGCGTTTCATTCTAGGCGGCTTGGGGTAGAGCAATCATACTAAAGGGGCGGCCTCCTGCGGGTTACAATCGCCGGTCTGAAAGCGGGGATCCATCCGCGCACGCCAAGACCAGAACGCAAGGAGGATGCAATGGCCTATTTCGTCACCGGCGCGACCGGGTTCATCGGTCAGTTTCTCGTCCGCAAGTTGCTTCCGCGCGGCAAGCCGATCTACGTCCTGGTGCGCAAGGGGTCGCTGGCGAAGCTC
>JADGRP010000147.1 GCA_017880805.1 Burkholderiales bacterium
GCGCCCATGCCTCCCTTGCCGATAATGAGGCGCACGCCATATTGCTTCAGCAGCGGCTGCGTGAAGCGCTCCATGCGCGCCGAAGTGGTCGTACCGATGCAGACCGGGGCGTAACCAGTCGGATGCTGCGGCGACAGCGCGACCTTTTTCACGTTGGGGGCGGTGTGAATGACCGCGTGCCCGGCGAGATCGAAGCGCGTCGTTCGGCCGCGGTCGAACATTGCGATCTGTGTCGCATCGCGAATGCCGTAGAGCGCGCGCTGCAACGTCACGGTGTCGTCGACGCGCAGCGTGCGCACCTGCGCCTCGGTGATCGGCATGATCAGCTCATGGTGCGTCATCGACAGGCGTCTCCATTCATTTGCGTCAGCTCAGCGAGCATTGTCGGTCCTACGCTCAGAATCCGTAAGTCACGCCCGCATCGGTGATGGTCGCACTGGCGCGCCTGGCGGAGTGACACTGCATATTGACCGCGACCGGATTCATCGTGATGTGCGTCGCCGCCAGCTCGACGTGCACCGCGAACGCAGTCGAATCGCCGCCCAGGCCCTGCGGGCCGACGCCGAGCAGGTTCACCGCTTCGGAAAGATCGGCCTCCAGCTTCGCCCCTTCGGGATCCGCGCATTGCGTCCCGAGCGCACGGGTCGCCGCGATCTTGGCCAGATGGACGCACAAGTCCGCTGTGCCGCCGACACCGACGCCAATGATCGTCGGCGGGCACGTCTTGCCGCCTGCGTCGAGCACGCAATCGACGACGAAGATCTTGATCGCATCGACACCATCCGCGGGAAGCGCCATCTTGAGCCAGGAGTTGTTCTCGGACCCGCTGCCCTTCGGGATCATTTCGACCCTGACGCCCTCGGCCACGTCGGCGTGATCGATATGTATCACCGGAACGCCGATGCCGCACGAGGTGTGATCGTTCTTGCGCGTCAGCGGATGCACGATCGACGAGCGGAGCGGATGCTCGCGCGTCGCGCGCTCGCAACCCATGCGTATCGCTGCCTTGAGCGCGGCGCCATCGCCGTCACCGAATTGCACGCCCCGGCCGATGGTCACGTTGTAGATCGGGATGCCCGTATCCTGGCAGAGCAGATTGTCGGTTGCTTCCGCAACCGAAATGTTCCGGATCATCGTCCCCAGAACGTTCTGTGCCGTCGGCGCGGTCTCTTTTGCCGCGAGTACATCGAAGCCGCGCTTGACGTCGGGCGGCAGGATCTTCAGCGCCCGGATGTAGAGTTCCTTGGCGACGTTTTCGATGGTTTTCGGGTCGATGCGCATGGCGATTTTGTTTCTTTCAACGGGCTCAGAACAAGTTAAGCGCGAACATCAGGGCACAACAGGCGGCGACGCCACCCGCGGCGGCAAGCAAGATGCCCTGCGATTCGCGCCGCCAGCCGACAAATTCGATCAGCAGCAACCTCAATCCTCCCGTCAGGTGCGCCGCAAGCAGCGTCACCAGCACGATCTCGGACGCCTTGACCCAGGGGCGATCGGTCCAGGAGAGAAATCCGTCCAGCGATGCATCATCCGACAGCGCCGTGCCCAGCGCCAGGAAGTGCAAAGGTAGAAATAGCGCCAGCAGAATACCCGTGACGCGATGCACGATCGACGCCCAATACGCTGGATGATCGCGATTGCGCCAGTGGTGGAGGATCATAGGGTCACCGCGGCGACAGCGCGCCAGCCAAGCGCCAGCAGCAGCACGCCGATGGCGAGGCAGCAGGCATCGGCGGCGCGCCCGCGCCACTGCAGCCATTCCCCGGCCACGGTGCGCAATCCGATCGGGACGTGAATCGCCACTGCCAGCACGAACAAGCCATAAAACGTCGCCCACCCGACGTTGCTGCGGGTGCGCCCGAGAATTTCGGCCGCGGTCAGGCCGCCTCTGACCGCGACGATCATGGTCGCGAGATGCACCGCAACGCACAGCGCGAGCAGCGCCGCGGTCGCGCGCTGCGCGATCCAAAGCATCGTTTCCGAATGCCTGGTCACAATTCTCCCTTGAGCGCAGCCCGCGCGGTGGCGCGCTTGAGGCCGGCGATCGACGCGGTCGGGGACAAGAGCTTCGGACAACGCTCGGTGCACGTCGACTGCGTGTGGCAGGCGTGGCAGCCGGCATCGCCTGCAACCGCGGCCAGCCGCACGGCATGATCGCCATCGCGGCTGTCATTGACCAGCGTCCACGCACGATTGAGCGCGGCCGGACCGAGATACGCATGGTTCCACGCGATGACATCGCACGACGCATAACAGATACCGCAGCCTATGCATTCGATGGCGGCATCGATCTCCATCCGGGCAGCCGATGCAGGAACGATCCGCGCGAAATCATCTCGGCGCGTCGCCGTCGGCGAGAACTGGCCCTTGGCTCGCGCCCATTTGTCGAAGAATTCGCGCATATCCGTCACAAGGTCACGCACGATCGGCAAGTTGGCCAGTGGCGCGATCGTGAGCCGGTTATCCTGCGCGACCTTGGCAACGTGCGTGCGGCAGCTCCAGCGCGCCTTGCCATTGACGGTCATCGCGCACGAGCCGCACATGCCGACGCGGCACGCGAATCGGTACGCGAGCGTCGGGTCCAGCCGCCGCTGAATCCAGGTGACGACATCGAGCACCGTTTGCGATTCCTGGCGCGGGACCCGATAGCGGCGATACGCTCCCTGCGCGCCGCCACGCCACACGTCTACGTCGAGGTTGGAGTTCACTGGCACGCTAGGTCCTCGGAGCGCCGTGATAGAGCCGTACCGTATGTTGCCCTTCGGCGAAGAACAGCCATCGTTCCGCCAGCAGTCCGGACAGGCAAACGATTGCCGCTAGCCATGCCGCCAGTGCGCTTGCCGCGCCGGACACGATCCACACCGCGGGAACAACAAAGCCGGCGCTCAGCGCGGCGATGCGCAGTCTGACAGCGTTGCGGCGCGCCAGCACGAAGCCGAATTCGTCGGTGAGAAAGGTTCCATGCGAATGCCCGACGTCGAACAGCCGAGCGCGGGCCACCGTCATCCCTGGCGGATGCACCCCCTCCTGCACGCCGATCGCGCGCTCGAGCGTTGGCGCATTGCGTGCGCCGGCGGTCACGGCGCGCCAATGTCCTATTTTCGCGATCAGCGCCGCAATGCCGAGCACGCCTGCGAGCCAGCCGAAAGATCGCTCGTGCGCGGCGTGGACACGCGCCAATCCAAGCAGCAGAACCGCGCCGGACCAATGGCCGAGCAACAGATAATTGATCGGCGTCCACGCGCTGTGCCACTGCCGGATAGGCTTGAGGCTTGCATAGATCATTGCGGTCGAAAACAGCACCGCCCACGAAAGCAGGGCGACGCCAAGTGCGGAAAGTGCGCGCAAAGCGCCATTGTCAGCGGTCCAGGCCAGTGCACCGTACCCGAACGCCACCGGAAAGAGGCACACCGCGAATACAGCCTCGCGCGACAGCCAGGAAGTGCGGAATCGCGCGAAGGCGCGCCACGCATTCGCGGGCTTGGCGAGGTGCAATACCGACGACGCGAGCCCTGCTGTGACCAGCGTCAACGCGAGGGCAATGCCCTGCATCAGCGCGTCCAAGGGCAACGCGTGGGTCAGCAGATCGCCGAGCGCGAGCAGTGCGAGAAGCCCGAGTCCCGCGCCCGAGCTCACAGTAAAGAAAATAATGCTGGGCGTTGGCTTCATGGCGATGTCGAGCCAGTCGCACTCAACGGCGGATCAGCGGACTCGCCAGGCTTGCAAGCCCGCGTTCGAGGAGCGCTTTCACGTCGTTGGGCCCGATCACGGCTTTAAGCTCGCGCGGCGGCAAGTACTGATTCACCGGAGCGTATCCCAGCTCAGGCATCAAGCCGAAGCCGCCGCGCTCGGCAGTCAGCCGCGATACTTCCGATTCGGAATCGTCGAAGTCGCCGAAGAACCGGGCATGCGTGGGACAAGCGAGGACGCACGCGGGCTGACGCTCCTCGGGCGGCAGCAGCTCGTCGTTGATGCGGTCGACGCAAAGCGTGCACTTTTTCATGGTACCCGACGCCACGTCGAGCTCACGTGCGCCGTAGGGACACGCCCACGCGCAGAGGTTGCATCCCATGCACTTGTCCTGATCGACGAGCACGATGCCGTCGTCACGCTTGTACGAGGCTCCGGTCGGGCAGACCGTCACGCAGTCCGCATCGGCACAGTGCATGCACGACATCGGAAAATTGATGGTCTTGCTTGCCGGATACTCGCCCACCTCGTAGTGCCGCACGCGATTGAACCAGACGCCGGACGGCTCGGCGCCGAAGGGCTCGTAGTCGGACAGCGGACCGCTTACCGGCGACGACGCGTTCCATTCCTTGCACGCGGTTGCGCAGGCGTGGCAGCCCACGCAGGTGTCGAGATCGATGACGAGGCCGAGTCTCACGATGCCGGCTGGGTGTGATAGCGCCAGGTGGATGGCCGCCGGCCGCCGTCGCCGGGCAACCGCTTCGACGCCGGAAATTTGGGCCAGATGCCGGTCTCGCCGACAGCGCACTTGCTGACTTTCACCCGCAGGTCGAACCACGCGGCCTGACCCGTGACCGGGTCCGAGTTGGTAAGCCGGCGATCATCGCCGCGCCCTTTAGGCAACAACTCCGAGATCAGGTGATTGAGCAGAAATCCCGCGGTCGCTTCCGACGCGTCTTTGTCCAGGCCCGCTGTTCCGGCCTGCCTGCCGACGGCGTTCCAGGTCCAGACGGTGTTCGCCTCGACCCCTTCCATGGTCTTCAGCTGGCAGCGCAGGCGGCCATGGTGCGACTCGACCCAGACCCAGTCGAAATCGCCAAGTCCGAGCCGCGCCGCGGTGCCGCGGTTCATGTAGAGGTAATTCTCGGAGATGATCTGCCGAAGCCACGCATTTTGCGAATCCCACGAGTGGTACATCATCATCGGACGCTGCGTGATCGCGTGCAACGGATACTCGTCGTGCGACAGTCGCGCACTTTCCAGCGGCTCGTACCAGAACGGCAACGGGTCGAAGTATTTCGCCAAGCGCTCGCGGTCGGTCGGCGATGAGGGCTGCGGCCCGTCGTACAGGCCCTGTCCGGCGAGACGGAATTTCTGCAGCGGCTCAGAATACATCTGCATGATCACCGCCGCGGGCGGCGTGCCGAACAGCGCGTGCTTTTCCGCGAACTCGAGGTAGTCCTTGTTCGCGAAACGGTAGTAGCGCATGTTCTCCGGCCATGGATAGGAAAAGTGCGACTGGTTCTCGATGTATTTTTCCCACTGCTTCGGATTCGGCGCGCCACGCAGATGGGACTTGCCATCGGCACCGCGCCAGCCGGCGAGAAAGCCGATGCCGGGGAACTTCTCGTAGTTGACGATGAAATCTTTGTAGTCGCGAAATTTGCGCGAGCCGTCATTGCCGGTAAACGCCGGAAACTTGAGCCGCGACGCGAGCTCGACCAGCACTTCCTGCCACGGCCGAACGTCGCGGTCGAGCTCGAGCACCGGATGGCGGATGGCATCGGCCGCCGCATCCGGCTCCGAAATCGGACGGTCGAGGAGCGAGATCGCGTCATAGCGCTCCAGGTAGGTGGTGTCGGGCAGAACCAGGTCGGCGAAATTGACCGTCTCGGAATGAAATGCATCGACCACTACCAGGAATGGAATCGCGTATTCGCCGCCCCCATCCTTGCGCACCAGCATTTCGCGCACTTCCGCCGTGTTCATGGTCGAGTTCCAGGCCATGTTGGCCATGAACAGCAGCAAGGTGTCGATCGGATAGGGATCCCGATTCGCGGCATTGGTGATGACCATGTGCATCAGCCCATGCGGCGACAGTGGCGCCTCCCAGGAATAGGCCTTGTCGATGCGCAGCGGCTTGCCGTCCTTGTCGATCACCAGATCTTCCGGCCGCGTCGGGTTGCCGTTGGGCATGCGTTTCAACGGCGTGTCGGGAGCGAATATGATCGCCGGATCATTTTCGGGCAGCGAGCGCATGGGGATGCGCCGCGGATACGGCGCCCGCGCCCGGAAGTTGCCCGGGCCGTCGAGCGCACCGAGCAGCATCTGGATCAGGTGCAGCGCGCGGCAGGTGTGAAAGCCGTTGGAGTGCGCGGAAATCCCGCGCATGGCGTACATCGCCACGGGCCGGCCGACGACCTTGTCGTGAGTCCGACCGTACATGTCGGTCCAGGTGATGGGCAGCTCGACCGCCTGGTTGAACGCGACATGCGCCATTTCGTGTGCGATGCGGGTGATGGTCTCCGCCGGAACGCCGCACGCCCCGGCCGCCTGCTCCGGCGAATAACGATCGTCGAGATAGCGTTCGGTGGCGAGAGAAAAAACACTCTTGGCGACGCGGCCGTCATCGAGCGTGACCGTTGCGAACAGCGCCGGCGCGATCTCCGGTTCCAGGCCGTTGATCAGCCGCTGCGCCTGCTGATCCCACACCAGAGGATTGTCTTGCGCATCGCGCGCGAACAAGCCGTCGCCGGCGATGCCGGGCGTCTGCACGACGAGCCACGGCGCATTGGTGTAACGGATCAGGAATTCCCAGTCGATCAAGCCGCGCTTGAGCAATACGTGCGCGATCGCAAGTGCCAGCAAGCCGTCGGTCCCCGGGCGAATCGGCAGCCATTCATCGGCGATAGCCGAATAGCCGGTGCGCACCGGGTTGATCGAAACAAACTTGGCGCCGCGACGCTTGAGCTTGTCGAGGCCGATTTTGATCGGATTCGACGAGTGGTCTTCGGCCACGCCCCAGAGCAGAAAGTACTTGGCGTGCTCCCAGTCGGGCGCGCCGAACTCCCAGAAGGAATAGCCGATGGTGTAAAGGCCGGCCACCGCCATGTTGACCGAGCAGAATCCTCCGTGCGCCGCCCAGTTGGGCGTGCCGAACTGCTGCGCCCACAATCCCGACAGCGCCTGCATCTGGTCGCGTCCGGTGAAGAACGCGAGTTGGGTCGGATTAGTCGAACGAATCTTCGACAACCGAGTGGTAAGCATTTCCAGCGCTTCGTCCCACTCGATCTCGACGAAGTCCGCCGCGCCGCGCTCGCTTCCCGGTCTGCGCTTCAGCGGCTTCCTGAGCTTTGCGGCGGAATACTGTTTCATGATCCCGGCGGAGCCCTTGGCGCACAACACGCCTTTGTTCACCGGGTGGTTCAGGTTGCCCTGAATGAAGCGTACCTTGTTGCTCTCGATGGTGACCTTGATGCCGCAGCGGCACGCGCACATGTAGCACGTCGTAAAGTGCGTCTGCTGCCGTGAACGGTTGTCGAATGCGATGGTGCGGGTCATGAGCGCATCCCGCCGTGGCCGGCGGTTCGCGGTGATCGGTTGAGATGTGCAGGCAGTATAAGGGATCGCAGCGCGCAGCATTCGACAATGGCAAACGCGCGCATGCGCACACTCGCGCATCGAACGGATGCATTGCGCTCGGCGTCGCACGCTGCGCGCGCAACGCGACGCATCAGGCGAAGCTCACCCACAGCGCACGTATCATGCCCATCGCGGCGACCGCCGCGAGCACTCCCAGCATGGCGCGCCGAAACTGCGATTCGCTCGCGCGCGCGAAGCCACGGCGTCCGATCATGATGCCGATCAACATCGGCACCCCCAGCCACGCCGCCCACAACAGTGTGCCGCGGTTGATGAGCCCGCGCTGTCCCGCCCAGATCAAGGCATACGATGCGCTAAGGAAAAAGAGCGCGATCAGCGTCGCTCGCAGCCGAGCCGCCGGCAGCGACGTCGTGAACAGCATCGTCGCGGCGACCATTCCCCCGACCGACGACAGGCCGGACATGAATCCGGCGACGAGCCCGGTTCCCAGTCGAACACCGATGCCATCGCCCCAGCCTGGACGAAAACCGGAGAGTAGCGTCAACGCCATGGCGAGAATGATCGTCGATACCGCCAGACGCAGCGGCTGCTCGGGCAGGACCGACAGGCACCACACACCGAGGGGCACCGAAACCGCGTAGCCGGCGATGAGCGGCCGAATCCAGTGCCAGGAGACATGCGGCCATACCGAACGCAGCAGAGATACGCTAGCCAGAATCTCCAGCATCATCGCCGCCGGAACGATGCTCTGCGGCGAAAGCCACAGCGACATGCCGGCAACGAGGAACGCCGACAGGCCGAAGCCGGCGAAGCCGCGGACGAATCCGGCGAAGATCCCGACCAGCATTCCATAGAGGACAACCGGCACCGGGCCTGGAAGCAGCGACGCGATCGTCGCCCATTGCTCCAGGTGGCTGCTGATGGTATCGCTCAACCGCGGCTACCTTGGCTCTGCGTCGAGGGTTGCTCTCTCCGCACCGATCCATGCGCCGGCCGAAGCACCCTGCAATGATTCGATGCGAGTCACGAACGCGGTCGCTATGCCGTCGGCCGGATAAGCGGCCAGCAGTTGCCGCCAAAGTGTGAGGCTCTGGTCCACGGCATTCCGATTGAAGGCGTCGAGGGCTGCGCGCGACAAGTCAGCGAGCGCGGCGTCCGCGCACGGCGTAAAGATCGTGACCGCGTCGGTGCGTCCCTTGACCATGACCGAGTCGACCGGTCTGAGTGGCACCCGACCCTTGAGATGCCGCATCGTCGCCTCGCTCAACAGGATCGACGTGCCGTAGGCCTTGTTGGCGCCTTCGAGCCGGGACGCAAGGTTCACTGCGTCTCCAATCGCGGTGTAGGCAAAACGCGCGCGCGAGCCGACGTTGCCGACAATGACGTTGCCCGTGTGAATCCCGATCCGCATCGACATGACCGGCCCGCCCTTCTTCCCGAGCCGGCGTGCCAGCTTGCCGAATCGTTGCTGCATGTCGACTGCTGCCTGCAGCGCACGCTCGGCGTGCCGGTCGTCCGGTAAGGGCGCGCCCCAAAACGCCATGATGCCGTCGCCGATGTACTTGTCGACCGTGCCGCCGTGGCGATAGATGACGGTGCTCATCGCGTCGAAGTACTTGCCCAATATCGCGACGACCGCGCGTGGCGCCAGTTTCTCGGACATGGTCGTGAAGTTCGCGAGGTCGGCGAACAACAACGTGAGCTCGCGTTCCTCGCCACCCAGCTCGAGCAATTCCGGTTGCTCGATCAGACGGTTGACGACCTCGGCCGGAACGTATTGAGCGAAGGCCCGTTTGGTTTCCAGCGCACGGCGTCGCTCGGTCAGGAAGCCGACGGCGGTTTGCACGATGAACACCCATGACGCTGCCGCAATGGGCAGCAGCGGCGACAGCCAGAAATTGTAGTAGTCGAAAAGCACATAGCTGAAGCCCAGCAAGGTGACGCTGAGCGCCAACAGAGTCGCCACCGTGACCGCGGGACTGCGCCGGAGGCCGACAAAGCCCACGCCGAGGACCAGTACGAATGCGACGATCGTGTTGATTGTCTGCGAGGCAGCTGCCAGCGTGCGGCTCCGAAGAAGATTGGAAATGATGTTCGCGTGAATCTCGACGCCCGGCATCACGCCGCCCTCCGCGTCGAGGAATGGCGAGTTGTAGAGGTCGGCCTGCCCGCGCATGACCTCGGGTGAGGCGTGCACATCGAGCCCGACCAGGACTATCTTGTCCTTGAAATATCCGGCGGGCAGCATTCCCGGCAACAAGGCCTGGTAGTAGTGCACGCTCGGAAACGTTCCGTGAGGTCCCTCGTACCGAATGAGCGGCTGTGCGACAGCCGACTCTGGCCCCGCATCCGGGCCAAGCGCGAGACGCGCGGTCACCCGGCCGAAGCTGCCTTCAGCGGTCGGCATTGCGCGTACGACGAAATCCGCGTCGGGATCGATGCCGACTTCGCCGGTGCGCGCACCGGCAGCACGCAGGGCGGGAATGGGCTCGACGAGCGTCCATTCGCGACTGACCGACGTCTGCGATTTCTCACGCGTGCTCGCGAGCACGACGTCGCGCGCGCCGCGTATCGCGTCCGCCAGGCGCTCGTCGTCGGGCGCGTTGGTTGACTCGGCAAAAATCAGGTCGAATGCAATCACGCGCGCCCCATCTCTCGAAAAGCGCTCGATCAGGTCGGCGTGAGTGCGCCGCGGAAATGGCCAATGAAGACCCAGCTCGCGGAACGTGGGTTCGTCGATCGCGACGATGACCACCGGCGTGTCGCCAGGACCGCGCGCCGCGAGCACGGTATACGCGTCGAAGGTCTTGAACTCCAGTTGCCGCCATTGCGGCGTGAAGCTCAGCATCCAGAGCGCGGCCAGCGCAAGGACCGCGATGGCCGCCTCGATGATGCGCTGGCGACCGCTCGATTGCAGCAGGCGGCTAGAAACGGACGCGAACATCGACGACGTACTGTTCCGGAGCGCCCTTGCTGCCGAGGTTGAGCGCCCCGGCACCGAAAATCCAGCGCTTGTCGGGCGTTTCCCAGAATGCAGCGATCTGGCCGTTCCAATCCGCGCGCAGCGCGGAAGCCGCCGTGTTGTCGCGGTCGACGAAGCGCTTCGAGCGGTAGATGGCCCGCGCGCTCAAGTAGACATGCTGCGGAGTCACCCACGTCATGCCCGCAGAGAAGAAATCGCGCGGAACGAACGGGATCTTGGCGATTCCCTTCGCCACCTGGAGGTTGCCGGCGTCGTCCTTGAAGTAGATATCGGCTTCGTTCCACGCGTACACGTACTTGGCGGCCACGGACAGCGTCGGGGTCAGGATCCGGTTGACCGTGACGCCCGCGGACGTGCTGCGTCCCGCGTCGAAATCGATCGTGCCCTCTGCGATGTCGAGAGACGTCACGTTCAAGGTCTGCACATTGCGCAGCAGGTCGACGAACTCGATCTGCGGCGTGGGAATGCGGAACCCGGACTCGCCGAGGTTTCGCACCTTCTCATAGTCGATGATTCCTCCCAGGGTCGTCCGCTCGTCCGGCTCGAAATGCACCTGCACGACGCCGCGCTTCGCGGAGCCTCCGGACGAGACGAGCCGGTCATCGAGCTCGATGCCGGCCGTCGCGACCGGAGCCAGCGTGCTGACAGAAGCCGGCTGTATCCATTCCTGCCAGGCCGCGCGGACGACCAGCTTTCCCGGTTTGAACACGACGCCTACGCGCGGATTCCATCGGACATCGTTGGCGTTCGCGAGCGTTCGCGCGGTAATAGGTGTGGTGGTGTCGCCGGAAATGATCAGCGCCGCCGCGAAGTCGTCGATGTCCTGTCTGAACTGCTGCCAGAACAGATCGCCCTGCACCGAGAGCGCCGGCGAGACGTCTTTGGTGTACCCGACGTAGCCCTGCCGGGA
>JADGRP010000148.1 GCA_017880805.1 Burkholderiales bacterium
CATCGAAGCCTGGATCTTGCTGGGTGCGGCACTTCGCCGCGCACGATGACTCGCCGCTGGGCGTCGACCCCGATTCGAGGCGCGCGTACAATGCCAACGCGCGGAGACCAACCTTCCATCGCGCCCCCAATCGGCGACGTCGGCTCGTGGACCCGGCGCACCAGATACAACGGGTGAAGAGCCTGTAACTTAGGAGAGGATTGCTCTATCCACTGAGCTACGAGGGCGCCGTCGCGGATCTTACCCGATCGGCATGGCGTGGCCGACGCCGGCGTGCCGGGTTCCTTGCCCAGTCACCGCGAACGAGAAGTCCTTTGGCGGCGAGGGTGCTGATTCGCAATCGTACCCACGGCGCTCTCGGACCTGGCTCGCTGGGTCACTCGCGATGCCGCCCTTATAATGTCGGCTTCATCTGACATACGGTTTCCGCTTTGCAGCCTGCCGCGCCCCGATCCGTTCCCGCCATTCGCAGTCTTGCCCGGCTCTCGAAATACCTCGCGCCGTATCGCGCGCGTTTCGTGGTTGCGGGCGTCGCTTTGCTCGTGGCCGCCGCTTGCACGCTGGCGGTCGGGCAGGGCTTGAAATTCGTGGTCGATCGCGGCTTCGCTGCCGGCGACGCCGCCGAGCTCGATCGCGCGCTATTCGCCTTGCTGGCGATCATCGCGGCGATGTCTGTCGCCACCTACGTCCGCTTCTATAACGTGTCGTGGATCGGCGAGCGAGTCACCGCCGACCTTCGCAAACGGGTGTTCGATCACCTGCTGACGCTGTCGCCGGGATTCTTCGAGGTCACGCGTACCGGTGAAGTGATTTCGCGGCTGACCAACGATGCCACGATGCTCGAGTCGGTGATTGGGTCGAGCCTGTCGATGGCGTTGCGCAACGTTGTGCTTGGCATCGGCGCGCTGATTCTGTTGATGCTCACCAGCCTGAAACTCACCTTGCTGGTGCTGGGCGGATTGCCGGTGGTGGTGCTGCCGATCATCCTTTTCGGTCGTCGCGTGCGCCGGCTGTCGCGCACGAGCCAGGACCGGGTGGCGGATACCGGCGCCTACGTCGACGAGGCGATTCACGAAATCCGCACCGTGCAGGCGTACGCGCATGAGCCGCAGGATCGTCGCGCGTACGCAGATCGCGTTGAAGCCGCATTCGCCGCGGGTGTTCGGCGCATCCGCCAGCGAGCGCTGCTGATCGGTGCAGTCATCTTCCTCGTATTCGTCGCCGTCGGGGTCATACTCTGGATCGGCGGCCATGATGTGCTCGCAGGCAGCCTGTCGGCCGGACAGCTTTCCGCATTCGTGTTCTATTCGGTGATCGTCGCATCTTCCGTCGGTGCTATAAGCGAAGTCGCCGGCGAGTTGCAGCGGGCGGCCGGTGCGACCGAGCGGTTGCTGGAGATACTCGACACGCCGCCCGAGATCGCAGCGCCTGTATCGCCGTCGCCCTTACCCGAACCGCCACGCGGTACGGTAGCGATCGAAGCGGTGACGTTCGCCTACCCTTCGCGACCTGGCGACCCGGCGCTTTCGTCGCTTTCGCTGAAGGTCGCAAGCGGCGAGCGCGTCGCACTGGTAGGGCCATCCGGCGCGGGCAAAACGACCGTCTTCCAGCTATTGCTGCGCTTCTACGATCCGCAGGCGGGCAGGGTGCTGATCGACGGCGTCGATGTGCGAACGGCGAATCCACGAGCGGTTCGCGGTCGCATCGCCGTCGTGCCGCAGGATCCGGTCATATTTGCGGCAAGCGTGTGGGACAACGTGCGCTATGGCCGGCCCGATGCGACCGACGCCGAAGTGCGCGACGCCTGTGAAGCTGCATATGCGACCGAGTTTATTTCTCGATTGCCTCAAGGGCTGGACACGGAGCTCGGCGAACGTGGCGTCAGGCTGTCGGGTGGCCAGCGACAGCGACTGGCCATCGCCCGTGCCGTGCTCTCGCGACGGCCGATCCTCCTGCTCGACGAAGCCACCAGCGCGCTCGACGCGGAAAGTGAGCGCATGGTGCAACTCGCGCTCGACCGGCTGATGCACGGACGGACTACGCTGATCATCGCTCATCGTCTGGCGACGGTCATCAGCGCCGACCGCATTGTCGTGCTCGACGGTGGGGTGGCGATGGCCGAGGGCACGCACTCGACACTGGTTCGCGACGACCCGCTTTACCGGCGCCTCGCGTCCTTGCAGTTCGGATTGACCAAGGAGCATGGCGCGAACGAGGAGACGTTCGCCGTCGGGTGACGCGTCCGCGTCGGGGGCGCAATGCTTCGCAGTCGCACCCGCTGGACCCTCCACAGTACCCCGCCGGTCGAATTTCATCCACCGCCTCGACCGCGTCAAACAGTGAGCGGCTGCCTACTGCGTCGTTTCTGTTAGGCTTTCAGAGGAGAAGGACTTGTTTAATGATATTCGCTTTTCGATAAGCATTCAGTAGGGGGCAGCAGGGCGGGGGCACATTATTTCCGTCCTTCAGATTGGCTGCCTTTAGTCAATGCCGGACTGGACGTACGAATTAATTATCGATTAGCCCCCAAACCTGGAACGACAATGCTCCAGCCATTCCAGTTAGCGCCGGTCACGATCGATCGATCGCGATACCTGCCGGCGATGCTGGCGCCGTTGGTCGAGGCGGCCGAGCGTGGACAGCATCTGCTGCCGGCGCTCACGGCCATCGTGCACGGCTTCGGCTTCGACACGTTTATGTACGCATTCAGCGGCCATACGCCAAAGCCAGCTAATGACTCGCGCATGTACGTGTTCACGACGTGCGATCGCGAGTGGGTCGTACGTTACGACCAGAGGGCATACGTCGAATACGATCCACGCGTGTTGTGTTCATTCGAAAGTTGCCTGCCATTCATCTGGGATCAGGAAAGTGAACGCGGCAAGGATCGCAGGACCGACGATTTCCTGGACGACGCGATGGCGCACGGCGTCGCCAGCGGTGTGTCGTTTGCGTTGCACGTGGTCCTGCCGGCACGAACGATCTTTGCGCTGAACTCTTCCGCGCCCATGATTGATGCCGCAAGGCGGCAGGAAATCGCCCGGAACCTTGGAGATATCGTGTTGTTCGGTCAATATTTTCAGGAGCTTTTCGTCAAGGCATTCCTGGAACGAGGCCTAGCGCCACCGTCGCAGGGGGCGCCGCTCAGTCCGCGAGAAATCGAGTGTCTCAAGCTCTCTTCGCGCGGCCTGACGAGCCCGGACATCGGCGTCAAGCTCGGCATCTCCGAACGGACGGTCAACTTCCACTTCGGCAATATCCTGAGCAAGCTGGATGCCCTCAATCGCAATGAGGCGATCGCAATCGCGGTGCGGCGCGGGCTTATCGGAACGGGAACCTGATGCGCTCGGTTGGCCGGCAACACCGTTCGCCTCGAACTTCAACTACGGCCCGCGCTGGCCGATGGCGATCCCGCAGCGCACGCTGCGTCGACATGCTAGATCTCAGAGTGCGGCGAATGCACGACGACTTCAAGCAGTACGCGTGTCGCCAAGCGCGCCGTGACGGTAGCAATCGACTAGATGGTCGTTAACCAGGCCGGTTGCTTGCATGAACGCATAGCAGATCGTCGATCCGACAAAACGAAAGCCGCGTTGCTTCAGCGCTTTGGACATGGCATCCGACTCTGAAGTGCTGGACGGAACGTCGCGTTGACGACGCCAACGGTTCCTTTTCGGCGTGTGGTCGACGAAGCCCCAGACGAATTGATCGAAACTGCCGAACTCCTTCTGAACCGCCAGCAGCGCCTTGGCATTGCTGACCGCGCTCTCGACCTTTAGGCGATTGCGCACGATGGCAGGATTGGTCAGCAGCACCTCGATGCGACGGCGGTCGAATCGTGCGACACGCGTTGGATCGAAATCGGCAAACGCGCTGCGGTAGCCGTCGCGCTTATTGAGTATCGTTTTCCAGGAGAGGCCGGCTTGGGCACCCTCAAGCACCAGAAACTCGAACAGCCGCCGATCGTCATGGAGCGGAACACCCCATTCTTGGTCGTGGTATGCAAGCATGCGTGGATCGCTTCCGGCCCAGTCGCAGCGGAGATCTTTTTTTGTGGCCATGATCGGTTGCCGGCGATTATCGCGCGCGGTGAGTCGGGGCGCTAATCCAAGACAGTCTTGTTGCACCACGCCAACGTCGGCACAATGACTGCGTGATTCCCTGGCTTCGCGCGGGCACGCAATTTCCGCCGATCGCATCCGCGCTCGATGATCCCGACGGGCTGCTCGCCGCCGGTGGCGACCTTTCGCCGCCGCGTCTGCTCGAGGCTTACCGTCACGGCATATTCCCCTGGTACAGCGAAGGCCAGCCGATTCTGTGGTGGAGCCCGGATCCGCGTATGGTGCTGTACATCGACGAATTCAAGGTACCGCGGTCGTTGCGCAAGGTGGCCAACAAGCGACCGTTCGAAATCACCGTTGACTCCGATTTCGCGGGCGTCATCGGCGCTTGCGCCGGGCCGCGCGATGGCGCAAGGGGCACCTGGATAACCTCAGAGATGATGCACGCCTACATCGACCTCCACCGGCTGGGACACGCGCATTCCGTGGAAGCATGGCGCGACGGGCGGCTGGCGGGGGGGCTGTACGGAATTGCCATCGGGCGCATGTTCTTCGGCGAGTCGATGTTCGCGCGGGAACCCGATGCTTCCAAGGTCGCGCTGATGAGACTCGTATCGCTGCTGGAGCTACTGAACATGCCGCTGATTGATTGCCAGCAGGAGACTGCCCATCTCTCGCGGTTCGGGGCCCGCCCGATCTCGCGCCAAGTATTTGCCGCTGAGCTTTCGCGATTGGTAAACTCACCGCACGCGCCAAGTGTCTGGAAAGCTGCCGCGCACTCCGAAAGCGATCGTACGTGACAAAACTCGACGA
>JADGRP010000149.1 GCA_017880805.1 Burkholderiales bacterium
CTGCCGCCTGACGAAGCCGCGGCGGAGACTGTTTCATGGCAGAAGCGCGGCTTCAAATCGGCGAAGATCAAGGTCGGCGGCAATATCGAAGCCGATCGCGATCGCGTCAAGGCGATCCGCGAAGCGGTGGGCCCGGACTTCAACCTGCGCATCGACGCGAATGCCGGTTACGACGCCGACACATCGATCAAGCTTGCGCGCATGGTGTTGCCGTACAAGCTGCAGTTGTTCGAGCAGCCGGTGCCGTTTGACGATATCGCGGGCATGGCGCGGGTGCGGTGCGAAGCGGGCGGCATTCCGATCATGGCTGACGAGTCGGTGCTCGATCACGCGAGTCTCATCAACATCATCAAGGCGGACGCGGCTGACATCGTCAAGGTCAAGGTGATGAAACAGGGCGGCTTCCTGAATACGCGGCGCATGATCGCGACCGCCGAAGCCGCCGGCATCCGCTGCGTGCTCGGCCACGGCTTCGGCCTCGGCATCAATACGATGGCGGAAATCATGTGCGCCGCGACGTCGAACAACGTGATCGACGGACTCGAATGCGTGGGTCCGCTAAAAACGTCCGACGACATCGTGACCAACAAGCTGGATTTGATGTCAGGCAGCATCCCGTTGCCGGCAGGCCCGGGGTTGGGCGTCGTGCTCGATGACGCGAAAATCAGCCGCTACCAATTCGAAGTGAAGGCCGCGGCATAAGCATGCGTGAATTTAAGACACATGTTAGCAAGCCATCAACCGTTCGCCCTGAGGTATCGAAGGGTGAACGCCATGTTTCAGTGAGCATGTTTTCCGTGCTTCTATACATCAGCACGAACGGACTCCGTGGGCGCTTCATAAATCTTCGCGCAAATATCCGCGCCCTTGCCTGTGCGCTGCTCCTGCTACTGCTACTGCCGTTCGCGGCGGCCGCCCAGGATTACCCCGTGCGGTCGGTCACTATGATGTGCTGGTCGGAGCCCGGGTCGCCTGTCGATCTCTTCGCGCGCATGATGGCGAAACTCCTGACGAAGGAGCTCGGCCAGAACGTGATCGTCGAGAACCGCACCGGGGCCGACGGCATCATCATGGTCAACCAGTTGATCAAAGCGCCCGCCGACGGCTACCTGATCGCTGCCAACACGCTGACGCTCGCGTCGCTTTTCAGCGAGCCCAATGCGAACTTTAAGCCCGACGATCTGCAAATGATCGCGCGTTCGCAAATCGATCCGTATGGCTTGATCGTGCCGACGTCGATCCCGTTCAAGACTCTCGACGAGTTCGTCAAATATGCGCGCCAGAATCCCGGGAAGTTTAATGTCGGCGGCCCGTTCCAGATGGGCTCGCATCGGGTCGCGTGGGAAGTGTTTTCGGAAGCGGCCAAGATCAAGACGAACTGGATCGCCTATAAAGGCGGCGGTCCGGCGCTGCTCGCGGTCGCCGGCGGGCACGTAGACGCCGCGGCGACCAATCCGGGCAACGTCAAGCCTTTCATCGTGTCGGGCAAGGTGCGCGTGCTCGCGGTTTCGTCGGACAAGCGGCTGGCGGATTTTCCGGACGTGCCCACCTACAAGGAGCGCGGCTGGAACGTCGTGCGCTACCAGTGGCGCGGCATCATGGGCAGGACCGGATTGCCCAAGCCGGTGCTCGACAAGCTGGTGGCTGCCATTCAGAAGGCACAGCAAGCCCCCGAGTGGAAATACTATCTCGAGCAGGTGACGCAACTCGACGGCTTCATGGGACCGGATGAATTCAGGGCGCAGTTGTTGAAGGACATGCAGGAACTCGATGCGGTGAAAAAGAAACTTGGAATAGAGCGATGAAAGCGGAACAATGAGTGCGATACCTAAATCACCACGCCAGCGCCTGCGCGCGCGTTTGACCAGCGGACCCCTGCTTGTCGCCCCGGGCATATACGATGCTCTCGGCGCCCGGATCGTCGAGCAGGCCGGGTTCGAAGCCGTATACATGACCGGCAATGGCGTCTCGGCGTCCCTGCTGGGCAAGCCCGACGTCGGACTCGTCGATCTCACGCTCTTCACGCAGCACGCGCACCGGGCGTCAGCCTGCGTGAGCATTCCGCTGATCTGCGACGCGGATACCGGTTACGGCAATGCGGTCAACGTGCGCCATACCGTGCGCGAATACGAAGCCGCCGGCGTGTCGGCGATCCATATCGAGGACCAGGTCGCGCCGAAGCGCTGCGGGCACCTGCCGGGTTCGCGGCCGGTGATCGAGCTGGCCGAGGCCGCCAAAAAAATCGAGGCCGCGGTGGCCGCGCGCAGCGATCCCGATTTCATCATTATCGCGCGCACCGACTCCGCGGCAGGCCACGGACTCGACGATGCGATCAACCGCGTGCAGACTTTCCGCAAGGCCGGCGCCGATGTGCTGTTCGTCGAGCTGAAGACAAGCCCGACGATAATCGAAGACATGAAGCGAATTACCTCGTCGGTCGACGGTCCCTGCCTCGTTAACATCGACGGCGGCGGCAAGTTGGGCGAACTGTCTGCGGCGGAAATAGAAAAACTCGGTTTTCGCATCGCGATTTTCCCGGGCCTCGCGCGCAACGCAGCGGTTTTCGCCATTCGTGAGGCCGTCAATGCGCTGAAGCGCGATGGCAATACCAAAACGGTGAGCAATCGCATGGTGACGATGAAGGAATATAACGAAGTGCTGCAGCTCGGCGACGTCGAGGAGTGGGAAAAGAGGTATCTGAGTTAAGAGGTGAGTGGTGATTGGTGATTGGTGATTGGTGTCACTAATCACTTGTCACTGCCCACTGCCCACTGCCCACTGCCCACCATTCACCATTCACAAGGTTTTAACACTATGGAAGTCACCAAGACACTCGCCCAATTCGTCGTCGAATCGCGGTACGACGCCATTCCCGACAGGGTCAGGCACGAGGCACGGCGCTCGGTCCTGAACTGGCTCGGCTGTGCGATCGGCGCTTCGCGTCACGAAGGCATCGACATCGCGCTGGCCGCGCTGGGCGAATTTTCCGGTCCAGCGCAGGCGACCGTGCTCGGGCGCGGCGACCGCGTCGACATCATGCACGCGGCGCTGCTGAACGGCATCAGCTCGCATATGTTCGATTTCGACGATACGCATCTGAAGACGGTAATACATCCGAGCGGGCCGGTGGCTTCGGCGTTGCTGGCGCTCGCTGAATACCGGCCGATGAGCGGCGCGGATTTCCTGCATGCATTCATCCTCGGCGTCGAAGTCGAGTGCCGGATCGGCAACGCCGTTTATCCGTCGCATTACGACGTCGGCTGGCACATCACCGGCACGGCCGGCGTGTTCGGCGCGGCGGCGGCGGTGGGTCGCGTGTTGAAACTCAACGCGCAACAGATGACGTGGGCGCTCGGTATTGCGGCGACGCAGTCGTCCGGGTTGCGCGAAATGTTCGGCACCATGTGCAAGCCGTTCCATCCGGGCCGCGCCGCGCAGAACGGCATGACCGCCGCTTTCCTCGCATCGAAGAATTTCACGAGCTCGGAGCGCGGCATCGAGGCGCCGCGCGGTTTCGCCAACGTGCTCGCGACTGCGCGCAACTACGACGAGATCACCGGCAATCTCGGGCAGACATGGGAAGTCGCGCTTAACACCTACAAACCGTTCGCCTGCGGCATCGTGATCCACCCGATCATCGACGGCTGCGTGCAACTGCGCAACGAGCACAAGCTCAAAGCCGCGGAAATCGCAGGCATTGCGCTCAAAGTGCATCCGCTAGTGCTCGAGCTCACCGGCAAGAAAACGCCGCAGGTCGGGCTCGAAGGCAAATTTAGCGTCTATCACTCGGCCGCGGTCGCGATCATCCACGGCGAAGGCGGCGAAGACGTTTACAGCGACACCTGCGTGCGCGATCCGGAAGTCATTACGCTGCGCGACAAGGTCAGCGCCGCGGTCGACAAGAGCGTGCACGAGGACGCCGCGCATATCGAAATCAAGCTCAAGGACGGCCGCACGCTGACCAAGCACGTCGAGCATGCAATCGGCAGTCTCGCGCGGCCGATGAGCGATGCAGATCTCGAAGCGAAATTCCGTAAGTTCGCGAAGGGGATCCTGGCGTCGGGTGAAACGGATGCTTTGCTCAAGCTGTGCTGGTCGCTGGACAAGCTGAAAGATGCGGGCGAAATCGCGCGCGCCTCGGTGCCGGCGGGCTGAGGAGTGCTGAAAATCCAAGCTTTGCCACGGAGGACACAGAGGACGCAGAGGAAAACCAG
>JADGRP010000150.1 GCA_017880805.1 Burkholderiales bacterium
AACGGCAGCCAACCCGCCTGCGCAGACACCCAAGCGGACAACACCGCAGTACTAGCATCATTCGAACATCTTTCTCGGCACCCACTTGTCCGGCGAAGCTGCGCTTCGCTCGGCAAAGAGCTGCTCGGCGATCCAGTAGCCCAGCCCCCGGTAGCTCTCCCACTGCGCCTCGTCGTAGAACTGGTTGGTGGTCGATTGCTGCGGGAAGTCGCTGCTCGCCTGCTTGTAATTGAGAATGTCGACCGGCTCGATACCGGCAACGCGTGGCTTGAGCACCAGCATCAGGCTCGGAGCGTTCGGGGCCTCCTTGTAGCGTATATGTGCGAGCGTGGCGTACACCGGTCCGTGATGGTCCGACGTGAACTCCTCCGGCGTGCCGAAGTATTTGCGCACCGACGCATCGACGAAGGTCGACAGCTCGGCCGGGGTCAGAAACTCGATCTCCGCATTCAAGTCGATTCGCGCCTTGCGCACCAGGTTCGCGATGTCGTCGAAGACGTACTCGGCGTCACGCCCGTTGTCGAGGACGATGATCCGGGGCACGCGGCGGCGGATCAGCTCGTAGGCGGCCGTGTTCTCGAAGTGGCCGCCATCGGAGAGGTACCAATGCGAGCGCCTCGTGCCGTAATAGCGGGCGAACATCTCGTTGAGCACGTAGCTCTGGGTGCGGAATACGGCGCGGAGCGCCTTGGCCCAGCGTGGATCGCCCGGCGACTTGCGCGTTGGCTTGGGCCGCCTCACCTCCCCATTCCACCAGTACCCCAGCCGCACATTAGTGAGCGCAAGCAGGAGCGACAGGCCGAGTGTGGTTCCCTTGCCGTGCCCCGTCGTGAACGCCGCGCCCGAGATCGCACACCAGTTACCGATGGACAACGGCTCGATGACGAGCTTGGTGTCTTTCTGGTAGCGAGGGAGTGCTGAATCGTCGGGCTCGCCGATCACTTGCGCGTCGCATTTCTGCAGCTTGTAGTCCATCTTCTTCCGGTTCCAGGCCACGAAGCTGCGATTGCCGATCGTGAATCCGTGTCGACCAATCGCGATGTTCATGCCCTTCCTGTCGCGCTCGACGAGCTCCGAGCCGCTTGCCACGGTCTGGTTCATCGTCACATTGATGAAGTGCAGCGGCGCGAGCGAGCTATCGCTGTAGTAGGTGTCGACGGTGATGTCGTCCGAGCGCTCGGCGCTGCGGACGTCGCGCTCGGCGTCGGGATCCTCCGCGAACCGCGAGGCACGCAAATACGAGCGCATCAGGTGGCCAGCGTAGTAGCGCTGCAGCGATGACAGGTTGATGAAACCGACGCCGTGTCCCGTGCAGATCGAGATCACGAGTAGCGGCACGAAGAGCCATGCCCACGCAATCGGTCCCAGCGGCGGCGCTCCTGGTTCGCAAAGCATAGTCGGAGCCGGTGTGGCGACGACGACTCGCTGGGACGCATCGAGCGTCACGTCGCGCAGGTCCTTTTCGCCCGGCATGACCATATTGCATCCGGGGTCGCCGACGGGCGCGTCGCCGCCCCAGACAAGCGCAAGCGTCAGCACCGACCACAGGCTCGCGACGGCGACGAATAGCGCGACGCCGGCGATTAATGCCAGCGCGGACATGGGGATGCGGACCCAGGATTTCGTCGCGGGATCTCCCGAACCCGTGACCATCGGCAGCAGCTTTTTCAGCAGCGGAATCAGCAACGCGATGCCGCCTCCGCCGGCCAGCCACTTGTAGTGAGCGTCGACGGTCCACAACGCGTACACGGTCTGCCCGATCGTATCGACGAGCGCAAACGCCGCCAGCGTCAGCGTGACGATCAGCGGCACCATCATCCACTGCGACAGGCTCGTTCGCGTAATCGTCGTCGCGGCCGGCTCGCCCGCGCGAGTGGGCTTGCTCCGCGCGCCGCCGGCGCGGACGGGCCAGCGGGCGATGGTCCTCGCGACCACGTAGAAGATGGCCGCCAGCACGGCAGAGACTGCGATGTTGGCGGCGATCAGTCGCCCGGCGTCCCAGTGCGCGATCGCGCTGAAGCTCAGGTCCGACGCTGCGATGGCGCGAAGCCACGCGGTCGGCCAAGTGAACGCCGGCGCCGCTCCCGTCGCGGCATAGACGAAGCAGGACGCCGCGATCGCGACGGCGGTGATGAGCGGCAGGTTCAAACGAAACCTTTGGCCCCAGCGCTCCGTCTGGGCGAGAAAGAACGCAACGCCGACGGGAACGACGATCAGCGAGAAGGACAGGATGGGCAGCACCCACCATATGCTCGGCCAGAAATTCGCGCCCGGCTTCGGCATGAACTGCATCTCAACCTTCAGGAACCAGAAGCTGGGGTCGTACGCGAAGCCGAACACCCGCACGGCAGCGAAGAGCAGAAAAATCGCGACCAGCGATACCGCGACGACGTAGTGGAGCGCGAAAAAATTGCGGACCGCAACCGCGACCGCGAACAGATAGTCGCTGCCGCCGGACGGCGCCAGGTATCGTCCGTTCTCGCGTAGCCAGCGCATGGGGGTCATGCGGCTGCCGTCGAAGTTGGTATCGCAGAGAACGTCGGTTGCGCGCTCGGCGGCCAGCTCCCACTCCGTCTTGGGCGGTGGCGCGGCCTCCTTGACCTCGGCCATCCGCACTTCGGGAGTGATCTGCGCGCCCTTGGCGCGCTCGCTCTTCGGCAGGAACAGGCTGCCGAAAAACGTAGCGAAGTAGCCGCCACCCGAGACCGACGAGCAATAGTCGATGCGCGAAATCAGCCTCGGCGGTGAAGGTTCCGGCGCGGGCTGCATGCCGTGCTCCGTGCGCGCCGTCGGCAACGGTGCAATCTGCGTCGCGGCGATCGCGTCGCGAACGCGCTTCTCTTCCCGGGCAAGATACTGGAATACGCCCAGGCTGACGGTCGCGCTGCGGATGCCGCCGCCCGAAAGCGCGATGCCGAGCGCCGGCGCGTCGTCGGCGATACCGAACTTGCGGCGGCGCGATGTGATATCGACCTTCTCTTTACCGGCGATCTCGGCGGGGATGTGCGGGTTCATGGCCTTCCTACGGGTTCCAGTGCCAATCCTTATCGTCCATTCCGATGTCCTGCCATCTTGCACGACTTTCATTCAGCCTCGCGAGCGCTGCCGCCTGAGTTGGCTTCAAGGGCAATCTCGAATCGATGAAAGATGACCGAGGAATTGTAAACTTCCCCGGCTGGATTTGGGATTCTCGACCGCGTCGTTGAGCGCACTATGGGACGTCGGTGTTCGTTGACTTATTGAGCACTACGAAATTGCCTAACGGCCAAATCTTCGATCGTCATTCCCGCTCATTTCGGTAACTGAGCGGCAATCGATGGGGTTTTGATCGCCGAAAAATGGATTCCCGCTCAGTTACCAAAATGAGCGGGAATGACGTGTAGCTTGACGCGCCGCGAACGCTCCGGCATCTTGCATTGGCTTCCACCTATACGCCGTTCCCGATCCTATGCGGCCCACCCTCCCCTCAAGCGGCCTGTCGCGCGCAGAAATATTCGCCCGCATGAAGGCCCTCTCCGCCGCCGACATCGACTGGCGCCGCGGCCGCTCCCCACTCTATGTCTTTAAAGCCAACGACGAAATCGCCGCGCTCGGCCGCGACGCCTTCCTCGAATTCTTCACCGAGAATGCCCTGGGCGCGAAGCGCGCGTTCCATGGCCTGAAAAGGATGGAAGACGACATCGTCGCGATGGGCCTGTCGCTCTTGCACGCGCCCGACGATGCGGCCGGCTTTTTTACCGGCGGCTCGGAGAGCATCATCTCCGCGGTGCTCGCGTGCCGCGATTACGGCCGGCGCGCGTCCGGCCGCGCCGACAAGCGCGGCAACATCGTCCTGCCGTACTCCGCGCACCCTGCGTTCACCAAGGCG
>JADGRP010000151.1 GCA_017880805.1 Burkholderiales bacterium
TGCCAAACTGAACGCGCCATAGACGAGCGCGAGTGAAAGCGAGAGCCACGCGATCAGCGGCGCTTCCGCGCGAGGCAGTGGCGTGAATAATGCGATCATTCCAAACGCGAGCAACGGCGCGGCGAGCAACAGCCAGCGCTTGCGGGCGCCGCCCCGGTCGGAAAGCACGCCGAGCAGCGGGTCGATAACGCCGTCCGCGAGGCGCAGGGCAAGCAGCACACCGCCGAGCAGTGCCAGGTTTACGCCAAGATGATCGCCGTAGAATTTCGGCAGATGCACATACAAGGGAAGCGCCGCCATCGCCAGCGGCATTCCGAATAAACCATACGCGGCAAGCGTTGATGCGGGAACGCGGGCCAGCGGAGCGGCCGCCGCGCTCATCCTACGGCTCGCTTAGCAGCTTCTTGCGCAACGCGGGCTCGGATGTGCGGGGATCCAGCCAGATGCCGAAAAATGCCTTGGCGAACTCGCGGTCAAGAATTTCGCCGAGCAGCTTCCCGTTGTAGTAGTAGCGAATGCCGGACAGCGGAAGGTTGAGGCCGGTAATGCGGTCTCCGTCGACGACATCGACGAAAAATTGCTTCATCAGCGCGCCCCAGCGTGCGCGTTGATCCGGCGTGCCGTAGCCTAGCTTGGCGATCTCCTCGACGCTGCGCTCGGCGATCTTGGCGCCGACAAGGCTTCGATGATAGACGAGCTGCATCGCGAAAGGCTGCTCCGGTGACCAGCGGCAGCGCGCGCGGTCGACACAATAAAAATAAGCGCCGTAGACAGACAGCCCCATAAAAGTCAGCTCTCCGCCACCCTTTGCGTCCAGGTTCGGCACGAGCGACGTAACTGCGGCCGGTAGCGGCGGCGCGTTGGTTTCGGCGGCTGCGTCGCATACAGCCGTGGCGAGGAGCAATGCGCTAAGGAGCAACCAGTGTGTACTGCGCGACATCGGTGGTCTCGCTGGCAAAGCCGGCAGCGCAGTATGCAAGATAAAAGCGCCAGCAGCGGATAAAGCGGTTGTCGAAGCCTTGCGCGCGCACCTTGTCGACATTGGCATCGAAGGCGGCGAGCCAGCGCTTGAGCGTCTCGGCGTAATCGTGGCCGAAGCGGTGCACGCCGTCAACCTCCATCCCGGCGGCCGTCACCTGGCTCTCGAACGCATCGGGCGAGGTCAGCATGCCGCCCGGGAAAATGTATTGCTGCAGAAAGTCGCTGGTCTGCCGGTATTGCTCGAACCGATCGTTGGCGATCGTGATGGTCTGAATGCAGGCGCGCGCGCCGGGCTTCAACGCTTCTCGCAGGGCACGGAAAAAGGCCGGCCAGTAACGTTCGCCGACGGCCTCGAACATCTCGATCGACGCGACGCCATCGAACTGGCCGGCAATATCGCGATAGTCCCGTATGTGGAACTCGACCTGCGACTCCAAGCCCGCCGTGGCCACGCGCTCCCGGGCGTATGCCGTCTGCGCATCGGAAAGACTTACAGCGGTGACGCGATATCCGGCGCGCGCCGCGCATTCGGCGAAGCCGCCCCATCCACACCCGATCTCCAGCAGGTGCGCCCCTTCCTTCGGGGCTAGCAGATGCAGGATGCGCCCGTATTTCGCTTCCTGCGCCGAAGAAAGCGACCGCGTCAAATCACCACAGAACAGCGCCGACGAGTAGCTCATTGTCGAATCGAGCCATAGGCCGTAAAAGTCGTTGCCCAGATCGTAGTGCGCGACGATATTGCGGCGCGCCCGCCGCTTGGTATTGCTGCGCAACAGGTGCTTGGCGCGGAAGACGAGTTGGCGCCACCACCGTCCGTAGAAGGCAACCTCCAGAGCTCGCTGGTTCAGCGCGATCAGCGTCAGCAGGGCGATGAGGTCGCTGGTCTCCCACCTGTCATCCATGAACGCTTCGGCAAATGCGACGTCGCCGCCGGTGAGCACGTCGCCGCATAGCTTCCAATCGCGAAGCGTGAGATCCACTTCGCCGTCGAGCTCTCCCACGGACCCGCCCGGACCAAAGCGACGGGTGATGCCGTCGGGCGTGGTCAGCGTCAAGGCGCCGAAATCCATCCGTTCGAGCAGCGTGAATAGGATCCGGGCGGTGGCGGGCAGCGATGTGCGGCGCTCACTGGACGAGAAGGGGGGGTCGAGTGTATTCATCGCGTCGTTTGTTGTAGTGGAGGCTGCGGCTTTGAAATGTAAGGCACCCGTTTGGACCAGAGCTTGATGGCCTGCCAGTGGATCCGCATGATCACGCCCAGCGTGAACCAGCGGTAGCGCCACACCAGTCCGCGTACCGCGTACGGCGATAGAGGTTCCGCTATGCCCGAAATTGACGTTTCGAGCAGTGCGCTACGCGCTTCGCCGACGCCGTCGTCGTAGTCGATGCGCGCCAGCCAGCGCTCGGGCCCGAAATGGAATCGGAACGTGTAGTCGCCCTTGACTTCGCAAAACGGCGACACGTGAAACGCCTTGCGACTTTGCAGCGACTCGCCGTTGGCGAGCGGTCGGCCGTCCGGATGCGCCAGCAAATAATTGTGCCGCTCGCCGAAAGTATTGCAGACCTCGCACAGTACGGCGCGGACGGCACCGTCGCGGTCGTGGCAGACCCAGAAGCTCACCGGATTGAAAACGTATCCCAACATGCGGGGAAATGCGTAAAGGACAATCTCGCCGTCGGCAGCGACGGATTCGGCCGCCAGGAGTTTGCGGATCCACGGCTCCAATGCACTGCCATCGCGCTCGCCGTGATCGCGATCGAAAAAACTCACCAGCGCCCGCCGGTTGTGCGCAAGCCCCAGCAGCGGCAGGTCGCCGAGCCGCGATAGCGGCAGCGCGAGCGAGAAAGCGTCGTAAGTGAATTTATTGCCGACAGGCCGCAGGCGGCGATGCATGACCTTGCCACGCACGAGGCTTGGCATGGATGGATTTATGGAAGCCACGATTGTTCTATGTTAACCATCACGCCGCCGCGCGCTCGCTCATGATCGCGGCGCATCGCGTCGCGATGCCTTCGGCGACGATGTGCGCCGACGCAAGCCCGTCTTCATGAAAGCCACGGCCCATCCAGGCCCCCGCGTACCACGTGCGCTGCTCGCCTTGCAGGTGTGCGAGACGCTGTTGCGCGGTTTCCGCCGCGCCTTTTACCATCGGATGGGCGTATTCGAATTCGGCGATCTGCGTTCCCGGCCGCGGCTCGAACGGCGGATTGAGCGTCACGATCAACGGTGTCCGGAAAGGCAACGGTTGCAGGCGATTGAGCCAGTAGCTGACCGCGACAGGATCCCCGGCCGCGATGTCGGCGGGGGCGAGATAGTTCCACGCGGCCCATGCACGCCGGCGCTTTGGCATGAGGCGCGTATCGCTATGCAGCAGCACGCGATTGGACTGGTAGCGAATACTCTGCAGCAGCCGCGTCTCTTCGCCCGATGCGTCGGCAAGTACGGTGAGCGCCTGTTCGCTATGACAGGCCAGCACCACCTGATCGAATCGCTCGCCGTGGACGGAATCGGTGCTGACTTCGACATGGTCGCGTCGACGACGCAGCCGGCGCACCGGAGTCGAAAGGCGAACGTCGGAAAGACTTGCGGCGATCCGGTTCACATAGGTTCGCGCGCCCCCGACTACGGTGCGCCACTGTGGCCGTCCGGAAATCCGCAGGAGGCCATGGTGGTAACAGAAGCGTAAGAATGTCGGCAGCGGGAAGTCGAGCACGTCCCGCTCGGGGACGGACCATATCGCCGCCGCCATCGGCAGGAGATACCACTCGCGAAAGGGCGCCGAATAATTGCCCGCGTCGAGGAACTCGCCGACCGTTACGTCGTAGACGCGGTCTTCAACGTGCATCGCCGTCGTCTCACGGTTGAAGCGCAGCAGGTCGCGGAGCATGCGCCAGAATTCCGGCCGAAGCGCGTTGCCTGGCTGCGCGAACAGCGACCCGATGTCGGTTCCCGCCCACTCGAGGCCCGCCCTGTCGTTGCGTACCGAAAACGACATCGTGCTCGGCACCGAAGTGATTCCCAGCTCGTCGAACAGCGCAATGAGCTTCGGGTACGTCCGATCGTTGTAGACCAGAAAACCCGTATCGACCGGAGCAACGATACCGTCGAGTTCGACGTCGACGGTATGGGTGTGGCCCCCCAGGTAATCGTTGGCCTCGAACAGCGAGACCTCAAATCCCTGTTGCCGAAGCAGCCACGCGCATCCCAGGCCGGCAATGCCGGAGCCAATGATCGCGACGCGCACCGTTTTCCCTCCCCTGAAGGTGTGGCGCGAGCGGCGGGTCGCTGCCCGCCAGGTATTTGTCTAGCGGCGTTGCGGCGACGCCTCTGATCTCTGCATACGCAAGGCGATTGCCGATGGATTCAAATTTGGTGCCCGCGCCCGGAAGGTAACCGCGACGCAGATCGCGTGTCAGGCGCGGGGCGATAGCGCACAGGAGCGCGGCCGGCCCGTTTCAACCATTCGGCAACGCCGGCTTGGCGGCCAGCATTCGCTCGACAGCGCTGAGGAGGTCCCCGTTATCGGGCTCGACGCGAGTGCCGAAGCTCGTGATCTGCTTGCCGTCGCGATCGACAAGATATTTGTGAAAGTTCCATTTGGGGGTCTGCCCGGTGCGCGCGAGGAGCTCGGCATACAAAGGATTGGTCTTGATGCTGGTCACACTCGATTTCTCGAACATCGGAAATTCGACACCATAAGTCAGGCGACAGAATTCGGCGATCTCCTTGTTGCTGCCAGGCTCCTGGCCGCCGAAATCGTTCGACGGAAAACCAACCACGACCAATCCGCGGGCCTTGTACTTCCGGTAAAGCGCCTCGAGACCCTCGTACTGATGCGTGTATCCGCAGTAACTCGCAGTATTGACAATAAGAACGACTTTGCCGCGGTACTGGCAAAGCGACTCGGGTTGTCCGGTCTGCAGGCGATTGAAGGAGAAGTTCAGCACCTGCGGACAGGCGTCTGTCACGGGCGCCGGATTCTCGGCGCGCGCCGCGCCGGCCAGGGCAATGGCGGTCAACGCAGCAACGGCGATGGAAGTCCACGGGCGAGATAGCATGGCGTTCACGTCCTCAGTACAGCTTGGTTGGTTGGACAAATTACTTCGAATGCCATGGGTGTCATGGACAAGCCCGTATACTAAATCCTAAAATAACTTGACGGTAAGCCACTGTCAATCCATTGCCCTGGACAATTTTCTGCCGTGGATCGTTCCATTGCCTTGCTGAACATCAGCGCCGTCGAGCGCGAGACGGGCTTGTCCAAAGACGTGCTGCGGGTATGGGAGCGTCGGTACGGCTTTCCGAAGCCCGGTCGCGACGATAACACCGAGCGGCAATATTCGCCCGAACAGGTCGCGAAGCTGCGGGTGATCAAGCGCTTGATGGATACCGGAATGCGCCCCGGCAAGCTCATGCACCAGCCGCTTGCCGAACTGAATGTTCTCGCCGACACCCGCGCCGGTCCGCGCCGCGAAACTACCGCGCCGGTGCTGGAGCGCGACGTGCTCGCGCTGGTCAGAAATCACAACGCTCCGGCGCTTCAGCACGCATTCGCGCATCTGTTGATGCGGCAGGGCTTGCAGCGCTTTGTGCTCGAGACGGTTACGACGCTCAACCGTGCGGTCGGTGAAGCCTGGATGCGCGGCGACTTGCAGGTATTCGAAGAGCATCTGTATACCGAGTTGCTGCAAGCGGCGTTGCGTAGCGCGATTAATGCATTTCCGCGTCAGTCGGGGGCGCCGACGGTTCTGCTCACCACTTTTCCTGGAGAGCATCATGGCCTTGGCCTGCTGATGGTCGAGGCGCTGCTGGTGCCCGAAGGCGCGCAGTGCATTTCGCTGGGAACGCAGACTCCGCTCGATGACATCGTGCGTGCTGCGCTTGCGCATAAAGTCCATATTGTGGCGGTATCGTTTTCTGCCGCGTTTGCACTGCGCCAGGCGGGTGAGGGCTTGAGCGAGCTGCGCCGGCATTTACCCGCCGCGACTCAAATTTGGGCAGGCGGGGAAATGACTCGGCGACTGCGCAAGTCGCTCCCCGGCGTCCGGCTCATTCCCGATCTCAGCGAAGCGATCGGCGCGCTTCGGATCGATTGACGCTGCGGTTCCGGCAGCCGGCCGGCCTATGTTACGAGAAAGAACGCGTCCAGAGAGTGCTGCTGGCCGTATCTGATTTGCGGCTGTGAAGACGCTGGCTGACGCGCGCGAAGCGATGCACTGAGCAACTTCCCGTCGTTCGTTCCGCGCCGTCACGGTATCATCGAACGCGATGACAGCGATTCTCCTGCTTGCGCTGCTGATCGCCGGAGCGTCGCACTATGTCCGGTGGGCCATCCATTGCGTTGCGCACGGCGCGCCGCCATGGTGGTTCGTGGCCGGCGCGCCTGTCGCATATCTGGCGCCGATAGTCTTGCTGGTCACAGCCTCGTTCGCATTGAGCTGGAACTGGCGTACGCCGCGGCCGCCCGGGATGCAGCTGGATGTCGCCGGTAGCGTCCGACTTTTCATCGGGGAAGTGTTCGCGGTCGCGATATCCTGGCCATTGATGGCGTTGCATCGGCTGGTGATACTCGATCCCGCCCCTGCTCCTGCGCAGCTGCCCGTTGTTCTGGTGCATGGCGTACTGGTCAACGACGGTGTGTGGTTGACGATGCGGCGCTATCTTGCGCGGCAGGCTGTCGGTCCGGTCTACACCATCAACTATGGCCCGCCGTACGGCGATATCGAACACTTCGCCGAACAGCTCGGAACAAAGATCGAATCCGTATGTGCCGCTACCGGCGCGGCTCGCGTCGTGCTGCTCTGTCACAGCATGGGAGGCCTGGTCGCGCGGGCGTATCTGAGGCAGCGCGGACCGGCGCGCATCAAACAGATCATCACCATCGGAACGCCACATCACGGCAGCGTCTTCGCCAGAGCGTTTATCGGACGATGCCTCGCGCAGATGCGCCCGGGCAGCGTGTGGCTGGAAGAGCTGAACCATAACGAAACGAAGCCGCCTCCGGTTCCGATCATGTCGATCTGGTCCCGGCATGACAGTCTGGTCGTGCCGCAGGGGAGTTGCGAGCTGGCTTGCGCAGAGAATGTTGCGCTGGTTGGAGTGGGGCACAACGCGCTCCTACGTGATAGAGACGTCATGAGACTTGTTCGCGGATTACTGGGATAGCCAAGACCCCCAGTCAAGGCTAGCCACCACGTTCGCCTTGTTAACGTTGCGTCGTCTACCAGAATTGCGGCGTCGCGCTATAGGACTCAATGGATTCATGAGTATCGGGGTAGGCGTAACGTTCTAGAGACGTTTTAACCAACAGCGCCGAAAATGTCGGATTCGGCACCGCGTCGGGTCTTGTTAAGGTAGCCTACAATTAGTTTATGATATGAATATCGATACTGTTGATCGTCGCTCTTTTAGTCGCGAGTGAGTTGGTGGCCACGAATGTAAGCATTTTCACACCGGTCGTCCTCTGAACGGCGCTGGACGTCAGAACGAAACGTCAATGGAAAAGGGGAAGTGACGATGAAAACAATTGTTCTGGTTGTTGCAGCACTGGCACTACTCTTAACAGGGTGCACTGCCGCCGTGAAGGACCGCAATAGCGAATCTCTCGTTTTCAGGGATGATGGCGTCAATCCATCCGCGCGCGCGTGGCTTATCCGCAACGACCCGTTCGTCGCGGCATTAGCGAGACCGGTTCGCCTATACCCTACGGTGTATGTCGAGGATAGTCGAGTCATCGTTGATCAGGAGCCAGTTCACGTCAAGATGGGCGAGGGACAAGCGTCACTTGTAAAAATCGAGTGGACGATAGGCGATGCCGGTTATTCCTTCCCCGATGACAATAGCGTTGTAATCACCGCGGTGTCCGGCCCGCCACCGATCAACCCACCAGAGTGCAAAACGAAAGGGCCACGTCCATACCAGACGATCGTATGCCGCTACAAGCGTCCTCCTGGAAGCGCCAAATACGTCTACACGATCACGGTCACGGACGGAACGTATCCATACCATTCGGATCCGTACATCGCAAATGATTAGCTCGTCACTTGGGAGTATTCGTATCGTTCCGAGTACTCTCTGTCGAACAGAGAGGCACCCTAAAAAATACGAGTTTACTTACGATTTTCCAACCAGTCTCGAACGTCTGCTAGGGCATCTTCGTAGGATAGGGAACGGCCGGAATTTCCGGCTACAGCGAATTCTGTAGCGCCAAGTGCGCTGCGGGTTTGTTCCATCAACGGCGCCAAAAACGCCTCATCGGCAGGATCGCGGTGAAGGCCCGTGTGCGCGGTTTGGATCTCCGCTGCGCCGTACAGTCGTGTTGCGCGTCGCCACTCCTCGCAGCGCGCCGCAAGACCGGCTGCGACCTCGAGCGCACTCTGGCCTGTTCGCTTCGAGCCGATCTCATCGGCGATTTTCAAGGCTTCAAGCAGCGTACTCCGCGCGCGATCGATGGCGCCGCGGCCAATCGACACCATCGTCAGATTGAGGAGCCCAATCGCGATACTCTCCCGATCGCCAAGCTCACGAACGAGCGTCACGACCTCTTCATAGAGTGGCTCCGCAATATCCAGCTCCTCTCGGACCCGGTGGAGCTGCGCGAGAGCGTTGAGTGCAGCGGCGATCTCGCGCTTGTTTCCAAGTTCCTGAGCCAGCGAAAGTGCTTCTTCGAAATACGCTTTCGCCGTCGCCACATTCCCTTGCCCGTGATGCGCAATGCCCAGTGGCTGAAGAACCATCGCAATCCGGCGTTGGTCTCCCGTGTCTCGGGCAATGGCAAGGCTTTCCTCAAGATACTTTTGCGCTTCCTCATACCGGCCCATAAAGGAACCGAGCTGGCCAGCGTCAAAGAGCGTCCTTCCGCGGATTTGACTGCACTCCTTCGCGCCTGGGCGGGTGAGCGCCTCAACCGTCAACCGATGCCCCAGACCCAACAGGCCACGAGTGAGCCAGTACCGCTTTACCGACGAAGCGAGCCTCAGCCCCATCTCGCCTCCTCCTATGGCCTGATCGCACGACGCATGCGCCGCAAGGATATTGTCCCGATCGAGGTCGAGCCGCTTAAGCCATGCCCCCTGATTCGGCCCCACAAGTTCTGGCCACGCCTTTTCGACGAGCGCCAAATAGAAGTGGAGATGTCGTTCGCGGGCTCTATCTCTCTCTCCTGAGTCGTCAAGCCGTTCCTGGGCATACTGCCGCACGGTTTCCAGCAAACGGTAGCGCCCACTATCGGCCTCCGAAATCACTAATGACTTCTCGACGAGGTTGGTCAGCAGATCAAGTACGTCTGCCTTTGCTACAGTATCGTCGGCTCCAACGACTTCGGCGGCTTCGAGCGTCCAGCCGCCTGCGAAGACAGCAAGCCGTCGCAGAAGCGCGCGCTCGTGTTCGGTGAGAAGATCGTAGCTCCAGTCGATCAAGGCGCGTAGGGTCTGCTGCCGAGGAAGCGCAGTCCTGTCGCCTCGCGTGAGCAGGCGAAAACAGTCATTCAAGCGTGCGGCAATCTGCTCGGCCGACAACGCACTTACACGCGCCGCGGCGAGTTCGATTGCCAAAGGTATGCCATCCAGGCGATGACAGATGTCAGCAACTGCCATCGCGTTTCGCTCGGTCAGGTGGAAATTCGGCTGGACAGCAGTTGCGCGGTCGATGAACAACTGCGCCGATTCATACCCCCTCAAAGTATCGACTGTGATGCTCTTCTGGGCGTCTGGTACGGAGAGTCTCGGCACGGAAAAGGTCGTCTCACCAGCCATGTGCAGGTGCTCGCGGCTCGACGCCAGAATCTTCAGGTGCGGACCTGCTTGCAGCAGTCGCTTCGCCATTTCCGCGCACGCCCGCATCAAATGCTCACAATTGTCGAGGATAAGCAACAAACGCCGGTCCGCGACATACTTCTCCACCGCTTCCAGCACCTGGTGCCCTGCTTCTTCCTTGACCCCGAGTGCGGTCGCGACCGCTTGTGACACCCAGCGCGCATCCGTCAATGGGGCCAGATCGACGAACCACACACCGTCCGGAAAGTCGTCCATCAGGTCGGCCGCAGCCTGCAGCGACAGTCGCGTCTTGCCGATTCCGCCTACTCCGAGCAGCGTCAGCAGCCGCGAATTCGCCAACAAGTTTTTGACCTCGGTCAGCTCGCGTTCGCGGCCAATAAACGACGTCACCTGCTGCGGCAGATTATTCGGCGTCGTTTCCAGCGACCGGAGCACCGGAAAATCCTGCCGTAGCTGTTCATGAACGACCTGATACACATGCTCGGGATTCGCCAGATCGCGCAACCGCACAGTGCCCAGATCGCGCAGCTCGACTCCAGCAGGCAAGCGTTCGCGGGACAA
>JADGRP010000152.1 GCA_017880805.1 Burkholderiales bacterium
CGACTCCGCATCCGCAACACAAAATGCTGATGTTGCTCGCAATCTTCTTGCCGGCGACGCTCAGCGCTGCAGGGAGATACGGTGATGAACCCAAAGCGTGGATTGGACCTTATTTGCACCGGCGTGCTATCCATGGTGGTGGTAGTCTCGGTCGGGCAATCGGCGTCGGCCGCCGAGCCCTCACCTCGCGAGATGGACGAGCTGGCATCATCGAAAGGCTGCTACCTGTGTCACAGGACAATGCCGCGAAAGCGGGAACCGGATGACTTGCTTCCGTACGCGCCCTCGTGGAAAGAAATCGCCGTGAAGTACAGGGGGCAGAAGGATGCCGAGGTTCGGCTCACGCAGATTGTCCTTGAGGGTTCCCCCAATTATGGCGAAGACCGTCATTGGAAGGGGAAGGTGAGTGAGGTGGGCATGCTCCCAAACGTAAAGGAGATTGACGAGGACCAGGCGCGACAGCTCGTGCACTGGATCCTTTCCTTTGCCCCATGAGCATGCGAACGAACCCGGCCCGCGACCGCGATCCGGAGTGAAGGCGGCAAAGCAAACGCTCGCTCTGTCGAGCGTGTATCGGCTGCTCGAGCCTGGGCCGGTCGTGCTGGTGGCGACTTCGCACAAGGGACGGGCGAACATCATGACCATGTCCTGGCATACGATGATCGATTTCGAGCCGCCAATCGTCGGTTGTGTGATCAGCAACCGCGATTTCACCTTCGGCCTATTGAAAGCAAGCAGGGAGTGCACGATTAACATCCCGACGGTGGAGCTGGCCGCGAAGGTTGTGCGCTGCGGGAACACCACAGGGCGGACCGTGGACAAGTTCAAGGCCTTCGGGCTCACTCCGACGCCCGCATCGCACGTCGCGGCGCCGCTTGTCGCCGAATGCTATGCCAGCCTCGAATGCAAGTTGATCGATGCGAGGCTGGCAACGAAATACAATTTCTTTATCCTCGAGGTCGTGAAGGCATGGATCGATCCGTCACGGAAGAACCCGCGAACTATTCATCATCGCGGGAGAGGAGTTTTCATGGTCGCTGGCAGAACGATCAGGCTGCCGTCGCGAATGAAATAGGCGCGGATCCGTACGCCGGGGCTGCATCGCAGCGAGTCGCGGGTTTGCCTCACTACGCCACCCACTCCATACGGATGAGTCCATGACCAATCCCTCGTTTCCCGATGATGCGAGCACTTGGAACAAGCGCTTCGAAGCGGATGACTATGTCTTCGGCACTGAACCCAATGAGTACTTGCGCGACCACGCACAGTTATGGCGACAGGGAAGCCGGGTGCTGTGCGTTGCTGACGGTGAGGGGCGCAACAGCGTCTGGCTCGCAGGCCAAGGCATGCGCGTCGATGCCTTCGACATCTCGGAAGTCGGCGTTTCCAAGGCCCGAAAGTTGTCCGCGGCCGCCGGCGTTGCCGTTGCGTTCAGTGTGTGTGACTGCGATGCTTGGTCGTGGTCGGCGGAGACCTATGACGGTGTTGCGGCAATATTCGTGCAGTTCGCCAATCCGTCGATGCGCGAACAGCTGTTCGCGAACATGGTTCGCTCATTGAAGCATGGCGGCGTGCTTGTGCTGCAGGGCTATGCCCCGAAACAGCTCGACTACAAAACCGGCGGTCCGTCGCTTTTGTCGCACCTTTATACCGAGGAGATGCTGCGCGTGGCGTTCGCCTCGACGGAAATCCTCGATTTGCGCGCCTACGATGCCGATCTGACCGAAGGCACGCGCCATTGCGGACGATCCGCGTTGATCGGCTTGGTGGCGCGGCGGATTTGAATTAAATTGTTCACGGGACACTTAGCCACCCGACCCCACACGTTGAGGGTAAGGTCAATGCTTTGATCGGCCCAACGAGATCTAACAGTTCCCCACGAGCGGAGCACAAGCTAGATCGCTAGGTAGCCCGCAAGCACAATACCGACCGCAGCAAGGAAAATCGCCAGCGCGACTGGATAGCGCGGGTCGTGGGATCGCGGCACATCTTCAGGTGGCAGTGTCGACACATAGCTCCGATGCTGATACGCGCCCAGGATCATGCATGCGGTACCCATCAACACAAGAGCGATGCCAACGGCGTTGGAGATGCCGTTGTGTTGGGTGTAGTTGACGGTTACCGGCTGTTGCACGGCAAGCAGGCGCAGAAACAGCCCAAACCGTGCGACAACGAATCCAAAGGCCATGATCGTCAGGCCAGTGCGAACCCACGCCAGCAGCGTCCGTTCGGCAGCGAAGAAAACGCGAGGATCGTGCATTAGAGTGGCATATCACGTTCGGATTGTGATGAGCCGGCCAGGAAGTACACCAAACGCGGAACTGCAGCGGGAACGTCAGGCACCGCGGCAACCTCAATTTTAAAATAATATCCCAACGACGATAACAGCGCAGCGCGGGCGAAGCCAGACATATTCTAGTTCCGAGTGCGATGAGGCATTCCGGGTCAAATAGCCGAGGCTCGAATGTAGCCGAACTGCATTAGAGTGCGGGCGCCAGACATCGATGATTCGCTAGAACGTAGCGTGTGTGGATCGACTGACCTTTATAAGCAAATTCAGCAGCACCGTTTTTTGGTGCCCCTGTGTCGTATTGCATTCGACTGCCAAGGTGAAGCAACGCGGATGCGGTAGCAGCTGATCGTGCGACTAAATCAGGTTTCTCCCGGAATGAATGTTAATCCGCAGGCACCAGGTTCGAGCCCTGGTTGGGGGAGCCAAATCATGCAAAGTGCTAGTCAGCGCGTTCGTTGCATGACGTCGTTGCGACTTCTGTGCGTAGCCGTGCACCCCAGCATCCACTCCGCCGCGCACCACATACGGCGCCACGCTGACCTCGCGTTGTGTGCGATTTCGGCTGTGGCGTGCTCGGCCGGCGATGACCCGAGGCGTCAGTGGATGCCCTACAAGCGTTTCGGCAATTGACTGATTGTGGGACCCTTCCCTGCGGCGTAGCGTGATCCTCGGAGAGTCAGTGTCGTGATTCTCGCCGGATAGGAGTGACACGATGGCTAGCATTTGGTGGGTGTTGGCAGCCTTCATCGGAGGCGGGTGCGCGGGCGTTTTGGTAATGGCGCTGATGTTCATGGCAGGCGGATTACCCGAGCAATCGGCCCATACGCCCAATCTGAATGGACTGCCTTCTTAGCATGGGCCGGTGAAATTGACGTCTGGCGCGAACCGTTGGTTGTAGGCTCTGAACCAAAATCGTTGCTTGCAAAGTTCGCTCCAACCTTCTATTGTCGCCGGGCTCCTCGATGCGAGTGGACTGGATCTCAGTCCATGAACCGGTGCAGCGCGGCCGGAATTCGGGCGCGCAATTCGCGCGGAGGACGTCCTGTTGCGTTCGCGCCTCTGGGTCGCGCTGCTCGTCATCGGACGCTGCTCGTCATCGGACGTTGTTCTGCGCGCGACAGACAGTCCGGAGAAGCCAATCATGGAGATAGCGAACGCCGATTTCCACGTCTACGACATTATCGATAGCTTCTAATTTTCGTAGACCACTGCGTCCGTAAACGCTCTATTCGATCGACAACCTGCATGGCTTGTTGACAGCCACTAACGCCAACTTTGCACCAACCATGCTACAAGCACCCTCGGAGCGGGCCCCACTGACGGTTGTCATCGACGATGATGGCGATCGAATGACGCTCGAGGGCGCACTCGATATCCGGACGCTTGCCGAGGCCGAAAGAGCACTGAAGGACTGGCGGACGAAACGCAAATCCCGCGCGCTCGATCTCGGCAAGCTCAGCGACCTTGATACGCCAGGTGCGCTGTTTTTGTTCGGCCTTCGTGACCAGGGCGTGGAATTGACCGGCGTCCGGGCCGAGCATAAGGCGCTGCTCGATCTTGTCAGCGGCCTTGAGCTCAAGCCGCTGCCCAAATTGGAACCTGTCCCCCGATGGCGTCAGCTCGTCGCCCAACTGGGCAAAGGCACAGACGAAGCCGGGCATGACACGCTCGACGTCATCACGTTTGTTGGCCAGGCGGCGAATCTCATCGGCCATGCTCTGATTCACCCGCGTTCCCTGCCATCGGCGGAGTAACAAGTGAGATCAAGGAAAACCCATCGCTGTTGCTTAGAGCGCCGAAGGAGAAGACGGCTCCCGCGGATAAGAATGCGCCGGGTCGCCGCTGACACCTCACTCGTCGAGTGCGATGTGCTCGCTCGCCGCGAGCTCCTTCCATAACTTGTATTCGGCGCCGACGAATTTCTCGAATTCGTCGCCGGCAAGTGGATCGGTCCCGAAGCCCGCTGCCTTGAATCGTTCTTGGCCTCGGCGCTGTCGAGCGCTGCGACCGACTCGTTGCCTAATCGGTCGACGTGTTCCCGCTGATCCATGCAGCGATCGACCGCAGTACGCTCCCGCGCCGCGGAGTCGAATTTCTCCTCACCGCTAGCGATGCCGATTCCTGCTTTCGCTCCAGCTAGCGCTAATCGGATTCGGCGACGAACGGATTGCGCAGCGTGCCGATACCCGTGATCTCGACCTCGACCGTATCTCCGGCTTTCAGATTTGGCGAGGTGCCGTCGGTCCCCATCCATATGACGTCGCCGGGATAGAGCGTCAGATAGCGGGTCATCGCTGCGATGTAGGTTGCCACACCGAACAACATATCGTTCGTCGGGAAGCGCGTGGTCACCGTTCCGTTGACGCGGACGATGGTTTCGAGCTTGTCGAGATCGACGGCTGTCTCGATCCAGGGCCCCATCGGCTTGAATGTGTCGGTGTTCTTGCCGCGCCACAAGGTCCGATCCGTGGATTGCCACGTGCGCTCGCTGACATCGTTGCCGATCGTGTAGCCAAGTACGCAGGAAAGCGCGTCGCGCTCGCTCAGATGCTTGGCTTTCGTGCCGATCACGGCAACGAGCTCTCCTTCGTATTGCACTTTCTCCGTGGCATCGCGAGGAATGATGACCGGCTCCTCGTGCGCGATCAGAGCGTTGACGGCACGGTAGCCTATGTCGGGCTTCTCCGGTATGTTGGCCTTGCCCCCGACCTTTGCGGCATGTTCCTTGACGTGGGCCGTGTAGTTGAGGCCAGCGCAATAGAAAGTGCGTGGAATCAGCGGCACCTCGATCTTCACGTCCCTGACGGCATGGCTCTGCGTCGTTCGCTCATAGCCGTTGAAAGGATCACCCGCGACCTCGATGATCCGCTCTCCTTCGACCACGCCATAGGCCGTGCGGCCTGCCGCCGAGAACTTGATCCAGCGCATGATGGGTTCCTCGCTCGCCAAAGACCTGCAGCTATCAGCATGCCGGACTCACTTTCGTCCGTCCACTGGAAATTCTCAAGACCATTGCTCGATTTCGATGAGCCGCGCGTCGAACATTGGCGTGGCGATGGCGATACAATGTCATGCTGCTGTGGCTCGATTGCTTCGACGATTAATCATTCAAGAACCCCGACTTCGTGACGAACGCCGAGAGCTTCGGTGTCAAAGGCTACCGCGTGGAGAAGGCGCAAGCCTGGCTCCCATTTTGAAGCGCGCGTTCGATGACAATACGGTGGTCATCATCGACTGCCCCGTGGACTAATCGGAAAACACGAAGCTGACGCGCCGACTCAAAGAGCCGCCATCACCGCTGTGACTCATGTCTGCCGGAGGGCATCGTGAAGATCAAAGCCGCGGTCCTCAACGCCATTGGCGCCAAGGCGCCGTATGCACTATCGAAGCCGCTGGTGATCGAAGTGGTGGAACTTGCACCGCCAGGACCGGGTGAGATCATGGTCAAGATCGGCGCCGCCGGTTTGTGCCACTCCGATCTCTCGGTAATCAACGGCGATCGACCGCGTCCGATGCCCATGGCGCTGGGCCATGAAGCGGCCGGCATCGTCGAACAGCTGGGCGAGGGCGTGACCGATCTCCGCACGGGCGACCACGTGGTGCTGGTATTCGTCCCCAGCTGTGGCCACTGTGGCCCGTGCGCGGAAGGGCGCCCTGCGTTGTGCGAGCCGGGGGCAGCGGCCAATGACGCCGGGACTCTGTTGTCGGGAGCGTGGCGTCTGACGCGCAACGGACAGGCGATCAACCATCACCTCGGCTGCTCGGTGTTTGCCGAATACGCAACCGTGTCGCGTCGTTCGGTGGTCCGGATCGATCCCGAGTTGCCGCTGGACGAAGCCGCACTTTTTGGTTGCGCGGTGTTGACCGGTGTCGGCGCCGTCGTCAATACCGCGCAGGTACGCGCGGGCGCCTCGGTCGCGGTTATTGGGCTTGGCGGCGTGGGGCTTGCGTCGCTTCTCGGCGCGCGTGTCGCCGGCGCCCGTCAGATCATTGCCGTCGACCTGTCGGACGCCAAACTGGAGCTCGCAATGTCGCTAGGCGCCACGCACAAGTTCAATGCGGGTCAGTCCGACTGCCACGAACAAATTCGCGAACTCACGTCCGGCGGGGTCGAATACGCGTTCGAACTCGCCGGTTCGGTGCGGGCTCTGGAACTCGCCTTTCGGATTACGCGCCGCGGTGGTACCACCGTAACTGCCGGTCTTCCCCCGCCCACCGCGACGTTTGCCCTGCCGCCGGTCAATCTGGTCGCAGAGGAACGCACGGTCAAGGGTAGTTACATCGGCACCTGCGTTCCTTCGCGCGATATCCCCCGCTACATCGAGTTGTATCGCCAAGGCAAGCTGCCGATCGATAGACTCATGAGCGGAAGGCTCGAACTCGACGACATCAATCTCGGCTTCGATCTATTGCGCGAAGGCAAGGCAGTGCGCCAAGTCATCGTGTTCTGAAAGACGGACTGATCGGCCGGAACGCGCCTCCCGCTGAAGCTCGATTCCGGCGGGCGAGTCGATATGGGCTCTGCTGCTACGCTTGCGTCCCCGCCAAGTTTCACCGAATTTGTCAATCGGGAATTCAAGTCAGACTTTTTTGCGGGCACAAAGTGGATGCCAAAGTGCGGTCCCGCACCAATTCGCCGCCATGCGTGGGCTCAGCTTTCGAAAGTCGACCTAGCGGTCGTCGCTGCGAGCGAAGCGCTCGGTTTGCGCTGCGACGACCATCCCAAGTGTTCCGGATTCAGCGAAACGAGCGCGCAGCCAGGTCGCGTCGTTGCCGGAGTCGATGCAGCGCTCGATTTCCCGCAGCGCTTCATCCTCCGCGGACGGGACGTTCTGCCGGATCGTCGCGACCGTTTCACGAATATCCTGGTCGAGCGGTCTGCGCTCGCGTGTGATCGGGTCAACGATCTCGCCCTGGATTCCGAATCGGCATGCCTGGAAACGGTTGAAGGTGTAGGCGAGGTACGCGTCTTCGGTGATATCGAGTGTCGGCCTCGCAAGGATCAGCCGCGCGATGCACTGGACATAGATTGCCAGGGCCGCGGCGCGCTCGACGCATAAAGGAGTATCGAAGACGCGCACCTCCACCGTGCCGAATTCCGGTTTCGGGCGGATGTCCCAGTAGAAATCTTTCATGCTATTGACGACGCCGGTCGAACGCATTTTCTCGAAGTACGCATTGAATTCTGCCCAATCGCGTACGAAAGGCATGCGGCCACTCAACGGAAACGACGAAACCGTGTTCATTCTCGAGCAGTCGAATGCCGTATCCTCACCCTGGAGGAACGGTGAGCTCGCCGCGAGCGCGATGAAGTGCGGCACATAGCGCGACAGCCCGTGAACAAGTTTTATCGCGGCGTCGCTGTCCGCGCAGCCGACGTGCACATGCTGGCCGAATACCGTGAACTGCTTGGCAAGGTAGCCATACAGATCGGAGATGTAGTGCATGCGCGCGCCTTCCGCGATATGGCGTTCGGTCCAGGATTGGAACGGGTGAGCGCCGCCGCCGCAGACGCCTACATTCAACAGCTCGGCGGCCTCGCACACGGCGTCTCGGAGTGCGCGCAAGTCCGCAAGCACGCCCTCGTGGTCGCGCTGGACTGCGGTTGCGACCTCGATCATGCTCTCCGTGATTTCGAGCTTGATGTCGAGCTTCGGATGCCGCTTTTGCGCAATGCGCAACAAATCGGTCGCCGCGCGGGTCAGGTCGCCATCGCGTCGATCGACTAGTTCGAGCTCCAACTCGACGCCAAGCGTAAATGGCTCCGAGGCCTTGAAATCGAGTGAGTCGGTCATTGTTCGCGACGCGTGGGTTCTCCGGCCCACCGCAACGCTACCTCGGTCATCACCGGGCCGAGAATGGCAGTGATCAGCACGACTGCTGCGCCGATTTCAGCAGCGTGCCGGAGCCCCGGTTGTGGCGCGATGCTCGCGGCGAGAAGCAACGCGAGGCTTGAGAGCGGAGTCATCGCTATGCCGACCATTGTGCCTTTCAGTGGACGCAATGCCGAGGGCACTGCGAAAAGGGCGTTCGCGGCGACTTTCGCAAGCAAGCGGACCGCCACGATGGCAGCGGCGATCGCCGCGATCGTCCAGGAATCGAGCCAGGTAAGCGATGCGCCGAGAATGATGAAGTAGGCTAGCGTAAGGACGGCTCCCGTCTCGGACGTCTGGTGCGACAGCAAACTGTGAGTGCGGTCAGTCCCGCGCAGGACGAGGCCGAAGAATAACGCCGACAATATCGGCGAAAGGCCCAGCGGCGGCGCGTAGGCGTACAACAGCACGCAGCAACAAAGAATCCCAATGGTCAGCACCGCGCCGTGGGCGCGGGTGATGAACGCGTATAGCCGCAGCACGCCCGCCGCAAGTGCGCCGAGCAGGAACGAGCCGAACAACTGAAACAAAGGTTGCAGCGCAACGCTCAGTTGTACGTTCGTAGCTGCAAGGTATCCGGTAACGAGGATCTGCATTGCGAGCACCGCATAGACGCTTGACAGCGTGCTGAAGAGCAATGCACGTTCCGAAACCTGGCCGCGCGCCCGCAAATCCTTACTGACGCTCATCACAACGATCGGCGATGCGCCCATGCAGACGACGCCAACGAATGCGCATTGGACCGCAGGTATCGCGAAGCCGTACGCCAGAGCTGCGAAGATGGCGGCGAAGGTCAGGCCGGTTTCTCCGATGCTCGCTGCCAGCAGCCACGGGTTACGCCGAATCCAGGCCAGCGGCACGCGCTGTCCGACCTCGAACAGCAGGACCATTGCGAGCGCCTCGAGCAGCACGGTCGGGAGAGGCATCAGCGCCGCAGCCGGGTTGTCTTTGCGGAGCCAGCCAATAACCGCACCCGCAAGCACGAGCGCCGCGGTGCGCGGAACCCTGACTGCGCGCACTGCCGCTTCGGCCAGCAGCAATGCCGCGAAAAAAAGCAGCGCCGTCACCGCAAGTGGCGTAACGAGCGTGGCCTTCAAGATCGACAGCAGGAGTTCCGGTTCCGGAATGATTAACCCCTTCGCGCTGATATTCAGATTCTGGCGATGTTCCGCCAGTATGGCATCGGTTCGCCGCGGCCCGAAGCCGAAGCGTACGCGCAGCGCTGATCACTATCGGCGCTAGGCCAGTCGCTTGAGCCAGAACGCGGGAACCGGCTGCGCGTAGCCCTTGAGGTTCAACGGACCGATGGATTCGACCTCGGCGGCCTC
>JADGRP010000153.1 GCA_017880805.1 Burkholderiales bacterium
AAAAGGAAGGCGTTTACGGTCCCGATGACGAGCGCCTGTTGTCCACGATCGCGGCCAACGTCGGCGTGGCGCTGCAGAATGCGCGCTTGTTCAACGAGACGCAGGAAGCCCTCAGCTACCAGACGGCTACCGCAGACATTCTGCGTGTCATCAGCAGCTCGCCTGCCGACGTGCAACCGGTGCTCGATGCGGTGGCGGAGCGCGCCGGCGTGCTCTGCCGCGCGGACGGCAGCCGGATCTGGCTGCTGATCGACGGGCAATTCCGCGCCATGACCAGCTACGGGCAAGCGTACGAGTCCGAGAACGTCGAAGTTCTGCCGCTGCGCAGGACTTCGATCGCCGGTCGCGCGGTCCTGGAGCGCCGGATCGTGCATATCGAGGACGTGGTACCGCTCCTTGAATCCGAGTACCCGGACGTTCGCGCGATACAACAACGCCTCCAATTTCGCACGGCGCTGAATGTGCCGTTGCTGCGCGAGGGCGAAGCCCTGGGTGTGATCTCCGTATTCCGCCATGAGGTGCGCCCATTCGCCCCGACGGAGATCAACCTGTTGAAGACGTTCGCCGATCAAGCGGTGATCGCGATCGAGAACGTGCGGTTGTTCAACGAAACCAAACAGGCCCGCGCCGCGGCCGAGGCGGCGAACGAAGCCAAGAGCTCGTTCCTGGCCACGATGAGCCACGAGATCCGCACCCCGATGAATGCGGTGATCGGGATGAGCGGGCTCCTGCTCGACACCAAGCTCGACGCCGAGCAGCACGATTACGTTGCCACCATCCGCGAATCCGGCGACTCGCTGCTGACCATCATCAACGACATCCTCGATTTCTCGAAGATCGAGGCCGGTCGCATGGACATCGAGGCACAGCCGTTCGATCTTCGCGAATGCGTCGAATCGGCGCTGGACCTCGTTACGGCACGCGCCGTCGACAAGCACCTCGATACTGCCTACATCTTCGAAGGCGACATCCCGCCGGCCATCGTCGGCGACGTGACCCGGTTGCGCCAGATCATGCTCAACCTCCTTTCCAACGCAGTGAAGTTCACGGAATCCGGCGAAGTCGTCCTGACGGTGACCTCCACGCCGCTCTCCACAGGCGAGGTCGAGATCACGTTTTCCGTGCGCGACACGGGCATCGGCCTCTCCGCGGAAAACATGAGCCGCCTGTTCCAATCGTTCTCGCAGGCCGATTCGTCCACCACGCGCAAATACGGCGGCACGGGTCTTGGCCTCGCCATCAGCAGGCGCCTTTCCGAGCTGATGGGCGGGCGCATGTGGGCGGAGAGCGAGGGTCCGGGCCGCGGCGCCACGTTCCTGTTCACGATCCGGGTCCCGACCGCCGAGCTGCCGCCGGCCCGGCAGCGCGACTTCGTCGGCGTGCAGCCGGAGCTGTTGACCAAGCGCGTGCTCGTCGTCGACGACAACGCCACCAACCGTCGCGTGCTGGGCCTTCAGACCGCAAAATGGGGAATGACCTCGCGTGCGACCGAATCACCCCTCGAAGCATTGCGCTGGCTCGACGCCGGCGAGGCGTTCGATCTGGCGATCCTCGACATGCATATGCCTGAGATGGACGGCATTGCCCTGGCCCGGCAGATCCGCGAGCGCCATGCCGCGTTGCCGCTGGTGCTGTTCAGCTCGCTGGGACGGCGCGAAGCCGGCGACGACGAGCGACTCTTCGATGCCTACCTCGCCAAACCCATCCGCCAGTCGCATTTGTTCGATACGCTCATCGGCCTGCTGGCGCGCGACGCCGCGCCCAAGGTGGTCGCGACGCCAGGAAAAGCACAGCTCGACCCGGGCCAGGCAGTGCGCCATCCGCTGCGCATCCTTCTCGCCGAGGACAACGTAGTGAACCAGAAACTCGCGTTGCGGCTGCTGCAGCAGATGGGCTATCGCGCCGACCTCGCATCGAACGGCGCCGAAGCCATCGAATCGGTTCAGCGGCAGACGTACGACGTGGTGCTCATGGATGTGCAGATGCCCGAGATGGACGGACTCGAAGCCTCGCGCCAGATCACCGCGCGCTGGCGGCCGCAGGAGCGGCCGCGCATCATCGCGATGACGGCCAACGCCATGCAGGGCGACCGCGACATGTGCCTCGCCGCCGGCATGGACGATTATCTGACCAAACCGATCCGCGTGGAGCGGCTGGTCGAAGCGCTGAACCAGGCATCCGCACGCAAGGACCGATGATGACCGCACCGACGATCGATCGCGCGACCTTCGAAGCGCTCAAGGAGACGACGGGCGCCGAGTTCGTGCTGGAGTTGGTGGACACGTTTCTCGAAGAAGCGCCGGCGATGCTGGGCGATCTGCGTGATGCGCTCGCGGCGCGAGATGCCGACAGGTTCCGGCGCGCCGCGCATTCGCTCAAGTCGAACAGCAACACGTTTGGCGCCCTCACTTTGGGCGCAATGGCGCGGGAGCTGGAACTCTCGGGCATATCGAAGGCGAGCGAGAAAGGCGGCCAACCGCTCGACGCGCTCGCTCAAGAATATTCGCGCGTTGCCGCGGCGTTGACTGAATTGCAACATGAGTGAGATGCGGCGTGACCTGCGGCATGATCTAAGAAGTGGGCCGGCCCGCCTGCTGGTAGTCGACGACAACAAGGTCAACCGGCTGCTGCTCACGCGCAGCCTGGAATTGCAGGGCCACAGCGTCGCATCGGCCGAGAACGGCCGCGTGGCGCTGGAGATGCTGCGGCGCGAAGTCTTCGACCTCTTGCTGCTCGACATGGAAATGCCGGAGATGGACGGCTTCCAGGTGCTCGAGCAACTGGTCAACGATCGGCAGTTGCGCGAGCTGCCCGTCATCGTCACGTCGTCGCTGGAAGGCATTGCCAACGTTGTGCGTTGCATCGAGCTTGGCGCAGAGGACTACCTCTCCAAACCGGTCAACCCGGTTTTGCTCAAGGCACGCATTGGAGCAAGCCTCGAGAAGAAACGCCTGCGGGATCAGCAGACCGAGCTCGTGCGCCGCTTCGCCACCCCGGAAGTTGCGCAGGACCTGCAGGATTCCGGTTTCTCGCTGGGCGGCAAGCGGGTGCATGCCTCGGTAATGTTCTCTGATATCCGGGGCTTCACTTCGCTCGCGGAATCGCAGCCGCCCGAGGAGACGATCGAGCTCCTCAATACCTATTACGCGCTGATGTTCGACGCGATCAGCAGCCATGGCGGCGTCGTCACGCAGATGATGGGCGACGGGCTCATGTCCGTCTTCGGCGCACCGATGCCTCTTCCGGACCATTGCGACAGCTCCGTGCAAGCAGCACAGGAGATGGTCGAGCTGATCGACCTGTTCAATTTCGAGCGGGAAGCCGCCGGGAAACCGCCGATCAAGATCGGCATCGGCATCGCCTCCGGCGAAATGGTGGCCGGATACGCCGGCACCAACGAGCGTGCGACTTACACGTGCATCGGTGACATCGTCAATCTCGCGGCGCGGCTCGAGGCACACACCAAGGTCACGCAACGCGCCATCCTGATCGACCAGGCAACGCGCTTGGCGCTCGGGGAACGCATCGCGGTCGAGCCACTCGGCCCCGTTCCATTCAAGGGCAAGGCGGCCGCGGTGGAAGTGTTTGCTGTCGATCCCGGGCAGAAACGCTAGCCAACTCCCTGGATGCGACGACTGACTGCGGCAATTCGCTGACCTCGCGTTGACTCGCCATTGGTACATGGCTAGACTGCTCGCTCGCCGTTATCGACGGCCCTGCGAGCCGCCAGATTCCGAATTGGCGGCAACGCGAACGCTCTGATGCTTGTGCCAGGGGAGGCATGCATGACCCGTTCGACGCATTGCACAAACGCAAGATTCGCGTGGGTTTTTTCATTGATATCGGCCGTCGCAACGATCGCCGCGGTATCCTCGCCGGCCACCGCACAAACGGTCTCCGACAGCACCTTCCTGGACGCCGACTGGGCGCTGACTCAAGCCACCGCCGGTAATGGCGGAAGCAGCACCGCGGCGCAGCAGCTGTCGGGCGGCAATCCGGGCGCCTTCCGAAACGTCACCGACGTCTTGAATGCGGCTCCGCCGGGCAGCCAGACAGTGGTGTTGAGCACGAGCATCTACACGCCTTTCACGTACAACCCGGCAGTCTCCGGCGCGATCGGGTCGATCAACTACAGCGAGGACGCTGCGTGCACCGCCGGTTGTTTTGGTCAGGGCCAATCGACCGGGCCGGCGCTGCTGCAAGGTGGCAACCGGTACATCCTGAGCAGCAGCCAGGTGATCACCGGCCCGTCGCTCGCATGGTCGAATCACACGCTGAACGGGCTGACCGCCGCGGATTTCGGCTTGGTAAATGTCACGCCGACAACGCTCTTCGACAGTACGCAACATCCCAACTTCTCCGCTGGCGGCGCACCGATCCAGTTCGGATTCTTCCGCGCGAACGGCACCGGCGTCAACGGGGGCGGCTATACCTTGAGCGCCGGCATCGATAACTGGCAGGTCACGATCGCCGCGGGGGTGCCGGCTGCGATCGATTTGCCGACGCTCAGTGAGTGGTCGGTCGCAGCGCTCGCCCTAGCGATTGCACTGATCGGCTTCGCCCGGACGCGACGCATGCGCTGAATCACCCCGTCGAGCAACCCCTTCGCAATCTGCCCGGGTTCGGCCCGATCGACAAAAGAGGAGGAGATGCGATGAATGTTTCGACGCATTGGACACGGCGCAAGTGGATGGGCGCCGCCCTCGCAGGCATGGCCGCAGGCACCTTGCCCGCACGTGCGGGCGCGGCCACGACGCTGCGCTGGGCGACCGTGCTTCCAGCCAACCACCCGTCCGTCGCGATGATGGACCGCGTGGCGAAGCAGGTGCGCGAAGACACCGGCGGCGCGGTGGACATCCAGACCTTCCCGGCCGGCCAGCTCGGCTCGTCGCGCGACGTCATCGAATCGACTTCATCGGGCGCGATCCAGATCGTCGACGAAGGCGCCGCGCAATTCGGCCAATTCGTACCGCAATTCTCCATCCTCGAAGCGCCGTATATCTGGCGCGATCCACAACACGTGCGCCGCGTGCTGACCTCGCCCTTGCTCGACGAGATGAACGCCATGCTCATCGCCAAGCGATCGATGCGCGTCATCGGCTCGACGTACTACGGCAAACGGCACGTCACCTCCGGAACGAAGGCGATCAATACCGTCGACGACATGAAAGGCTTCAAGCTTCGCATCCCGGAGGTCGACACGTTCCGGGCGATGGCCGAGGCCTGGGGCGCGCGGCCGACGCCGCTCAACATCGGCGAGCTCTATCTCGCGTTGAGTCAAGGCGCGGTCGACGGCCAGGAGAATCCACTGCCGACGATCCAGAGCAACAAGTTCTTCGAGGTGCAGAAGTACCTGGTGCTCACCGGGCACATCATCACGCCGCGCCTGATCGTCGTGAACGAGGCCGCGTGGCAGGCGCTCGACGCGAAGGCGCGACAGTCGCTCAAGGCCGCCGTCGCGACGCACGGCATCGCGCAGGACAACGAAATCCTGACGCAGGAAGGCAAGCTCGTCGACACTTTCAAGGCCGGCGGCATGACGATCATCCAGCCCGACCTCGACAGCTTCCGCAAGCCCGTCCTGGCGACTCTCCCCGCCAAGTTCGAATCGAAGTGGGGCAAGGGTCTCTGGGAACGCATCGCCGCGTACTGAGCGCGTAGCGTCCAGGGATCGCGCTCGCGGCGGCAACGGCCGCGCCGCTGCCGCAGGAACAAGATGCCGATGCTTCGCGCCCTCGCAGGCGCCTTCGACAAGGCTGCCGGATTCGTCGCCTGCGCGCTCGTGACCGCGCTGCTCGTGTGCGTGTCGCTCGGTGCCGCGACACGCTCGCTCGGCAATCCTCTGATCTGGACCGACGAGCTGTCGCGCTTCCT
>JADGRP010000154.1 GCA_017880805.1 Burkholderiales bacterium
CGGATTCAAGCGCTTCGTTTCCGGCCCGGAGATCCGCAAGATCGAGGCTGCGAATGGCGTGGAGGATCGAAAATTCGAGTATGCGTTTGGACCCGATGAAATGGACCGCCTCTGGAGCTCGCACTGCGCTCGGGCCAAGTGATTGCCGAGGGGTATTCGGCCAAGCTCCCATGCGCTATGGCGCGGCTCGTGCCGCGGCTTCCCGCGCTGACCGGGACGCATTGAAGGGCATCATTTTCTGATGGATGCGCAGGCGCCGTCGACGGCTGAGCGCTCCGGGGAATCCCCACGCGTCCCGCGCGACGTCCCATTTTCGCTGTTCGAAAACGATCGCCTGCAAATCGCCTATGCGCATCTTGGCCTTGGCAGCCATACGCGGCATTGGGTGTGGAAGCGCTGCCTGGCACTGGTCGCGATCACGTGGGTACCGGTTGCGCTGCTCGCCTGGCGACAGGGTTTGGTGGATTTCGCTATTACTCCGACAAATTTTTTCGCCGATTTCGCCGCCTATGCGCAGTTCCTGCTTGGGTTGCCGCTGTTCGTCGCCGCCGAGGTGGTTGTCGATCGGAGCACGCGCGAGGCGGCGCGCCAATTCGTCGCCTGCGGCATCATCAGCGCGCGCGACGCGCCTGCTGTCTATCGTCTCCACGAGCTCATCGAGCGATTGCGCTGCTCGGCCGTGTCGGATGTGGTCTGTGTTCTCACCGGGTACGCGATTTCGTTCGCGATCCTGATTCCCGAATTCGGCCCGAATCCTCTTCCGACATGGCACGCGCAGGGCGACGCAAGCTCCCGCATGCTTACGGCGGCAGGAATATGGGAGTTCTTCGTTGCGCTGCCGGTCCTGCAATACATTTGGCTGCGATTCGCGTGGAAGATCCTGTTATGGGTGTTCTATCTTTATCGGATCACCCGGTTTCGCCTCGACCTGCATCCCACGCATCCAGACCTCACCGGCGGTATCGGCTTTATCAGCGAGGCCCAAGGTCGTTTCGCCCTTTACATTCTGGCGTACGGCATCAGCAACGTGGCCGCTACGGTGGGCTACGAAATCGCGGTCCTGAACTACGACTGGTCCATCATGCCGGTGTGGGGGCCCGTGGTCGGCTTCGCGATCGGCGCGCCGTTGCTTTTCACCCTGCCGCTGTTCATGTTCACCAAACAGCTCTATCGCAGCAAGTCACGGGCGCTCGCGGTGTACCGTGAGCGAGTCACCGAACACAGTCGCGAGGTCGAGAGCCGCTGGCTGATTCGCAGTGAGACGGCGCGTGCGCCAGAACAGGAAATCCGCGAGCTGGCGGAGCTGGCCACGCTCGGCACCATGTTCTCGCGGATCGAGAACATGCGCATGGTCCCGTTCGATCTCCGTTCGTTCGGACAGCTTGTCGGATCGACGTTCGGATCGATGGTGCCATTGCTGCCGCTATTGCACGTCAACGGCAATCTCGCCAACATACTGGAGTCGATCGGCAAGCTATTCGGTCACCTGAGCGGAGGATGAATTGGATCTCATGACTGATTGTGGAGTCTCCGATGCTGCCGCATAAGCTCGTCCGGTCCCGCTGTACGGCGATCGTTGCGGCAATCGCGACCGCGGCAGGCTTCGCCTGCGCGGCGCTCGGATGCACGTATGCGCACGCCCAGGGAGCGAGCCGCACCGACGCTTTGGTCCGGACGCTGGTCGATGGCGCTTCTCGCCACATACCCAAGGGTTATTCGACCGCCAACGCGACACGTGTCACGTTGAACGACGACGATCGCAGCTCGGGCATGATCGCAGGCGTTGTGGTGGCGCTTGGCGGAGGCGATCCCAAGGGCTCGCTTCGGTACGGATTGTTCCAGTCCGAACAACAGGCCGAGACTTTCACGCGAAACCTGGGCTACCGCCGGCCCGCGGGAAGCTCTCCCAGGTTCCTGCAATACGTCCCGAGTGCCGATTGCGCTGATACGCCAAGCGGCGGCTTGTGCAGCATGCGCATCGGCGACGTCGTGATCGTCGCGACGGCCGGCGCGGTGGATCGCGGAGCCTCGTTCGTGATGATTGCAGCAAAGGACGCGCTCGACGCCGCAACCATGGGCTTGGGTACCGGTCCTTCCACGGTGACACTCCCCAAATCCGCCGCCACGAGCTCGCGCGACGGCTGCGCGCTGCTTACGAAGACCGATGCCGCCGCCGCGCTGGGCGGCCCGGTAGCCGATCCGAGACGTAGCGGCGATACCTGTTACTACGGAGCACCGGTCGCCGGCCGCGATAGCGTCACGCTACAACTCTTCGAGGGCGGACGATCCAAGTTCGACTTCGACCGCGGTCGCATGCAAAGGATCGCAAGCGCCTCGGGCATCGGCGACGACGCTTTCAGCTTCGTCTCCGACGCCGGCTTCGTCCAGGTCTATTTCATCAAGGGGACAAGCTATGCGGCTCTGACGCTGCAGAGCTCGCGGGACGTCAACAGGCTGGAAGTCGCGAAGGCGCTGGCTCGCAAGATCGCCGCAAGCCTGTAGGCTCCTGTCGCTGATCGCGCTAGTTC
>JADGRP010000155.1 GCA_017880805.1 Burkholderiales bacterium
CTCGTGGTGACCTCGCCGCAGCGCGATGATCTGGCTCCCGGCGTGCCGACCATGCGGGAAGCCGGATTTCCTGAGCTGGAAGCGACTAACTGGAGTGGAATGGTGATCGCCAGCGCAGTGCCGGCGGAAGTGGTCGCGCGACTCAACGCGGAAATCGTGCGCGCGCTCAATCTCTCTGAGGTGCGCGAGCTCCTGAAGAGTCAAGCCATGCACGCCACGCCGTCGACGCCGGAAGAATTCGCGACGCTGCTGCGCACCGATGCGGCGCGCTACGCGAAGATCGCACGCGACGCAAACGTGAAAGTCGACTGATTTTCTCAAGTCCAGCTATCGCGGATTGGAGTCACGTCGCAGATGCCGTTCCACCATCGCGCGCAGCTCGGCGCTGCGAAACGGCTTGGGCAGATAATCATCCATGCCCGCCTCCAGGCAGCGTTCGCGGTCGCCGCGGATCGCGTTCGCGGTGAGCGCCACCACCGACACCGGCCTGAGACCGAATGCTTTCTCATGGGCGCGAATGCGCCGCGTGGCCTCGAAACCGTCCATCTCCGGCATCTGGCAGTCCATCAGGACGAGGTCGTAATCGTCCGCGGTCACGCGGTCAAGCGCCTGAACGCCGTTGTCCGCGCAGTCCACCGACAGGCCGAATTGCTCGAGGTAGGCTTTTGCGACCAGCGCGTTGACCGCGTTGTCCTCCGCGAGGAGCACGCGGCCGGAAAGCCGGATGTCGGAGGACGCAGGCTGGGCGCCCACACGTTCGCCCGAAACGTCGGGGATCGCGGTTTCCGGCAAGTCGGCAGTGAACCAGAACGTCGAGCCGCGCCCGGGCTCGCTCGAATGGCCGATGTCTCCGCCCATCGCCCGCGCCAGCTCCCGCGAGATCGTCAGGCCCAGGCCGGTACCGCCATGGCGCCGGACCGACGAACTGTCCGCCTGGCGAAAGGCATCGAAAATCCTTTCCACATTCTCCGCAGGAATGCCGATTCCGGTATCCTCGACCTCGAAGCGCAGCAGCGCCTTCCCCGCTTCATCGCTGCGACGAACCGAAAGCCGGACGTATCCCCGGTCGGTGAACTTGATCGCATTGCCAAGCAGGTTGTTGAGCACTTGCTTCACCCGCGACGAGTCTCCCTCGACCCAGCGTGGAACGCCGGCGTCGACGCTCACCTCGAACGCGACCCGTTTGTCGTGTGCGACCGCCGCCAGAAGATCCGCAACATCCGAGATTGCGCGCCGCAGATCGAACGGTGCACACTCGATGGCAAGCCTGCCGGCCTCGATCTTGGAAAAATCGAGGATGTCGTTGATCAGTCCCAGGAGATGATCGCCTGAGCGCCGCACCACGTCGAGCCGGAATTGCTGCTCCGCGTCGAGTCTGGAGTCGGCAAGGAGCTGCGTCATGCCGAGGATCCCGTTCAGCGGCGTGCGGATCTCGTGGCTCATGTTCGCCAGGAACTGCGACTTGGCGCGGTTGGCGGCAGCGGCGGCATCACGCGCCGCCTTGAGCGCGTTCTCGGCACGCGTGCGCTCGGTAATATCGATCGCGAGGGAGACGATCTGGCGGATTTCGCCGTGATCGCCCAGAAGCGGCGTATTGTACCACTCGCAGACTATCGTCCTGCCATCGGGGGTCACGCTTTTTAGCGGTGCGACATACGTAGCGTTGGGCTCCTGCATCTGGCGGCGCCAGAAGGCATCCACCTGCGCCCTGACCCCAGGGGGCACGAAGACGTCGAAGGCGTTTTTTCCGATGACTTGCTCGCGCGAAAAACCGAAGATGCGCTCGGCAGCGGGATTCCAGGCGGTGATCCGGTAGTCGGGGGTCCAGGCCACGCAGGCCACCGGGGTATTCTGGATGAGCAGATCCAGCCATTGCTCCCGGGCATGGACGCGGGCCTCGGCTTCGCTGCGCAGCACGGTTTCTTCCCGCAGTTCCTGCAAAGCCCGGTCGCTGTGTTCCTTGGCGCGCGTGGTTTCCTCGACTGAACGCTCCAGTTCGAAACGCAAGCGATGGCTGTCATGGAAGGTGCGCCGCATGCGCGCGCCGCTGACCATGATCCACGCCATATACACCAGTGCTGCAACACCGATGAAGCTGAGTTCACGCCCTCCCAGCCACAACAGGTACACCGCGAAAGGCGCAAGCGACGGCACGACAAAGACGTAGAGCACCGCGAGCAGCGGCGCCTGCGCAATTAGTGCGCCCGCGGCAACCGCGATGATGATGCCTACGACAACGAGCTGGGCCTGCGGATCACCAGCCGGGAACAGCACCGTGCCGGGCAATGTCCAGAGCAACCCCGCAATGCTTGCTCCGGCGAGATACCGTCTCGCCCACGCCAGCGTATCGCCCCCCGTTTCCCCGTACCGGCGCCATGCCCAAACCAGCAGGAGGCGCGCGACCGTGACCGCAGTGATAGCCACGAACCAGATGTGTGCCAGACTCTTCGATGCCCCTTCCAGGAACACCCACCACAACATCGTGGTTGTGAACAGGGATATGGCCAGGCTGAATGGCGTGAGCCGGTAAACGACCGCCACCTGCTCAGCGAATACCCGTTTGGCGATCGGTTCCCCGACTTCGAGCGCGGGCTCAAGAGGAAAAACAGGCATGAAGACGCGAGATTTCATCAATGGATTTGCAAGCCGTGCCCTGACGAAAGTCAGGCCTCGTTCAGCATGGTTGAGGAATATCGTCCAATCCCAGCAGCATGATAGCA
>JADGRP010000156.1 GCA_017880805.1 Burkholderiales bacterium
CCTGCAAGCAATACACGGCGCCCAAGCCGTAGCTGTTCGTCCGAAGTATTACTCCAGCCGGGTGAAGACAACGCAGGATAGGCCCGCGCTACTTCCGCGGATCGACGTCGACGTATTGCCAGACCTGGGAACGTATTGGGTGCGGCTTGTAATACTTCACCCAGCCCTGCACCAACGGGTCCTCGAGGCGGTGCTCGGACAATCGCCACGGGGCATAGGCAATGACCAGCTCGGTCATCCGGTCGAACAGCTTCGTTCGCTGCGGCGAATCGGGCAGCTTGCGCGCTTCGTCGTAGAGCGCATCGTATGCAGGCAACTTGAATCGCGCATTGTTTTCTCCGCCGGTATTGGGGCCATAGAGGAGCTGCATGTAGTTCTCGGCGTCGGGGTAGTCGGCATTCCAGCCGTCGTAGCGCATCGGGATCTTCCCCAGCCGCGCCATCTTGCGCAGCTCGGAAGTGCGGTCTTTCTTGAACACGATCCTGAGGCCGATCGCGTCCATGTTCTTTTTCCACAGCTCGTCGGCCTGACGGAAGAACGATGTAGGAGGTGACCACATTTCCAGCGCCAGCGGCTTCCCGTCCGGTGTTTCGCGATAACCATCGCCGTCGCGATCCTTGTAGCCGAAGCGGTCCAGCAGCGCACGTGCCGCCGCCGGGTCGTAAAGCTGTGCCTGAAGCTTGAGCGTAGGGTCATACCCGACGATGTCCGGGGGCACGATGCTGGTCGCCGGCACCGCGCGGCCCTTCATGACAACGCGGATGTATTCGGCGACGTCGTTGCCCATCCCGATCGCACGGCGAAGCGCGATTTTGTCCGGCGTGTAACCTCCGACTACCGGGTCTTCCATGTCGAAATACGTCCACCACGTATTCGGACGCAGCAGCAGCTCGTGCTTGATCCCTCTTGCCGCAAGCTCCGGCCGAAGCTTGTCGCCGATGAGCGCCTCCACGACGAATTCCGGCGGAATCAGGTCCAGGATGTCGAGCTCACGGTTGAGAAACGCAAGCCACCGCGCCTGACCTTCCTCGATGACGCTAATGTCGATGTGGCCCGCGAACGGCAGCCGTCGGCCTTTGAGCGCCGCGGCGATCGCCTGGGAATCCGCTGGTAACGGCCCTGAGGGCGCGTACGTCGATTCGCGGTACCCCGGATTCGCGTCGAGCACGATCTTCGAGCTGCGCTTGTAAGCCCCGAGTATGTAGGGTCCCGTACCTACCGGGTGCGCACCGAAGTCGACACCGTAGGCATCGACGACTTCGCGCGCGACCGCAGATACATTGGGAACGGCAAGCACATAGATGAAACGCAGGTCGGGCTGCGCCAGCCGGATCTTCAAGGTGTAGCGATCGACAACCTCGAGTCCCGGAATCGACGCCTCATAATCGAAGCGTCCCGCCTTCGCGGCCTTGGCGATGGCTTCGGCGCTGCCGGCAATCTTGCCTTCGACCAGCCAGATCCACGGACTCTTGACGGCCGGGTCGAGCAGCCTTTTGATCCCGTACGCGTAGTCCGCCGCGGTCAGCTCGCGCGGCTTGCCTTTGAATGCCGCGTCCGCGGTGAAGAAGATCCCCCTACGTATGTGGCAGATATACGTCCGCCCCTCGTCTTCGATGACGGGCATCGATTCCAACGTTCGGGGAACGACCTTTACCGGGCGCGCAAGATAGTCGTAGTCGAGCATCGCCTCGTAGATGTTGGAGATGACTCCGTCGGAGGCGGCGTCGGAAGCGAACTGAGGGTCGAAACTCGTCTCGGCGATGGTGAACACGACGCGCAATGTCTTACCGGGGTCGGCGGCGTGGCTCCAGGTCGCCGCGAGCGCGAGCGCGAACGGAAACATTGTCCACAACACTGTTCGCCGCCGTTGCCGCACCGACCTCACGCCGCCCTCGCTCGCTGGCCGGTTCCCGCGCCGCTCAACGTCAAGTTTATAATTGTAGGGTTCACTTTGAGTCACATTCTCGGCGCGCAAGCCAATCGCGATGCCGGTGCTACAGACGACGATGGAAATGAAACGCCTGTCCGGCGGCAATCTGCGCGCTGCCGGCTACGATGACAAGAACCGTGTGCTGGTGGTCGAGCTTTCGTCCGGCACTTTTCAATACTCGGGCGTCACCGCCGAAACGTGGCGGCGCTTCGCGGGCGCGTCGTCGCCGTGGAGCTTTTTTCGCGACAACATCGATGAAGAATACCCCGCCAAGCGCGTTCGCTAAGCGTGTCCGGGGCTCGCAGAACGGCCACGCTAGAGCGGGTTAACGGCGCCCGCGTCGGCCCGGACCCGGCGCGGCATGGCGTTTGATCCAGCCGAAGAACTCCCGGTACCAGAGCCGCGAATTCTGCGGCTTGAGTATCCAGTGGTTCTCGTCCGGGAAATAGACCAGCCGCGTCGGCACGTTCTTGGCGTGCAGCGTGTTGTAGTACTGCAGCGCCTGGGTTGCCGGCACGCGATAATCGAGCTCGCCGTGAATGATCAGCGTCGGCGTCTTGAAGCGGCGCGCGTAGTGGTGCGGCGATTGCTTCATCACTCGCGCCGGATTGTCCCAGTGAAACGCGCCCAGCTCCTTGGCGAAAAACAGGTAGCCGTCGGTCGCCATCATGCTCACCCAGTCGTAGCAACCCGCGTGGCACACAAAAGTCTTGTATCGATCGGTGTGGCCGTTCATGTAGGCAACCATGTAGCCGCCATAGCTCCCACCGGTCGCGACCAGTCGCTGGCGATCGATGTAGCCCTGATGAATCATAAAGTCGGTCGCGGCCTCGGTGTCGGCGTATTCCTTGGTCCCGTAGTCGCCGGTGATCGTCTCCAGCCAGCGTTGCCCGAAGCCCGACGAGCCGTGGTAGTTGACCCCTACGACGACGTATCCATGTGCGGCAAAAACCTGCATGTTCCAGCGAAAATGCCAGCCGTCCGTGTGAGCGGAATGCGGTCCGCCGTGAATGTTGTTCAGCAGCGGCCACTTTTTCGCGGGATCGAAGTTCGGCGGATAGGTGACCCATACCTGGACCGGCTCGCCGCCCCAGCCCTTGACCGTCAGCTCGCGCGTCGCGCCCACCGAGACCCGGGACATCAATAACCGATTGGGCGAGTCAAGCGCGCGTTCGCCCTGGCCGTCGCTGCCGATCGCGAAGAGCGCCGGTGGATAGGCAAGTGCCGAGCGTTCGAAGACCACGCGCCTGCCATCGCGCGATAGCGCGAATCCGCTGATGGTCCCGCCGACCGCAATGCGTCCCGGCATCGAATCGTTCAAGCCCAGTCGAAAAAGCTCCTGCCGTCCGCGGTCCTCGATCAGGAAATAAAGCGCCGCGCCATCCTGAGACCATCTGTGATGCGTCGTCGCGCGATCGAGCCGCGGCGCCAGCCTTCGCGTGCGACCGCTCTTGCGCGCTAAGAGCGTGAGGCGGCCCTGGTCGTTGAACGCACGTTTCAGATTGTACGAATGCCACGCGAGATGCGCTCCGTCCGGCGAATAACGCGGGTGCTCGTCCGAAAGTCCGCTTTGCGCCGTCAGGACTCGATGCCGTCCGGTGTCGATATTCACGACCGCGATGTCGACCGAGTTCATCATCTGCGGCTCCGACGCCAGATCAACGGTCACGGCGAGCTCGCGTCCGTCCGGACTGATGTCGTAATGCTCCGATGTCGGGTCCCAAGGCTGCAGCGCGAGCCCGGTGCCGGCGAGGAGATCGCGCGCGCGTCCGGCCGCAATGTCGGCGGCGAAGACGTGCGGTTCGCGCCCGTCGGCAAGCCAATGATCCCAGAAGCGATACTCCGCGCGCTCGGTGAGATGCGCCTTGACCTTGGACTCCTTGCGCTCCTTGCTGCGTGCTGCCTGCGCCTTGTCGGTCCTGAGGTCTGGCCAGACCCACGAGACGAATGCGATGTTCTTGCTATCGGCGAACCAGCGCAGAGCCATCGCCCCGGTGGCCAGCTTCGTCAGCCGCACCGCCTCACCGCCGTCTGGCGCGATGAGGTACACCTGCGCCTCTTCGTCGTCTTTTCGCTTGGCGGTGAACGCGATCCACTTGCCGTCCGGAGACCACTGCGGCTCGGAATCCTTGTCGCCCGCGGTCAATCGGCGCGCCTTGCTGCCGTCGATGGGAAAAAGCCACAACTCGGTGCGGCCCGCGTTCTTTTCCATGTCGTAGGCGGTTACCGGCGCGCACGCGGCGCGTCCATCCGGCGAGATCGTCGGTGTGCCGACGCGTTTCATCGCCCAGAGGTCCTCGACGGTCAGGAATTGCTTTTTGCGCGGCATACCGTGGCCCAAATTAGGATGATGTGATGAGCGCCGGCGCGAGAGACGAGCTGCTAGCGCCGCACGACCCGCGAGATTGTACCCGTTCATACGTTCGGGCACTCGCTGCGATGCGGTAGAATATGTGCTTCTCGGCGCGTTCACGGCGCCACGCTCCGTCCGCACTCAATGAGGCCATCATGAACTACCGCCGGCTCGGCAATTCCGGGCTCAAGTTGAGCGAACTTTCGTTCGGCTCCTGGGTAACGTACGGCGCGCAGCTCGGCGACGACACGGCGCGCGAATGCATGGCCGCCGCGCATGATGCGGGCGTCAATTTTTTCGACAACGCCGAGGTGTACGCCAAGGGCAAATCCGAGATCATCATGGGCAACGTGCTCAAGACGCTAGGCTGGCGGCGCGAGTCGTATGTCGTTTCGACCAAGTTCTTCTGGGGCCTGAACGACGGCCCGAACGAGAAGAACACGCTCAACCGAAAATATCTGATGCAGGCCATCGATGCGTCGCTTGCGCGCCTGCAGCTCGATCACGTCGATCTCGTTTTCTGCCACCGTCCCGATCCCGATACACCGATCGAGGAGACGGTTTGGGCGATGCACGACATGATCCGCACGGGAAAGGCACACTACTGGGGCACGTCCGAGTGGAGCGCAGCGGAGATCATGGCCGCGTGGCAGATCGCGGAGCGCCACCATCTGGCAAAGCCGGTGATGGAGCAACCGCAATACAATCTGTTTCACCGCGAGCGCGTGGAGAAGGAATATGCGCGCCTGTACCGCGACATCGGCCTCGGGACCACGATCTGGAGCCCCCTGGCGTCGGGGCTCCTCAGTGGCAAGTACAACAATGGCATCCCGACGGATTCGCGCGCCGCGCTCAAGGGCTACGAATGGCTGGCCGAAAGCATTCTCGATCCGGCCAAGCTGAAGCAGGTCCGATTGCTTGCCCCGCTCGCCGCGGATCTCGGCTGCACGATGGCGCAACTCGCGCTTGCCTGGTGCCTGAAGAACCCGAATGTCAGCAGCGTCATCACCGGAGCGAGCCGCTCGTCGCAGGTCATCGAGAACATGAAGGCGCTGGATGTCGTTCCCAAACTGGGCGCGGACCTTATGTCGAAGATCGACGCGATTGTCGGCGCGCCCGCGTGACTCCGATGAACACGGCAAGCAGCCTCCGTTGCGCCTCAGTCGCCAATTAGTCATCCATGAGTAATCCGCTCGAGAGCTGGACCGAAGAGCAGCGCTCCGCGTTCCTTTACCGGGCTTGTGCCGATGCGGAAGCCGGCACGCCGCGCGCCGACCTGTTCACTCGCCTGGCCGGAGAAGCCGAAGCGCAGGCCGCGATCTGGCGCGCGCAACTCACCGCCAGCGGCAAGCCCGCACCAAAGCCGTTCGAGCCGGAGCTGCGCACCCGCCTGGTCGCACGCCTGGTGGCCTGGCTCGGACCGCGGCCCTTGCGCGCGATTCTTGCCGCGATGAAAGTGCGCGGCATGGTGATCTACACCGGACGTGTACCCGGCGGCCATGTCAACGCGGCAGTCGGCAGTATCGAACGGCGGCACCGGGGATTGAGCGGCGGCGGCAATTTGCGCGCGGCGGTATTCGGCATCAACGACGGTCTGGTCTCCAACGCGAGCCTCATCTTCGGCGTCGCCGGCGCGAGCAGCGGCGCCGCGGTGGTATTGCTGACGGGCGTTGCCGGCCTCACCGCCGGCGCGTTCGCGATGGCCGCAGGCGAATTCGTGTCGGTGCGCTCGCAGCGCGAGCTCTTTGAGTATCAGATCGGACTGGAGCGCGACGAGCTCGAAGAATATCCCGATGCGGAGGCGCAGGAGCTGGCTTTGATCTACCAGGCGAAGGGCCTGAGCGAGGTCGAAGCCAACCGCGTCGCCAGGCAGCTTGTCTCGGACCCGGAGCACGCGCTGGACACGCTCGCCCGCGAGGAACTGGGCCTCAATCCGGACGAACTGGGCTCCCCGTGGGGCGCGGCGGTATCGTCATTGCTCTCCTTCGCCATCGGCGCCGCGATCCCGCTGCTGCCTTTCATCTTTGGCGCCGGCGCGCGAGCATTGCCGATCAGCGCGGCGCTGACGGCACTGGCGCTTTTCGCCGTGGGCGCCACGTTGTCGCTGTTCACCGGACGCGGCGCAATTTTCTCCGGCGCGCGCATGCTGTTGCTCGGGGGCTTTGCCGCCGCGGTCACATTCGGCGTCGGCCGGCTGTTCGGCGTCAGCCTCACTTGACATTCGCCTGACATCGGCGTGGCGCAACCGTCGGTACGTGACACCTGATGGCGCTCGCACGTGTGACCTTGCAACCCGGGCGCGAGAAGTCGCTCGAGCAGCGGCATCCGTGGGTTTTTTCCGGGTCGATCGCCACCGTCGAGGGCACGCCGGCCGTAGGCGACACCGTGCTTCTGCATGGCTCCGACGGATCGCCCCTGGCCAGCGCCGCGTGGAGCCCCGAATCAAAGATTCGCGCGCGCGTATGGAGCTTCGACCCACGCGAAGAAATCGATGCCGCTTTTCTCAGGGCGCGCGTCGGTGCCGCCGTCCGCGCCCGCGATGAATTGCTTGACAGCGCGCACAACGCGTGCCGGCTGATCCATGGCGAGTCGGATGGCCTCCCAGGTTTCGTTGCCGACCGCTACCAGGATGTCGTGGTCGTGCAGATGCTCGCCGCGGGCGCGGAGCGATGGCGCGACACGCTGATCGATGCGCTGGCCGAGGTGAGCGGATGTGGCGCGATCTACGAACGCTCGAACGTCGACGTGCGCGCTCTCGAAGGCCTGGCGCCGCGCGAGGGACCGGTGAGAGGAACGATGCCGCCGAGAGTCGACATTGTCGAGGATGGTCTGCGCTTCGTAATAGACGTTGCGCACGGCCAGAAAACCGGCTTTTACCTCGATCAGCGCAACAACAGAAAGCGCGTGCGCGCTCTGGCGCCCGGCCGCGACGTGCTGAATTGTTTTTGCTATACCGGTGGCTTCACCGTCGCCGCGCTGGCCGGAGGCGCAAAGTCGGTGCTGTCGATCGACAGCTCCGCCGAGGCGATCGCGCTCGGTCGCGAAAACGTCGCCGCCAACGCCTTCGATTCCGCGCGCACCGACTGGCGCGATGCAGACGTCTTCGTCGAGCTGCGCAAACTTCGCGATGCCGCACGGGCGTTCGACTTGATCGTGCTCGACCCGCCGAAATTCGCGCCGACGGCGCAGCACGCGGAAAAGGCGGCGCGGGCGTACAAGGACATCAACCTGCTCGCGCTCAAATTGCTTCGACCAGGTGGCCTGCTGGCAACGTTCTCATGTTCGGGCGGGATATCGGCGGATCTGTTTCAGAAGATCGTCGCCGGTGCCGCGCTTGACGCTCGGGCGAACGCGGTGGTTATCGAGCATTTCGCAGCTTCGGCCGATCATCCCGTGGCCTTGAATTTTCCACAGGGCGATTATCTGAAAGGTTTGCTCGTGCGCAAGAACGCGTAGCAACGGGCCGTTGCACATCTCGCCCAATGATGACGCCGACGCGCCGGAATGAATTGGGCCCTGCAAACACCCGGATCGTGTGAACGCGCAAGCAAGGCGGCGAACACCACGATTCGCCGCTTGCTTGCGATGGCGCAACCGCGCTTACGCCTTTTTGCTCGACAGGCAGGTCTTCATGAAGGCCTTGCGCTCGGCGCCCTTCTTGCCCGTTGCCTGCTTCGCGCAAAGCCGCATCTTGTCCTGCTGCGAGATTTTTTCCGGGACGGCACCTGTGGTCGCCGCCTGTACCTTGACGGTCGGTTCCTTCTTGGCCACGGGCGTATCCGCGCGCGCGACCGCGCTCGACAGACCCAGCACGCTTGCCAGCACCAGCATTGTCAGAACTTTCATTTTTCATCTCCTCGATTGAGTTGCGTTAATTGAGCTTCAATGCGGCGGGACGGGATTGTCCGCGACCACACCGTCATTAACGCCGGAGGAAACCGCGCGTCGTTCAGACGCATGGATGAGGCAGAAGTCCAAGCCGCGATCGAGCTCGGCGCGAAAGGAGCGCGCACTGTTCAAAAGGGAGCGCAACAGCCGGCAGATAAAACGAGGCGGCGACCGGATTGCTCCGGCGCCGCCTCGTCAGTGCGGCCGGGTGGACAGGAGGTCACCCAGCCGTATTCGGCAACTCGCGGGCGGTCAGCCCTTCATGCACTCGCTTTGCGCCTTGGCGCGCTCGTCGGCCTTCATGCCAGCCGTTTTCTTGTTGCACATCGCCATCTTGCTTTCCGGCTTGGCCGACAGACAGGTCTTCATGAAGGCCTTGCGCTCGTCGCCTTTCATGTCGGTTGCCTTGTCGTTGCAGGTTTTCATTTTCTCTTGCTGCGGCGTCATCTTGGCGTCCGGTGCCTTGGTGTCTGCCGCAAAGGCGGGCCCGCACGCAAACATGGCAATCAGGCCGAAGATCAGTACCTTTTTCATGGGAGTCTCGTGGGAGTGGTTTTTTGGAGAGTTGGCGAAGCTTGAATTTCAGGGCCAGTCTACGACACGCCGATTGTCCGAGGCAACGATTTCGGCGATCCACCGTGCCGGGGTGTCGCATATTTTTATGATGCAGTGCAACATGCGCTGAGCCAGTTTCGCGCTAAAATCACCCAAATTTTTGAATTTTCACGGAAAAGGCCATTTCCAGCCGTCCGCCATGATCCTTATACTCGAACCGAACGCCGGTCAGGAAAGCACCGAATACAAGGTCTTGACCGGCCAGCTAGACCGGCTTCCGGGAATTTCGTACCGCGTTCACCGCGAGGTTGGCGCCGAGGTCACGCTGACCGAGATTTACCTCATCGGCAACACCGCCGCCCTGACGCTGGAGCAAATGCAGGTCTTGCCGTGCGTCGAAAAAGCAGTGCGCGTTTCTGAGGCCTATCGCGTCCTCGGGCGCCACAAACAAGGCGACGACCGACCGTCTTCATTCGAGTACAACGGCGTCAAGTTCGGGCAAGACAGCCTCAACGTCTTCGCCGGGCTTTGCGCGGTCGATTCGCCGGAGTCCGTCGCCGAGATGATGAAGGCGTTGCGCGATAATGGCCAAGTCTGCACGCGCATGGGCGCGTACAAGCCGCGCACCAACCCGTACGCATTCCAGGGGTTCGGTGCCAAGTGCCTGCCGTACGTGTTCGAACTTGCCGGAAAATACGGAATAAAGGTTATTTCCATGGAGGTGACGCACGAGTCGCACGTCGACGAGATTCGTGCCGCCCTCCAGGCGACGGGCAAACCTACCGGGGTCATGTTGCAGATCGGCACCCGCAACACTCAGAATTTCGAGTTGCTGAAGCTCGTCGGCAAGCAACAGGAGTTTCCCGTGCTGATCAAGCGAGGGTTCGGCATCACGCTGGACGAATCTCTGAACGCGGCGGAATACCTCGCGTCGGAGGGCAACCGCAAGGTGATCTTCTGCCTGCGCGGAATGAAGACCAATATGGGCGATCCGCATCGAAATTTCGTCGACTTCTCGCACGTGCCCGCGGTCAAGAGGCTGACCCGGATGCCCGTGGGAATCGACCCTTCGCACTCGGTAGGAAGCCGGTCGGCAGCGCCCGACGGTATCCTCGATCTGTTTCACGTCGCGGCGCAGGGCGTCGTTGCCGGCGCCAACATGGTATTAGTCGACTTTCATCCCAATCCCGAAAAAGCATTGGTCGACGGACCGCAGGCGCTGCTCATTTCCGAGTTGCCCCATTTTCTGGAAGACATCGCGCTGGCAAGGCAGGCGTACCTGCAACGTGCTGCGCTTGCGGCCCGCCATCGCGCGACCCAGTAAGCGAACCAACGCCCCTAGCCGGGAAGAGCCGACGGAATCATGGCCGCAGAAGTAGAGCTCAAGCTGACGACCGATCCTGAGTCGCTGGCGAGAGTGCGCGAGCATCCCGCCCTCGTCGCGGTGCTCCGTGGTCGGGCTCGCACCTCGAAAGACGTCAGCACCTACTACGACACCCGCGCCGGAGAGTTACGCAAGGCCGGAGTCGCGCTGCGCGTTCGCAGGAGCGGTCAGCAATGGCTGCAGACGGTCAAAGGCGCCGGAGATCGCGTCGGCGCGCTGCATCGGCGGCCCGAGTACGAATGGGCGATACGCACATCGCACATCGACGCTCGCAAGCTATCGACGACACCTTGGCGCGGCGTGTTCGAAGCAACCGCCGGGCGGCTGCGCCCGGTCTTCGTCACCGAGGTCGATCGAACCGAGCAGCCGATCGCGTTCGCCGATGGCACGCGGGCGACGCTTTGCCTCGACGCCGGCGAGATTCGCGCCGGACGCAAGCGCGCGCCCTTGACCGAGATCGAGATCGAATTGGTGCAAGGCGAGCCGCGCATGCTGCACGAGCTCGCGCTGTCCCTGGCCGCGGATCTGCCGGTTGCAATGGCGCAGGCGAGCAAGTCTGAACGCGGTTACGCGCTGGCCAGCCCCGCGACGCGAGTACCCGTGCGCGCGCGCAAGCTTGCCCTCGTGCCAGACGCTTCCGTCGGCAACGCACTCGTCCAGTTTGGCAGCGATTGTCTGGCGCAGATCGGCTCAAATGCGCAATGCGTCGCGGTGGGGTTCGATGGCGAATTCGTGCACCAGGCGCGCGTAGGCATCCGTCGCCTGCGCTCATTGCTCAAGATGGTCGCGGACTTGATCGGCGCGGAAAAGATCGAGCCCATCGTTCAGGAGCTGCAATGGCTCTCGACCGCGTTCGCCTCAGCGCGCGATTGGGACGTGTTCGCGACCGGTTCGCTTGCGGCCGTCGCACGCGCGCTCAGGCATTCGCCATCGCGACGGGATGTCGGCACCTTGCGCGGCCGCGTCACTCGCGTGCGCAACGCACACTTCGTCGAGGCACGCGCGGCTGCGGCATCGCCGCGGCTGCAACGTCTGCAGCTCGCGGTGGGCGCCCTGCTCGCGGCGCTGGAATCGCCCGCCGCCGCTCCGGCCATGCGGGGACCGGCACGGAATCTCGCGAAGGACACTCTCGAGCGTCGCGCCCGGCGGCTCGACAAACGCGGCAGGCATCTGCAGCGGGTCTCCCCTGCCGAGCGCCACGAGACTCGCCTTGCGGCGAAGAAGCTTCGCTACGTCGCCGAGCTGTTCGCACCACTTTTCCCCGGCTCTCGCACCAAGGACTATTTTTCCGCTCTCGGCAAGCTGCAGCATGCGCTCGGTCACTTGAACGACTTGGCCACGGGCGAACGGCTTCTCGACGAGCTTGCGCCAGGCGCTCGCACCGAGCGGCTCGTCCACGGTGCCGGCATCGTCCGCGGCTGGCTTTCCGGCGCCGAGGCATCCGCGCTTGCCGATGCCGATCGCGCCCGGCGCAAGTTCGCCAAGACCAAGCCGTTCTGGCGCTGACGACATTCGGAAGAGGCCCATGCTCGAATCGGCGGAAATCGGTCACAAGATCTCGAAGAAGACCTATGCGCGCAAGGAGCCGCAGCTGCGCAATGCGTTGTTAAACGCGCAATTCGATCTTTCCCAGACCCGGCGCGGCCCGGTGCTGATCATCCTCTCCGGCGTTCAGGCGGGCGGCCGCGGCGAAACCGCGAACAAGCTGACCGAATGGATGGATCCGCGTCATATCCGCGTCGTGGCGTTCGGCCCGCGCACGTCGGAGGAGGCGGAGCGCCCTCCGGCGTGGAGGTATTGGCGGGCGCTCCCACCCAAGGGAAAGATCGGAATTTTTATCAACGCCTGGTACAACGAAGCGATGCGCGCACGTGCGCGAGGCAGGATCGACGATGACCGTCTCCATTCGCACTTGCAGGCGATTCGCGAGCACGAGCAGATGCTCACCGACGAAGGGGCCGTGCTGCTCAAATTCTGGATCCATCTTTCCAAGGCAGAGCAAAAGGAGCGATTGGAGGCATTGGAGAACGATCCGCGCACCCGCTGGCGCGTAACTCGCGACGACTGGGACGCTTACCGCGTCTACAACAAATCGCACGCCCTGTGGGAGCATTTGCTGCGCGAGACCTCGACCGGCGTAGCGCCGTGGTATGTGGTCGAAGGCGCGGACGAGCGTTATCGCAATCTCACCGTGGGCAAGATCCTGCTCGACGCCATGCAGTCTGTAGTCAAGGTTCAGGCGGCTACCGGGAAGGCGCCGCTCAAGCATCCCGTGACTCCCACGCCACCTTCGGTGCTGGACAACGTCAAGCTGATCCGCGATCTCGACTTGTCGAAGAAGCTTTCCCGCGCAGACTACAAGCGCGAGTTGGAGAAGTACGAGGGCAAGTTTGCCACGTTGTCGCGCCATAAGCGCTTCGCCGGTCATTCGCTGATCCTCGCTTTCGAGGGAGCGGACGCTGCCGGCAAGGGTGGCGCGATTCGCCGCGTCACGGGTGCGCTCGATGCGCGGCAATATGTCACCGTGCCCGTCGCGGCGCCGACCGAGGAAGAGCGCGCGCAGCCGTATCTGTGGCGCTTCTGGCGTAACGTCCCGCCGCACGGTGGGATCGCAATTTACGATCGTTCCTGGTACGGACGCGTTCTGGTCGAGCGCGTCGAGGGCCTTTGCAGCGTCGATGAGTGGATGCGTTCCTACAGCGAGATCAACCAGTTCGAGGAACAGCTCACCGCCGGCAGCGCGATTGTCGTCAAATTCTGGCTGCAGATCAGCAAGGCGGAGCAGCTTCGGCGGTTCCGGGCGCGGGAGCATACGGCGTTCAAACGCTTCAAGATTACTGCCGAAGACTGGC
>JADGRP010000014.1 GCA_017880805.1 Burkholderiales bacterium
CCTCGGCATCGGTTTTCAATCTCGCCCGATACGCTTCATAAGCGGCGAGACTCTCGAATGAGATCAATCCCCAGGCCACGTCGTTGGTCCCCTCGTACGGCAGGAAATAGCCGACGAGGTCTCCTCCACATCGCGGAATGATGCGCCCCCAGTTCGTGGCGTACTCCCTGAAGGCATCGAGCTGGAAGGGATCGATTTCGTAACGGATGAAACAGGTGATGGTCATGTTCTCTCGGACCGGAATGATCAGTCGCAACGATAGCACCTTGCGCCGCTGCAATGGTTCGGCTACGATCGAACCATGAAAGACGGCCCGAACATCGTCGGCATCGCCGCCCTGATCGGCGACCACGCCCGGGCGGAGATCCTGACCGCGCTTACGGCGGGAGAGGCGTTGACCGCCACCGAGCTCGCAGGAGTTGCCGGGGTGACCAAGCAGACAGTCAGTGCCCACCTCGCCAAGCTGCTCGAGGCGCGATTGGTCGCCGTGGAAAACCAGGGACGGCACCGATATTTTCGCCTCGGCGGGCGTGACGTCGCGCAGCTTCTCGAAAGTCTCATGGGCGTCGCCTATCGAACCGGCGCGGTCCGCCTTCGCGCGAGCCCGCGCGAGCCCGCGCTTCGAAAGGCCCGTGTGTGCTATGACCATCTTGCGGGCGAGCTGGGTGTGCTCGTCTTCGACGGCCTCGAGCAACGGCGCATGTTGCGATCCGGCAGCGACGGGCTGCAGCTCACCAGAAACGGGCAGCGGGTCTTTGCCGAGATCGGGATCGACACCGAAACGCTGGCGAGCCGGCGTCGCCCGCTGTGCCGCGCCTGTCTGGATTGGAGTGTTCGCCGCCATCATCTTGCCGGTGCGCTGGGCGCTGCCTTGCTCGCCAAATGTTACGAGCTCGGCTGGGCTCGACGCGCGAAGGGATCGCGTGTGGTCAACTTCTCGACGTCGGGTGAAAACGCGCTTCGAGAGCGATTCCTTTTGAAAGGTAACGGCTAAGCCGCGCGTTGACGAACGCGCAGGAATTTCCCAGAATCGCAGCACCGCCCAACCCGGAAAGATCGAGGTCGTAAGCCATGGCTATGATCAACGTCGAAATGCAGCGAACCATTCACCGGCCTGTCGCCGTGGTCAGCCGTCAATTCGGCGACATCCAGCATCACTCGCAGAACCGGGTTCACCCCAATATCAGATTCACCGTGCTCGCCGAAGAGGGCGATACCTGCACCTTCAGGCAAGAGGTGAAGCTGGTCGGCATGCTGCAGACGGACGAAATCGTCCAGCATCGCAATGCCGACGGGAGTCTCTCCTGGGACGTAGTCGAAGGCGCAAACAAGGGAACGCGCATTTACCAGGGCTTCACTCCCGTAAGTCCCGACGCGACAATGGTGACCTTCCGCGCGGAGGCCCCGGCAACCGGAATCAAGCGCCTGCTCAAACCACTGTTCGAGATTGCCATTCGGAAAGCGGTGGCAAAAGGACTCGAGGAAGATCGGCTGGATCTGGAAGAGCGTGGGTACGGCAGCTCGGCGACGTAACGGCTGCGTCGTCGCTGGGCGTTGTTCTTGCGGTTACGCCGGCGACATCATATTTTCCGGACGCCTGAACGCGAAACAGCCTGGATCGGAACCAATTCAACGATGAAAATTGCCACATGGAACGTCAACGGGATCCGTGCCCGCGAAGCGCAGTTTTGCGAGTGGCTGGAGCGGGACCAGCCCGACGTGGTTTGCCTGCAGGAACTCAAAGCAGAGCCGTCACAAATTCCCGGGCGGTGCACGCTCGCGGACTATTACGTATTCTGGCATGGCCACAAGGGCTACTCCGGCGTATCGCTTCACATCAGGAAAAATCTCGTCGATGCTGGCCCCGAGTTCAGCCATCCCGAGTTCGACATGGAAACGCGCATCGTGCAGACTGCTCTCGGCAACATGGTCCTCGCTTCAGTCTACGTGCCCAACGGCGGCAAGGACTATCCCGCCAAGATCAACTTCCTGACCCAGCTCGCGGCGTGGGCGAAGCAGTTGCATGACGAGGGACGCGAGGTCGTCCTGTGCGGTGACATCAATGTCGCCCATGCCGACATCGACGTGCATCCCAAGGAGCGAAAGGCCGACGTCATCGGACAGCGACCGGAGGAACGCGAGCTTTTCGACAAGCTCCTCGGCGGGAATTTCGTCGATGTCGGCCGCGCGCTCCAGCCCGACAACGCGAACCTCTACACCTGGTGGCCACCCTGGCGCAGCATGCGCCAGCGCAACATCGGCTGGCGCATCGACTACATTCTCGCCTCGCGCAGCATCGCTGCCCGCGCGACCAGCTGTGTCGTTCTTGCCGACGTGGGGACAAGTGACCATGCGCCGGTGATGATGACCATCACCTAGTCCAGGCCAGGTTGCAGCAACGAATCTTTAGAAAGCTTCGAAGCGCAGAGGTGGTTTGACGTCGCGCGCAACGCAGATCGCCGTCTTGGTGCCAACGACTTTCACCGGTGCGCAATGGAGAAACACCATGCCAGCCTATCTCGTGACCATCATAACTGTGACCCAACAGGAACAGTTCCAGGATTACGCCAAGCTCTCGGGGCCAGCCGTTGCGCAGTATGGCGGCAAGTTCCTCGTGCGCGGTGGCACGAGAACGATACTGGAGGGAAAGTTCGACGCGAACCGTCTTGTCGTAGTCGAGTTTCCTTCGTCCGAAAGAGCCAAGACGTTGTACAACTCTCCCGAATATCAGGCCGCCCGCGATAAGCGGATCGGCGCCGCCGATTTCAACATGGTGCTCGTCGAAGGTGCGGGAGCGTAGCGCATGAGGTGGTCGGTGCTGGATCAGTCGACTGCCGCGGAAGGCAGCACGCAGGACACTGCCATCCGCGAATCGCTCGCGCTCGCTCGTCTGTGCGACACACTGGGCTACCACCGCTATTGGGTATCCGAGCATCACAACAGCGCCAGCATCGTTGGCACCGCGCCGGAGATTCTGATGGCCGCCATTGCGGCCACGACGCAGCGCATCCGTGTCGGCAGCGCCGGCGTCATGCTTCCCCACTACTCGGCGCTCAAGGTCGCCGAGCAGTTTCGCGTGCTGGAAGCCATCGCTCCGGGACGAATCGACCTCGGTGTGGGCCGTGCGCCGGGCTCCGACCAATTGACCGCTCGCGCGCTGAATCCCTACTCGAATGCGGCTGACGAGTTTCCTCAGCAAGTGCTCGAACTGCAAAGCTGGCTCGCCGGCTCGCCGCTGCCGGAGGAGCATCCATTTCGCAAGGTTGCCGCGCATCCCCAGGGTCCCACCAGCCCCGAGCTGTGGATCCTAGGCAGCTCGGACTACGGGGCACAGCTCGCGGCTTTCTTCGGGCTGCCGTACGCATTCGCTTATTTCTTCAGCGATGGGCGCGGCGTGGAAGAGGCGCTCGCGCTGTATCGACGGAATTACCGGCCGAGTGCGCGCTACCCGGCGCCGATCGCGACGATCTGCGTGTGGGCGCTCGCGGCGGAAACCCAGGCCGAGGCGCAGCGGCTGCTGATGACGCGTGAGTACTGGCGCGTCGGTTTCGAAAAGGGCCTGCGCAATGCGCTGGTTTCGCCGGCGCAGGCCGCGGCGTATCCCTATAATGCAGAGGAGCGCGAGCGGATCGAAGCGTTGCGCGGCAAGGCTTTTGTCGGGACTGCGGCTGATGTGGCCGCCAAGCTCGTTGCGCTTGCGCGCGGGTTGGAGCTGGACGAGATCGTGATCAATACCTGGACCTTCGACCCGCAGGCGCGAAGGCGCTCGTATGAATTGCTGGCGGACGTGTTTGGGCTTGGAAAGCGCGATGCCGGTCTGTAGCCCCGGGTTTTGAAACTTGAACATTGCGAAAGTGCATGACGTCCGGATCTTTGATATCGTCATTCCCGCTCAGTTGCCAAGTGAGCGGAGATGACGATAGGTTTGGCGAAATCTCCTTCTCCATTCCGGTAATCCCGAGTAGGAAGAGACCTCGTCATGCCGCACCTCCCGCCACCGATCGACCTGCGCTCCGACACCGTCACCCGCCCCTCGCAGGAAATGCGCGCCGCAATCGCCGCCGCTCCGGTCGGCGACGATCAATACGGCGAAGATCCCACGGCCAACCTGCTACAGGAAAAGATCGCCGCGTTGCTCGGAAAGGAAGCCGCGCTGTGGCTGCCGTCGGGAACGATGGCCAATCAGGTTGCACTTCGCGTATTTACCCGGCCGGGGGACGACGTCATCGTCAGTCGCGAAAGCCACGCCGTATGGCACGAAACAGGTGCCGGCGCCGCCAACGCCGGGGTTCAGTTCACCGAGATCGGGGCCCGGGGCACGTTTACCTTCGATGAGTTCCTCGCCGCGCGCAAGCCGGCGGGCCACGTCATTTATCCGCCGACCACGCTGGTCGAAATCGAAAATACCCAGAACCGCGCCGGCGGAGTGATTTTCCCGCAGGATGAGGCCGAGCGCATCTGCAGCGCAGCGCGACAACATGGCATCTCTTCCTTCCTTGACGGTGCGCGACTCTGGAATGCGGCGGTGGCGAGCGGCCGATCGCCTGCCGACCTGGCTGCCCCATTCGATCTGGCGTCGGTCGCGTTGTCCAAAGGGCTGGGCGCGCCCGGCGGCTCGGTCCTCGCCGGATCGCGTGAGCTGATCGGCCGGGCGGTGCGCTACCGGCGAATGTTCGGCGGCGCGATGCGGCAGGTGGGAATCTTCGCCGCTGCGGGCCTGTACGCTCTGGAGCACAACGTCGCGCGGCTGGCCGAGGATCACGCGAACGCGCGACGTATCGCAGAGCGGCTCGCATCGAGTGACCGGATCGACATCGACCTGGCAAGCGTCCAGACAAACATTCTTGTCTTCACTCTCGCGCCCGACGCGCCCGATGCGCCAACGGTAGTGGCTCGAGCGCGGGAACGCGGCGTGCTGGTGTTTGCCTTCACGCCGAGAATGCTGCGCGCGGTGACGCACCTCGACGTCTCCGCCGAGCAGTGCGCGCGGGCCGCTGACATCCTGCTCGAGATCGCCGAAGGGTCGGCTGCGTGACTGGACGCCACGACGGACCGGACATTGGCGGTGCAATGCCGCGGCGGAGTAGAATGGCGGTCAGGGAATCTGCAGTCCGCGCTTGCTGGCCACCTGAGTGGCCACGTGAATTGGTCCTGACAACTGCGCAGGCGACGCGCATACTCGCTGCGATGCTCGTATGAACATGACGTCAAAAGCGTTACCTAAGCGCGGCAAACCGGCTGCCGCGACCCTCGCCATGGCCGCGCTCATTTTCGGCATTGGCGCCGCCGACGCCGCGACCGTCCCGATCTACAAGTGTTTCGGCAAGGATCTCGGCTTGATCTACACCGACCAGCCATGCAAGGGTGGTGAGCTGCTCGATATCCATCCGGGTGACGTCGACCCGGCAGCGGTCGCGCGACTGCAGGGCGCGCGCGATATGCTCGACCGGAGCGCCGAGGCGCGTATCGCCGAAGAGCGGCGCGCGGCCGCGCAAAAAGACCTTGCCGCGATTGCGCGGGGCCAGCGAGAGGAAGATCGCAGCGCCGCGGATGCCGACTACAGCGCCGCGCTATCGCCCTACGATCAATACTTGTCGTGGTATCCGGGGACAGGCCAAATGCGTCCGACGCACCCGCCGCACCAGCATCCGCCTCGAAGCGTGGCGCCGCATAGTTTCGCGCCCAACCCGCCGTACATCGTGCCCCGGTCGTAGACGCATCGCGGGCGGAATCATGTGCGCGTCAGAGAGAAAACTTCCTCGTCGCACTTACCGTCACAACTCGTGTTCGACGCCGTGAATCGCCCGCGCTCCAGCGTGCGGCGATGGATCGCGATGAGCGCGCTGAGCGCGCTTTCGCTGGGACAGGCTCCAGCCTACGGCGAAACGTTCAAATGTATCGATGCCGCCGGAAAGACGAGCATCCAGGCTACTCCCTGCCAGCCCGCCGCCGAGGAGACGCTGAAGTTTCAGGCCCCGGTGCCGGCGTCAAGCTCTTCCGCGGCGGACCCCAGACCCGCAACCGCTTTGTCCCGCGGGCAAAAAGTCCGGATGCCTACCGAAGCCGACTTCAGGGGGCCGCGTGAGACTTGGGAACGTATGGATCAAGCCATCCGTCGCGGTGACAAGGATGCGGCGCTGAAGGAGCTGACGCCATCGGCACAGCAACGACTCGCGTCCGTGTTCGACACGATCGGCAGCAAGTCGACACCGTTCAATGTCGAGGAGCTCGGCTCGGTCCGCTCGGTCATGCTGTCAGGCGAAGGGCTCGCCACGATCACTCTCACCCGCAAGAAAGCCGACGGCAGCTATGCGCACCAAGTGAATTTGATCCGCGATGCAGACGGAAAGTGGCGTATCGACAACATGTAGCCGCACCGCGATCCGGCGCTGCGCCCGGATCAGGCCGCGCCTGCCCGTGTGTCGCTAGAGAACGTCCAGTTTCGTCCCGGCGCCGCGGCAAGAAGAGCCTTGGTGTATTCGTGCTGCGGATGCGCGAACAGTTCGCCGACGGGTCCCTCTTCGACGATCCGACCGTGCCGCATTACCGCCACGCGATCGCAGACCTGCGCCGCGACGCGAAGATCGTGGGTGATGAACAGCATCGCCAGATTGAGCTCGGTGCGGATTTCGTCGAGCAGCGCCAGCACCTGCGCCTGCACCGAAACATCCAGCGCGGAAACCGCCTCGTCGGCGATCAGCAGCTCGGGCTCGATCGCGAGCGCGCGCGCAATGCATACGCGCTGCCGCTGTCCCCCTGAAAACTGGTGTGGGTAGCGGTCGAGCGATCTGGGATCCAGCCGCACCAGCTCCATCAGCCTGCAGGCGTTGGCAAGCGCCGCGCCGCGGGCGATGCCGTAATTCATCGGCCCTTCGACGATAGCCTCGCCGACCGTTCGCCGCGGATTGAGCGAGCGATACGGATCCTGAAAAACGATCTGCACCCGGCGCCGGAACCGGCGCAGCGCGCCGGCACCGAGGCGCGCAACATCCTCGCCATCGAGCATGATCCGTCCCGCGGTCGGCTCGATCAGCCGCGCGATGCAGCGCGCGACCGTCGATTTTCCCGAGCCCGACTCGCCGACGATGCCCAGCGTTTCGCCACGGCGGATTTCGAGCGATATTGCCGAGGCCGCGGCGACGTCGTCGCCGCGGCGTAGCCATCCCTCACGGGTGTACGTCTTCGTTAGCTGCTCGGTGCGCAAGACAATCGGCGCACCGGCTGCAATCTCGCGCTGGCGCGGCTTGAGGCTCGGCACCGCCGCAATGAGCATCCGGGTGTATTCGTGGCGCGGATGGGCAAGCAGCTCGCGCGCCGGCGCGAATTCCACGACCTCGCCCTGTCGCAATACCGCGACGCGATCGGCGATCTCGGCGACCACGCCGAAGTCGTGAGTGATGAACAGCACGCCCGTGTCGTGCTTGCGCTGCAGCTCCCGGATCAACACCAGGATCTGCGCCTGGGTCGTGACGTCGAGCGCCGTCGTCGGTTCGTCGGCGATCAGGAGCCGCGGATTCAGCACCAGGGCCATCGCAATCATGATGCGCTGCCGCTGGCCGCCCGAAAGCTGGTGTGGAAACGACGCGCTCATGCGTTCCGGTTCGGGCAGCTGCACGTCGCGCACGATCTCCAGCATGCGCGAGCGTCGAAGGGTCGTGGAAAGCGCGGTGTGGGTCGAAAGCACTTCGTCGATCTGGTCGCCGCAGGTCATGACCGGATTGAGCGCGGTCATCGGCTCCTGAAAGATCATCGACATTCGCGTGCACCGCAGCGCTCGCAGACGAGCTTCGCTCGCTCTCAGCACGTCCTCTCCATCGAGCAGTATTTGCCCGCCTGTGGCGCGCAGCGCTGCGGGCAGCAGGCCCATCGTCGCCTGCGCGATGACCGATTTACCGGAGCCCGATTCGCCGACCAGGCACACGATCTCACCCGCGTTGACGGTGAAGCCCGCACCATCGACGGCCAGCGCGCGATCGGCACCAGAGGGCAACGCGATCGTTAAGCCGCGCACGTCGAGGACGGCAGACGCGGATTCACTCATAAGCGTTCACAAACGTTTGCTCAACCGTGGATCGAGCGTGTCACGCAAACCGTCTCCGAGCATGTTCACCGCGAGCACGGTCAATGCAAGCAGGATGCCGGGATAGAGAATGTTGTGCGGAAAGATGCGGAACAGCGCGCGGCCCTCGGCCATGATGTTGCCCCACGTGGGCGTTTGAGGTGGAATGCCCACGCCCAGAAACGACAGGATGGCTTCGATCAGGATCGCCGACGCGGCGATATAGGTTGCCTGCACGATCAGCGCCGGCACGGTGTTGGGGAGAATGTGGCGGACGATCAGCGGCAGCGTGGGCGTGCCGACCGAGATCGCGGCTTCGACGTAGGGTTCCTCGCGCACTGACAGCACCACCGAGCGCACGAGGCGCACCACGCGCGGGATTTCCGGGATCACAATGGCGACGATCACCGCCACCAGGCCGGCCGAGGAAAGCGATACCACTGCGATCGCCAGCAGGATCGCCGGAATCGCCATCAAGCCGTCCATCACCCGCATGACGATGCCGTCGAGCCATCGAATATATCCGGCGAGGAGCCCGATCACGAGCCCGATCGCGACGCCGATCAGCGCCACCGAGCCGCCGACCAAGAGCGATGCGCGTGCACCGTACGCGACGCGGCTGTAGACATCGCGTCCCAGCGTGTCGGTGCCCATGCGATGCACCAGCGTGCTTTCACTGCCGTCGGCGTTGCGAATCGTCTCCTCGTAACCGGGCAGCTTGTTTCGAACCGCGGGATTGATCGCCGCCGGATCGACCGTGCCCAGCCACGGCGCGGCGAGTGCGATCGACAACACGATCGCGAGGATCGTGGCGCCGATGACGACGCCCGGATTGCGCCGCAAACGCCGCCCCACATCGGTCTGCAGCACCGGCGGAGCGGACCGAGCGGTGCCGGTCGGATTGGCGACGACGCTCATCCAGCGGACGTTTTCACGGCACCGCTGCTCGGTTGCGCGATCATCCGATGCAGTCGCATCAGTAGCGGATCCGCGGGTCGAGCAGCGGGTAGGCGACGTCGACCAGGAGATTGATCAGCACGTACGCCAGCGAAAAGAGCAGGATCACCGCCTGCACCGTCGGGTAATCGCGGGCGAGGACCGCGTCCACCGTGAGGCGTCCGAGCCCGGGGATGCTGAACACGCTTTCGGTCACCACGACGCCGCCGATGAGCAAAGCGATGCCGAGGCCGATCACCGTCACGATCGGAACCGCGGCGTTGCGCAACGCGTGCCTCATCAGCACCACTCGATTGGTGAGACCCTTGGCGCGCGCGGTTCGTATGTAATCCTCGCCGAGCACTTCGAGCACGCTGGTGCGGGTGATGCGGGCGATGAGCGCGATGTAGATCACCGACAGCGTGAGGCTGGGAAGGATCAGCCGCTGCACGAATCCGCCGAAGCCCTCGGCCATCGGCTGGTAGCCCTGCACCGGCAGCCAGTTGAGCTTGATCGAGAACACGTAGATCAGCGTGTAGCCGATCACGAACACCGGCACCGAAAAGCCGAGCACCGAGAAGCCCATGACGACCCGATCGACCCAGGTCCCTTGCCGATATGCAGCGACCACTCCCAGCGGCACCGATATCACGATCGAGAGCGACATCGTCAGCGTCGCCAGCGCCAGCGTCGGCCCGACGCGGTCGGCGATCAGCTCCGCCACCTACTTCTTGTAGAAGAAGGATTCACCGAAGTCGCCGCTCAGCACCCGTGTGATCCAGATGAAGAACTGCGTGACAATGGGCCGGTCGAGCCCGAGCTTTTGCCGGATATCGACGATGTCCTGCGAGGTGGCGGCGGCGCCGGCGATGATCGCCGCTGGATCGCCGGGTGTGAGGCGCAGCATGGAAAAGACGAACACCGCAACGACCGCCATGACGGGAATCGTGGCCAGCAATCGCCGGGTGATGTAGGCGAGCATTACGATTCGCCCTTCGCCACGCTTTTCGCCACCGTGTCCCGGCGCGCGCATGCTGATGCACGCCTGGCCGGGAAGATAGCCATTACTTGCCGGTCTTGCTGATATTCCAGAAAACGGACGCCGGCGCCACCACGTACCCGTCGACGTTCTTGCGCGAGGCGCCCGGCTGATACCACTGCCCGAGGGGGATGTGGGTTGGATATTGCGTCCAGCGCACCTGCACCGCTTCGGCAATCGCCTTTTGCTTGGCCGGATCGGTTTCGCGGGCGAAGTCATCGCGCAGCTTTTCGATCTGCGCGTCGCAGGGCCAGCCGAACAACGCCTTGTCGCAGCTAGAATTCAGGAACGCGGTCGACACCGGATTCAGGATGTCTGCCGAAACCCACGAGGTAATGAACGCGTGCCAGCCACCCTGCGACGGAGGGTCCTTTTTCGCGCGCCGCGCGACCACCGTCTGCCAATCCATCGACTGCATGTCGACCTTGAAGCCGGCCTTTTCCATCAGCGATTTCGCGACCGGCGCGAGATTGGTGAGCACCTGCAGGTCGGTCGAATGCATCAGCACGATAGGCGTGCCGTCGTAACCGCCCTCCTTGAGCAGCGCCTGAGCTTTGGCAAAATTCGACTCGAGCAATCCGTCCATGCCCTTGTCCGATGCGAGCGGGGTGCCACAGACGAACAAGGCCTTGCAAACCTTGTAGTACTGCTTGTCGCCGATCGTCGCCTGAAGGAAGTCCTGCTGATTGAATGCGTAGAGCAGCGCCTGCCGGATCTTGACGTTGTCGAACGGTTTCGCGGTCACGTTGAAGCGAAACGCGTACTGGTTGCCGAGAGGATTCCAGTCGACCAGCTTGATGTTCGGATCGTTTCGCAATAACGGCAGCAGATCGTGCGAAGGCTGCTCGATGAAATCGATCTCGCCTGCGATCATCGCGCTGACAGCAGTCTGCTGGTCGGCCACCACTCTCCATTCGACGCGGTCGACCTTCGCCACCTTGCCGCCGGCGAGGCCCGACGGCGGCTCGGCGCGCGGCTTGTATTTGTCGAACTTGATGTAGACGGCCTTGTCGCCCGGCTTCCACTCGTCCTTCTTGAACACGAAGGGACCTGAACCGATGTAGTCGGAGATCTGCTCGTTGGGACTCGTCTCGGCGACCCGCTTGGGCATCATGAACGGCACCGCGGACGACGGCTTGCCCAACGCAGTCAGCACCAGTCCAGTCGGCGCATTCAGGACCATCTGAAAGGTCCCGGCATTGATGACCGGCATGTCCTTCACGAATGACATCATCTTCTGGCCCATCGCATCCTTGGCGCCCCAGCGCTTGATCGACGCGACGCAATCCTCGGCGGTGACTGGCTTGCCGTCGTGCCACAACAGGCCGCTGCGCAAGGTAAAGGTATAGGTCAGCTTGTCGGCGGAAAGCTCGAACTTGTCTACCATCTGCGGCTTGATCTGGTTGTTGGCATCGGTCGCGAACAACGTGTCGTAGATCATATAGCCGTGATCGCGGGTGATATATGCCGTGGTCCAGATCGGATCGACGATTTTGAGGTCGGAGTGCTTGACCACGCGCAGCGTCGTTTGTGCCCCGGCGTCGAACATCGCAAACATGGCGAAGATCGTGGCCATCGTCGTAGGAAGCGCGGTCTTGAAGGAGCGGAGATTCAGCATGGAAGTCTTCCTTGAGGGGAGGTCGGGCAGTGGTCCCGATGAGGCGCGGCACGCGCGACGAGCGACCACGATAGCCGATGCACGCCCGCAATGGCAATGGGCTACCACACTGGATCGATGGGCGTCAGGTCACCTGCGCGCGCTTCGATCGCCTCGCCTGCCGCGAGACATAGGTCCTCGCGAAAGCGCGGTCCCACGATCTGCACGCCCATAGGCAGCCCATCCACCACGCCGGTCGGCACGGCCATTGCGGGGAGCCCGAGCACGGGAACCGCCATCATCGTTGCGCACTCGCGCCACAGAGCCGCGGTTCGCTCCGCACTTTCGATGTCAAAGCCTTGCCGGTACACCGGTTCGGAGCAGATCGGCGCGAGCACCAGCGGTACGCGATCCAGAAAAAGAGTCCATTCGCGAATCAATCGTGCCCGTTCCGCCAGCGACTTCATGTACGACAAGGCATCGGCCGGTGGAATATTGTCGAACATGAAGCGGACCGCAGTGCGAATTCCATCGTCGCCTTCTTTTTCGATGAGCGGCAGCGAGAAATGGCGAAACTCCGGCACCTGCATCTCGAACCACAGCTCCTTGGCGCGGGTGAAACCCGGCGTCCTGTCGTCGACGATCTCGTATCCCGCGTCGGCCATCGACGCGGCAGCTTGCTCCAGCGCACGGGCGACCGAGGGGTGCAGCTTGACGCCGCCAAGATCGTGCGCTTCGGTGACGACCGCCACACGAATCGGACGGGGGGCCACTGGCCCGTCGATCGGCGCAGGCGTCCACCACGGGTCGCGCGGATCCCGAGCCGCCATCGCGGCGAGACCCAGGCGCACGTCGGCGACGCTGCGTGCAAGAGGGCCCTGCACCGACATGAGCTGCGACGACATCGAGCGCTCGGCGGTCTGCGTCGGGTTGTACGCGGGCACGCGGCCGAATGATGGCCGGATGCCCGCCAGGCCGCAGCAATACGCGGGAAATCGCACCGATCCGGCGATGTCGTTGCCGTGCGCCAGCGGCGTGATGCCCGCGGCGACGGACGATGCGGCGCCACCCGACGAGCCGCCAGGCGTGTGCGTTTGCGACCATGGGCTGTAGGTGCGCCCGCGCAAATCGTTGACCGTGTCGAGCCGAAAGCTGAAGGCCGGCGTATTGGTGCGGCCGAGAATGACCGCTCCTGCCCGCCTCCAGTTGGCGACGATCGGACTGTCCTCCCGGGCGACAATGCTCTGAAAGCCGACCACGCCGTTGGTCGTCGCAGAGCCTTGCTGATCGACGTTTTCCTTGACGGTCACCGGCACACCGTGCAGCGCGCCGAGCTCGTCGCCGCTCGCAACTGCTGCATCGGCGCGATCGGCGGCCTCGCGTGCGCTTGTCGATAAATCGACCGTCACCGCGTTGAGCTTGGGGTTGACCGCGGCCATGCGACCGAGGCACGACTCGAGGGCCTCGCGCGCCGAGATGTCGCGGCGACGGATCGCTGTCGCGATGCGAATTGCGCTCCAGCGCCAGATGTCGTCGCTCACAGCGATCGGACCTCTCCGTTCTTGTCCTGGCGGCGACGTTTGCACGGCGCAGCGATTCCGGCTACTCTCGCCCGGCGCTTTTCGTCCGGCGCGATGATGGGAAACCCGCGGGAAAACCGATGAGCCTGATCGCAGTAGGCGGCTTCCAGCACGAGACCAACACCTTCGCGCCGTCAAAAGCCGATTTCACCGCTTTCGAGGACGGCGGCGGCTGGCCGCCGCTCACGTCGGGCGCCGAGATCGCGCCGCGCCTTTCCGGCGCCAATATTCCCGCTGCTGGCGCGATCGACACGCTGCACGCCTTGGGACATCGCACCGTCGGTCTGGTGTGGGGCGCGGCGTCTCCTTCGGCGCACGTCACGCGCGACGCCTACGAACGTATTGTCGCAGACATGCTAGCACGCCTGGAAGCGGCCGGTCCCGTGGACGGAATCTACCTCGACCTCCATGGCGCCATGGTTACCGAGAATCTCGACGACGGCGAAGGCGCGCTCTTGTCGCGCATGCGGCAACTCGTGGGAGATCGCGTTCCGATCGTCGCAAGTCTCGATCTGCACGCCAATGTCACTCAGGCGATGATCAAATACTGCGATGGATTCGTGTCTTACCGCACTTATCCTCACGTCGACATGGCGGCAAGCGGCGAGCGCGCCGCCCGCCTTCTCGAAGGCATGCTTGCCGGCGGCGAAGCGCCTGCCAAATCTTTTCGCACGCTCGATTTCCTCACCGGGCTGCCATCGCAATGCACGCTCATCGAGCCGGCAAAGAGCCTTTACGCCATGCTCGGGCGGCTCGAACGCGAGCACAACGCCGTGCTTTCGTTCACGCCCGGCTTCCCGATGGCGGATTTTCCGGAATGCGGGATGGCGGTATTGGGCTACGGTCCCGACGCCGCACGGGTGCAGACCGCGACCGCGTCGCTTGCCAACGCGATCGCCGACGCCGAAGGCGAATTTTCGATGGAGTTGTTCACGCCCGAAGCCGCCGTGTCGCGTGCCATGCAGCGCGGAGAGCCGGGCGCTCCCGTCGTGCTCGCCGATACGCAGGACAACCCCGGCGCGGGTGGCAACGGCGACACCACCGGCCTGCTTGCGGCGCTGCTCGCGCGCCGCGCGCCGGGCGCGGTGCTGGGCCTCCTGATCGATCCGGCATCCGCCGCCAAAGCGCACGCCATCGGCGCCGGCCACAAAGCGATGTTCGAGCTCGGTGAGATTTCCGGCGTGAAAGGCCACGTTCCGCTGGCCGGCGAGTTCACGATAGAACGCGTGGCGGACGGACGATTTGTGTGCACCGGTCCGATGTTCTCGGGGTTCCGCATGGACCTCGGGCCGATGGCGGTCCTGGAGAAAGATGGCGTGCGTGTCGTGCTCGCATCGCGCAAATGTCAGGCAGCGGACCAGGAGATGTTCCGTCACGTCGGCATCGAGCCGAAGGCACAGCGAATCCTCGCACTCAAGAGCTCGGTGCATTTTCGCGCCGATTTCGAGCCGATCGCCAGGGAAGTACTGGTCGTCGTCGCGCCGGGCCCCGCAAAAGCAGATCCGACGATGTTCGAGTGGTCGCGATTGCGCAAGGGACTGCGCCTCAAACCGCTGGGGCCCGCGTTCGGCGACATCGCTTCCGTTTGAGGCTTTCAAGGTATCTCCAGATCGCGCACTGACCATGCCGCGCCGCTACGTTATCGCGCTTATCAAGCACGAGACCAACACCTTCTCGCCGATCCCGACGCCGCTGTCGTCGTTCGGTCACGGTAACGGGCCGGCCTTCGGCGACGCGGCGCGCGCGCGATTCGCCGGCACCAATACCCCGATGGGGGCCTACCTCGACCTCGCGATAGGCGAAGGCGCCGAGATCGTCACGCCCGTCGCCGCCGAAGCATGGCCGTCGAACAAGGCTTCACGCGCAAGCTTCGAAGAGCTTATGCGCCCTCTGGAGGACGCGGTGCGCGCCGGCTGCGACGCCGCGATGCTCGACCTGCACGGCGCGATGGTCATCGAGGATTGCGACGATGCCGAAGGCGAGATCGTGCGCCGCTTGCGCAAGATCGCGCCGGGCCTGCCGATCGCGGTGACGCTCGACTATCACACCAACCTTTCCGGCGATCTCGTCGACCATGCGACGGTGATTACCGGCTACAAGACCTATCCGCACGTGGACATGTACGACGTGGGGCGCTTGTCCGGAGAAATCCTGATCCGCACGCTCGAGGGCGAAATCGAGCCGGCGATGGCCTGGGGATGGAAGCCTCTGCTTGCGTCGGTCATGCGCCACGCACCCGAGGACGGACCCTCGGGCGACATCCTGCGCTACGCGCGCGAGATGGAAGCGAGCGGCAAGATCCTGGCAGCGACATTGCTGCCGTCGTTTCCGCATGCCGATACGCCCTACACCGGCGTGTCCGCGATCGTGGTTGGCGACGCGAAGCGCGGCGGGCGAACCGCCGCCGCGGAAGTGTGCGAGCACATGCTCGACATCGCCTGGCAGCGCCGCGCCGAGTACGCATTCGTCGCGGCACCGCTGGCCGAGTCGGTGGCCACGGCCAAACGGCTTGGCAACGCGGCGCAGGACGGCCCGGTACTGCTGATCGATCATTGCGACAACTGCGGCTCGGGCGGAGCACAGGATGTAATGGCGGTCGTCGCCGAGATCCTGCGTCAGGATCTCGATGACGTTGCGATCGCGCCGATCCGCGACCCGGCGGCGGTCGCGCAAATGATTTCTGCCGGCGTCGGCAACCGGGTCACGATAGACCTCGGCGGCAAGACCGATATGCCGTCGATCGGCGTCAAGGGCGAGCCGATGCAAATTTCAGGCCGCGTGCTCGCGATCACCGACGGCGAGTTCACCATTACCGGACCGATGTACACCGGCATCAGGACCTTCCTGGGCCGCACGGCCGTGCTCGGCGTTGAAAACACGGACGGGGCTACGGGGACCATGAGGAATATTGGGCCTCGCGTCGAGATCGTGGTCACCGAGCGCGGTCACGAGCCGATGGATCTCGGTGTATTCACTCACTGCGGAATCGATCCGCGGCAAAAGCGATTCATCATGCTCAAATCGCGTATTCACTACCGCGCCGGCTTCGGCCCGATCGCATCGCACGTCGTCGAATGTGCGGGCGTGGGGGTCACCAACGCCGACCTCTCGGTGTATCGTTACGAAAAGCTCAGGCGGCCGATCTATCCGCTCGACCCGCTCTGAAGCCCGAAGCGCCGCGCCGTGTCTTCCAATCCCTCCGTCCGCATGCCCGACTACAATCTTCTGATCGACATCGGCAACACGTTTCTCAAATGGGGACTGTTCCGAAACGGTTCGAGTGGCGGCGCGCGAGAGAACCGGCTGGAATCGGGCCACGTACTGCTCGCCGAAATACCGGCACTGGCGCTGCAGTTCGCAAAATTTCGCGCGCCGGCGCAAATCGTCATCTCCAACGTCGCCGGCACGCGGGTGCGATCGACCATGATCCGCGTGCTCGAAGTCTGGTCGGATGCACCCTCTCCATACTGGCTGATTCCACAAGAGGAACAATGCGGCGTCCTTAACCTCTATCGCAATCCGGCCCAACTCGGCAGCGACCGATGGGCCGCGCTGATCGGCGCGCGCGAACTGCTGGGAGAGAGGCCGACGCTGGTGGTCGTGTGCGGCACCGCGACGACGATCGACTTCCTCACCGCCGCGGGCGAGTTCAAAGGGGGCGTGATCCTGCCGGGTGTCGGCCTGATGCTGCGTTCGCTGCACGACAACACCGCGGCGCTGCCCGACGCCGACGGCGAATACGTCGACAACCCGACGCAGACCGTCGATGCGATCGCCAGCGGGTGCCAGCATGCGCAGGCAGGGGCGGTCGAGCGGCTCTACCATCTGCGATTGGCGGAGGCACCGGGACTTATGTGCCTGCTTTCCGGCGGCGCCGCCCGTGCCCTGAGTCCGCGGCTGAACATCCCTTTCGAGTTGCACGAAAACCTGGCGCTGGAAGGGCTCTACCGGATCAGTCAGTCCCTCGCGACAACGTAGCCGCCGCCCCCGGACGAACGGGCGCCGGGCAGTGCGCAGGTGCGCGCGTGTTCGATTCGCAGCATAATCGGCCCTCAATACGGAGATAAACCATGAGCGAACAGCGGGAAGTCGTCATCCTGAGCGGCGTGCGTACCGCCATCGGCGATTACGGTGGCAGCCTGAAGGACATCGCGCCGACGGACCTCGCGGCGCGCGTCGTCAGAGAGGCCGTGAGCCGGGCCAAGGTCGATCCGAACGACATCGGCCAATGTGTATTCGGCAACGTGCTGCACAGCGAGCCTAAAGACATGTATCTGTCGCGGGTGGCCTGCGTCAACGGCGGCCTGCCGCACGAAACAGGCGCGCTGACGCTCAATCGCTTGTGCGGCAGCGGCTTGCAGGCGATCGTCAGCGCGTCGCAGTACATCCTCCTCGGCGACATCGATGCCGCGGTGGCCGGCGGCGTAGAGAGTATGAGCCGCGCCGCGTACATGAATCTGACGCAGCGCTGGGGCGCGCGCATGGGAGACACCAAGGTGCTCGACGCGATGGTCGGGGCGCTGACCGATCCGTTCGACCCCATCCACATGGGCGTAACCGCCGAGAATGTCGCCGCCAAGTGCGGCATCTCGCGCGAGCAGCAGGACGCGTTCGCCGTCGAAAGCCACAAGCGCGCCGCCGCGGCGATTGCCGCCGGTTATTTCAAGAGTCAGATCCTGCCGATCGAGCTCAAGAGCAAGAAAGGGCCGCTGCAATTCGATACCGACGAGCACGTGCGTGGCGACGCGACCATCGAAGGCATGGCGAAGCTCAAAGCGGTGTTCATCAAGGAGAACGGGACTGTCACCGCGGGCAACGCATCAGGCATCAACGACGCGGCGGCCGCAGTGGTTCTGATGGAAAAATCGGTGGCGGCGAAGAAGGGCCTCAAACCGATGGCCCGGCTGGTCGCCTACGGCCACGCCGGCATCGACCCGAAGATCATGGGTCTCGGCCCCGTCGGCGCGGTTCCCCGCGCACTTGCCAAGGCGGGACTGAAGCTCGACCAGATGGACGTCATCGAATCCAACGAGGCCTTCGCCGCGCAGGCGCTCGGCGTCAGCAAAGAGCTCGGCATGAACGCGGCGAAGGTCAACCCCAACGGCGGCGCGATCGCGCTGGGGCACCCGATCGGTGCGACCGGGTGCCTCCTGACGGTGAAAGCGATGTACGAGCTCCAGCGAACCGGCGGGCGCTATGGCCTCGTCACCATGTGCATCGGCGGCGGGCAGGGAATCGCGGCGATAATCGAGCGGATGTAGCGCTGTGAGCAGCGAGC